>JAHEBW010000013.1 GCA_024642065.1 Polynucleobacter sp. | reverse complement strand
AATAGTATGTTGTTTAGCTGGCCTTTTAGGGCTGGCATAGGCTATTGATTCACGAAGAAGTAAAAGAATTTGTGCCAAATATCAGTTTTATCGATATAGTCACGTTTTTAAGAAAAAACCCCTTTATTTAAAGGGGGCTTGCTAGGTAGGGGGTCGCTATGAAGTTTCGTTTTCCTGTGGTCATTATTGACGAGGATTTCCGTACTGAGAATATCTCAGGTTCGGGTGCACGCGCCCTGGCTGAAGCGATCGAAAAAGAAGGCATGGAAGTGCTTGGTCTGACCAGTTATGGTGACCTCACTTCTTTTGCTCAGCAAGCTGCAAGAGCTTCTTGTTTCATCCTTTCAATTGACGATGAAGAGTTTGGCGCAGGTTCTAATGCTGAAATTGATTCAGCCCTAGAAAGCTTGCGTGCATTTGTCGTTGAAGTGCGTAAACGTAATGAAGAGATTCCTATCTTCTTGTACGGTGAAACTAGAACTTCTCGCCATATCCCTAATGACGTTTTGCGTGAGTTACATGGCTTTATTCATATGAATGAAGATACGCCTGAGTTTGTGGCTCGCCATATCATTCGTGAAGCTAAGGTTTATCTTGATTCATTAGCGCCACCATTCTTCAAAGCACTCACTCACTACGCTTCTGATGGCTCTTACTCTTGGCACTGTCCGGGTCACTCCGGTGGTGTAGCTTTCTTGAAGAGCCCTGTAGGTCAAATGTTCCATCAATTCTTTGGTGAGAACATGTTGCGTGCTGACGTATGTAACGCTGTTGATGAATTAGGCCAGCTTTTAGATCACACCGGACCGGTTGCTGCTAGTGAGCGCAATGCTGCTCGTATCTTTAATGCCGATCATTTGTTCTTTGTAACAAATGGCACATCTACATCTAATAAGATTGTTTGGCATTCAACTGTGGCTCCTGGTGATATTGTGATTGTGGACCGTAACTGCCATAAATCGATTTTGCATGCCATCATGATGACTGGTGCTGTTCCTGTTTTCTTGATGCCTACTCGTAATCACTACGGCATTATTGGCCCGATTCCTAAAGAAGAATTTGACTGGAAAACCATCCAGAAAAAGATTGAAAACAATCCTTTCATTCTTGACAAAAAAGCCAAACCTCGTGTTTTAACAATTACACAAAGTACCTACGATGGTGTTTTGTATAACGTTGAAATGATCAAAGAAATGTTGGATGGCAAAGTAGATACCTTGCACTTTGATGAAGCTTGGTTGCCGCACGCCACATTCCATGATTTCTATAAAGACATGCATGCGATTGGTAAAGATCGTCCGCGCTCAAAAGAGAGCATGGTCTTCTCTACTCAATCAACTCATAAGTTGCTTGCTGGTTTATCTCAGGCATCACAAATTTTGGTTCAAGATTCCGAATCTAATAAGTTAGATAACGATTGCTTCAATGAGTCCTATTTGATGCACACATCAACCAGCCCTCAATACGCCATTATTGCTTCATGTGACGTTGCAGCAGCAATGATGGAGCCTCCTGGAGGCACAGCTTTGGTTCATGAGTCTATTGCGGAGTCATTAGATTTCCGTAGAGCTATGCGCAAAGTTGACGAAGAGTGGGGTGCCGATTGGTGGTTTAAGGTTTGGGGCCCAGAGTACTTGGCTGAAGAGGGCGTTGGCGAGCGCGAAGATTGGGTATTAAAAGCAGGCGAGCGTTGGCATGACTTTGGACAATTGTCTGATGGTTTCAATATGCTTGATCCTATCAAGGCCACTGTTATTACCCCTGGTTTAGAGATGGATGGTGATTTTGCTGACACAGGTATTCCGGCAAGCATCGTGACTAAGTATTTGGCTGAGCATGGTGTGATTGTTGAAAAAACTGGTTTGTATTCATTCTTCATCATGTTCACTATTGGTATTACTAAGGGTCGTTGGAATACCTTGGTAACAACTTTGCAACAATTCAAAGATGACTACGATAAGAACCAGCCTTTATGGCGTGTTCTACCAGAGTTTGTTGTTAAATATCCTCGCTATGAGCGCATTGGTCTAAAAGACCTATGTCAGCAGATTCATCAGGTCTACAAAAAGTATGACGTTGCTCGTATGACAACAGAAATGTATTTGTCAGACATGGTGCCAGCGATGAAGCCATCTGATGCATGGGCCAAAATGGCTCACCGCGACATTGAGCGTGTACAGATTGATAACTTGGAAGGGCGAGTAACTGCAATGTTAGTAACGCCTTACCCACCAGGTATTCCTTTGTTGATTCCTGGTGAGCGTTTCAATAAACGTATCGTTGATTACTTACGATTCACGCGTGACTTTAATGAACAGTTCCCTGGTTTTGAAACTGACGTTCACGGTCTTGTTAAAGGCGAGTTGAATGGTCGTAAAGAGTATTACGTGGATTGCGTTAAAAGTTAATTAATAAATAAAAACGCTTCAAATAAAAAAGGCTCACTGATGTGAGCCTTTTTTATAACAAGAAAGTTAATAAACTAATGAAGTGTCATTAACCTAATGTTTTTCTATAAGCAGCAATCGCCTTCTTCACCTGCTCTGGGGCAGTGCCGCCAGTGTGCTTACGGCTATTAACTGAACCTTCTAAAGTTAAAACTTCAAAAGCATCTTCCTCAATTAAATTGGCATTGTTGCCAAGATCGCAGGCATCACGAAGATCTGCAAGATCTAAATCAGAAAGGTCGCAGCCCTTCATAGAGCAGGCCTTTACTGCATGAGCTACCGCTTCGTGAGCATCACGGAAAGGCAGACCCTTTTTAACCAAGTAGTCGGCTAAATCAGTAGCTGTTGCAAAACCCTGAAGAGCTGCTGCGCGCATTGTTTCTGCTTTTACTTGAATATGCGGAACCATATCTGCAAAGATGCGCAATGTGTCGCGCAAAGTATCGGCAGAGTCAAACAAAGGCTCTTTATCTTCTTGGTTATCTTTGTTGTAGGCCAAAGGTTGGCCTTTCATCAAAGTGAGTAATGAGATGAGGTTGCCGTTCACTCGTCCAGTTTTGCCACGAGCTAATTCAGGCACGTCTGGATTCTTTTTCTGAGGCATGATTGAGCTGCCTGTGCAAAAGCGATCAGGTAGATCAATAAAACCAACACGAGGACTCATCCAAAGAATAAGCTCTTCAGATAAACGTGAAATATGTGTCATTGCTAAAGAGGCAGCAGCACAAAATTCAATTGCAAAGTCTCTATCAGAAACAGCATCTAGTGAGTTTTGACAAACACCTTCAAAGCCCAACGTTTTGGCAACACGCTCGCGATCAATCGGGTAGCTAGTGCCTGCTAAAGCGGCTGATCCAAGCGGTAAACGATTAACACGCTTACGGCAATCGTTCAGACGCTCAGCGTCACGCGCAAACATTTCAGCGTAAGCCATCATGTGATGACCAAATGTGATGGGTTGTGCAACTTGTAAATGAGTAAAGCCAGGCATGATTGTTTCAGCATGCTTTTCAGCTAAGCCTAATAAGCCTGTGCGGAATGCAGTTAGTTCAGACTGAATTTCATCAATTGCGCCACGTAACCATAAACGAATATCAGTAGCAACCTGGTCGTTACGAGAGCGCCCTGTATGTAGACGCTTACCTGCATCGCCAACTAGTTTTGTTAGGCGTGCTTCAATATTTAAATGAACGTCTTCAAGAGCTAGCTCCCAAGTAAATGTGCCATCCTTCATTTCTGAAAGAATCTGTGCCATTCCCTTTTGGATCTCTTCGTAATCTTGAGCGCTAATGATTTTTTGCGCAGCAAGCATTTCTGCGTGAGCCAAAGAGCCTTGGATATCAACCAAAGCCATACGTTTATCGAAATCAACAGAGGCGGTATATCGTTGTACGAGTTCCGCTACAGGCTCAGCAAAACGAGCTGACCATGCCTGATCTTTGTTGTCTAGAGAGTTTTTATTTTTGTCTAAATCTGCCATAAACAGCAGTATATTGCCTCAAAGGCTTTATTCTTATGGTTATGACACAAATTTCTTATCCTAAAAAATTAGTTATTGCTTCCCGTGAGAGCCGTTTGGCCATGTGGCAGGCTGAATATGTCCGTGATTGCTTGAAAAAGCTCTATCCCGAGTGCGATGTGAGTATTTTGGGTATGACTACCCGTGGGGACCAGATTTTGGACCGAACTCTCTCAAAAGTCGGTGGAAAAGGGCTTTTTGTTAAAGAATTGGAAGTGGCTTTAGAGGAAGGGCGAGCTGATTTGGCCGTACATTCCCTCAAAGACGTCCCTATGCAGTTGCCAGAAGGCTTTGATTTGGCTTGCATTATGGAGCGCGAGGATGCCAGGGATGCCTTTGTTTCTAATGATTACGCCGGATTGGCTGATTTGCCCGAGGGTGCTGTTGTAGGTACTGCAAGTTTACGTAGAGAGGCTTCTCTAAGATCTCGATACCCTCATCTAAATATCCAGCCTTTAAGGGGTAATTTGGATACTCGCCTAGGGAAATTAGACAAAGGTGAGTATGCAGCCATCATTTTGGCCGCAGCTGGCTTAAAGCGTTTGGGTATGGCATCTAGAATCAGAAGCCTATTGGCAGTTGAGGATAGTCTGCCGGCAGCCGGTCAGGGCGCCTTAGGTATAGAAATCCGATCTGGAAGACCTGAAATGCTGGCTTGTTTGGCCCCTCTCAATCATGCTCCTTCAGCCATGGCAGTGACAGCTGAAAGAGCTGTTTCAAGAGCTTTGGGAGGCTCATGTGATGTCCCTTTGGCGGCTTACTCTGTCTGGCAGGATTCTGAGTTGTATTTAAGAGCCTTTGTTGCCAGCACCGATGGTCAAAAAGTTTGTCGTGCTGAGAAAAAACTCTCTTTAAACACAATGAGTCAGGCAGATGCTATGGGCTTATTAGTGGCTGATGATCTCATTGCTCAGGGTGCAACAGCACTATTGCCACCTAGATAAGAATTTAACAAGAGCTTATGTCAACCATTGTTCTAACTCGACCAATTGGCCAATCCCATCGGCTAGGAGAGTTACTGAAAGAACAGTTGCCCGGCCTTGAGCAAATTCAGTTGCCCTTGTTATCCATTGTGCCCAATGAGGATCAAGCTGAAGCTCAGCGCCTCAGGGCACTTTTGACGACCGTTGATTTGGCGATTTTTGTTAGTCCCAATGCCATTGAGTGTGGCATGCGCCTATGGGGCGCAGACTGGCCCAAAAACCTTCCTATTGCTGTGATCGGTGGCGGTAGTGCTGATGCGCTGGAACGCCGAGGCATTACAAAAGAACATAACTATCAAATTTATTTTCCTAAAGATCCGGAGCATTGGGATTCAGAAGGCTTATGGGCAGAGCTCAGTAAAACCATCTCTAATTGGAAAGGTAAAAAAATACTTTTCTTAAAGGGAGCTGGTGGTCGAGAGTGGCTTGGAGAGCAGTTCCTCAATCATGGTGCTGAGATATATCAAGTATCCACTTATCGTCGTGTACCTTTGGCAATAGATGCCCCCGTATGGCAATCTTTACAAAAGCTAAACCCTAAAGAAGTTGCTTGCCTAATCACATCTTCAGAGGCGTTGCAGCATATGGTTGATGTTTTCAAGCAGCAATTAAGCTGGACCAAGGAATGGTTTAATTTAGCAACTATGATTTGTTCCCATGAGCGCATTGCCAAGACAGCTAGAGACGCTGGCTTTAAGCAAGTAGAATTGTGTGCTGCAGGTGATCAGAATTTGCTGGCTGCTAGTCAGCGGTGGCTTGAGCAAATAAAGTAAGTAATATTCAATAGACCTTAGATGAAAGATCTGTATGACGATTGAAGCAAATGATAAAAATGTGACTGAGTCTAAAAGAGCTAAATCAGATGCTTTAAGTCAGGGCTTGTGGAAAGCTCTTTGGGTAGCTATTGCAGTTTGCATACTTTGGTTGGCTATTGAAGGAGGCTTCCGTCTTTATCACCGCCCAGCTCAATTGGATGCTCGTGTTGCTCAGTTGGAATCAAAACTTATCAGTGTTGAGGCTCATGAAGCTCAGCTCGAGGCATCACTGAAAGGCAGTCTCGAGGCTGAAAAAACCTTAGCCCCAGTTGCGGGTCGTTTATTAGAAATGCTCAATCAAGTTGGCTCATTACCAATGACAGCATTGCCAGCTCCAGCATCTCAGGCAGTTGTTTCTGATAATCAAGCAGAAACATTGGTGAAGCGCATTTTTAAGCACATTCAATTGCTTGGAGATAAATTGGTTCGTGTTCAAGTGGTGGGTGATGTGAAGGATGTTGCATTGACTCCCGCTGCACAAGACATTGTTCGACAGCAGCTTAAGTTGCATTTAGTGAGTGCTCGTATGGCTTGGTTATCAAATATGCCTCATGTATGCAAAGATGATTTGCAACAAGCACAAATTTTATTGGCTAAACATTTTCAGGCTCAATCTTCTTCAGTGCTTACTGTGCAAAAGAATTTGACTGATTTGCATGCTGAAGTTTCTAAGACGGCACAGATGAAGAAGGGTCAATAAGTATGCGCAGCGCACTTTGGTTGGCTTTCTTATTTGCGGTCGCCGTTGTATTGGCTTTATTTGCAAGTAGTAATGGTGGTCACATCACCATCTACTTTCCGCCATATCGTTTAGATACCAGCTTAAATTTATTCATTGCTACTTTGCTTGGTATTTTTGTTGTTACTTTATTAGCGTGGCGAACATTTGCTGCAATTTTAGATTTGCCTAAACAAGCTGCCGCCTATCGCCGCAAGCAACGCGAAGCCCGCTCTATTGTTTTCTTGTCTGAGGCGATTGAAGATATTTTTGCTGGCCGCTTTTCTAAAGCTTTGAAGTCCGCTGAAGCAGCGACTGCTAATGCAGCTATGGCAGAAACTGCAGCATTGCTAGCTGCAAGATCCGCGCATCGATTGAATCGATTTGATATCAGAGATCAATGGCTAGCTAAGATTCAGTCGCCTGAGAAGCGTCAAGCCAGATTGGTGGCTACAGCTGATATGCAAATGGACTCCAATGATGCGCAGGGCGCCTTAGCAACTATTGAGCAATTACAAAAAGGTGGTGCACGCCAATTGTTTGTTCAAAGAATTGCTCTTAAAGCAAATCAGCAGCTTAAGAATTGGGAAGAAGTTTTAAGATTGACTCATAGCTTATCTAAAAGAGAAGCTTTGCATCCTGTGATCGCTCAGAAAACTCTTCAAGAGGCTATTGCAAAATTGGTCCAGGAGAAATCTGCAGACCATGAGGCCTTAGTGCGTATTTGGAAAACGCTTCCTAAAGAAAATAGAAAAATTTCTAGAATTGCTTTGGTGATGGCGAAAGGTCTTTTGGCAGTTGGGCAGTTTGATATTGCCAAAGATTTACTAGAGGAGTCACTAGATGCACAGTGGGATGAGGTCTTATTAGAGATCTACCCAAGCTGCGTGGCTCCTGGCGCAAGTAATTTGACCTTGGTTCAGAAGGTTGAGGCTTGGATGACTCAATACCCAGGAGAGCCGGCATTGTCTTTGGCTTTAGCTAGGGTTTGTTTGGCTCAAAAGCTTTGGGGTAAAGCTAAGTCTAGTTTGACAAGTGTTATCCATGATCCTAAGACAAAGCCTGCGATGAAGGCATCCGCTTATATGGCGATGGCGCAACTGCATGAGTCTTTAGATGAGCCATCAGAGGCTGCAGAGCAATATAAATTAGCAGCCAAGGTCTATAGCAATTTGTAATTGATTAGCTCATCTTACGGATGAGTTTTTCAATGGCTTTGCCATAGGGTGGGTGAGCTAAGTTGGTGCCCATCCATTTGCGCATCCCCAAGAAGCCTTTAACCTCTAGAACTGGTTTTTGATGACTAAAAGTATCAAAGCCAGCTTTGCCATGGTAACTGCCCATGCCGCTCGCTCCAATGCCCCCAAAAGGCAAGTTTTCAATGCCAGCGTGTAGCAGTGTGTCATTTACACAAACGCCACCCGAATGTGTTCTAGCTAAGATTTCTTTAAGAACCTTCTTGTCTTTGCCAAACCAATATAAAGCTAGTGGATGATCTCTATCATTGACGTAATTGATAGCCTCACCTACTGATGCAATACCGATGATTGGCAATATAGGACCAAACACTTCTTCTTTCATGACGAGGCTGTCATCAGATACTTGGCTTAACAGCAAAGGTGTAAAGGGTCTTGTTGAAGATGATTCCAGAAGTGGGGTCGCTTGTGCTCCCTTGCTGATGGCATCGTTGACTAAAGTCATCCAGCGAACTGTTTGCGCTTGATCGATGGCACTGGTTAATTCTTCATCATTTGAAAACATCTGTTGTGCCGCAGTTTTCAACTCAGCTTGAAGAGCTGGAATGAGTTCATGCTTAATCAAAACATAATCAGGCGCAATGCAAGTTTGCCCACCGTTTAAAAGCTTGCCATAGATGATCTTTTTGGCAGCTTCTTTGAGTGAAGCGTCCGTATGAATGATTGCAGGTGATTTGCCACCCAACTCAAGCGTGATGGGGGTGAGGTTATCAGATGCGGCGCGCATGACTTTTTTGCCGGTGACTGAAGAGCCAGTAAAAAACAAGTGATCAAAAGGTAGTGCTGCAAAATCACTTGCGAGTGAGGAGTCACCAGCTGTTACTGAAAATTCAAGTGGATGGAAGTATTCAGTAATGATGGTTGCTAAATAGCCCGACGTTCGAGCTGAACGCTCAGATGGTTTTAGCCAGACACGGTTACCAGCTGCAATTGCAGCGATAGCAGGAACTAGTGCTAATTGAATTGGATAATTCCAGGAGCTAATAATGCCTACTACCCCTTTGGCTTGCGATTGTGTCCAGGCATTGGATGAGCGAAGATGAAAAGGTAGATCAACTGAGCGTGGTGCCATCCAATCTTTGAGATGCTTGATGGCAAATTTGGCAGCTTGCCTAACCGTGTTCAGCTCAATTAAGCGTGTCTCTACTGAGTGGCGAACGCCAAAGTCTGCTGAAACCACCTTGCACAGATTTTCTTCATACTTATTGATCATCTGCACAATGCGAAGAATTCTCTCTTTTCTTACTTCAAAGCTAGGTGCTGGCTCATGAAGATAAGCTTTTTTAAGTTCTTCTAGGTGGAGTTGTAGGCTGACTGAATTCATGAAAATTATTATCTCAGATTTCTATTTTTAAAAGGCCGATCAGCAAGAACTCAAGCAAAGCGTTAGCATAGAGATCATGACTTCAAATAATGCGCAATCTGCTACTCAGCATGCCACACTAGGTGGCGGTTGTTTTTGGTGCCTAGAGGCTGTTTACCAGCAAGTAAAGGGTGTTCTTCATGTTGAATCGGGCTACGCTGGCGGTGAGACATTAAACCCTGATTATGATTCCGTTTGTTCTGGGCGAACTGGACATGCTGAAGTAGTTCGCATTGAGTATGACCCTCAGTTAATTTCTTATAAAACCCTGCTAGAGGTATTTTTTGCCATTCATGACCCCACCACTTTAAATCGACAAGGCCATGATGTTGGAAGCCAATATAGGTCAGTCATTTATTTTCATGATGTTGAGCAAGAGGCTAAGGCTCGCGCATTTATTAGTCAATTAACTCAAGATAAAGTTTTTAATCAGCCGATTGTGACTGAGTTGAGTGCTTTGCCGATTTATTACAAGGCAGAGCAATATCATCAAAATTATTTCGTAGATCACCCAGAGCAGGGTTATTGTGCCTTTGTGGTTAGCCCTAAGCTTGAGAAATTTAGAAAAAATTTCTCAAAGCTGTTGATTGCTACTAGTTAAGTTTAGGGCGCAAGACGCTGGATAGTCCAGGCGTCATTATTCTTTAAATACTGAATACGATCGTGCAGGCGAGATGGTCGACCTTGCCAAAATTCTAGGGCTTCAGGCTTAACTCTAAAGCCACCCCAGTGCGGTGGTCTTGGTGGGTTAAGCGCAAACTTCAAAGCATATTCAGCAGCTTTTGTAACCAATTGTGTTCTGCTAGAAATCACTTGGCTTTGCGGTGATGCCCAAGCTCCAATGCGAGAGTCAAGTGGTCGTGAGTGAAAGTAATCGTCACTCTCTTTATCGGAAAGTTTTTCAACGCTACCTTCCACTCTGATTTGACGCTCTAACTCAGGCCAAAAGAAAAGAAGAGCGGCATGCGGATTCGCTGTTAAAGCTTGTCCCTTACGACTCTCATAGTTGGTAAAAAAGACAAAACCTTCATTAGTAACTTCTTTTATTAATACTGTTCTTGCACTAGGTTTTCCGTCAGCATCAACTGAAGCCACTGTCATGGCATTTGGCTCAGGTAACTCTGCATGTTGAGCTTGGTCAAACCAAATTCGAAATTGATCAATAGGGTTGGCTTGGACATCCTCTTCTGAGAGGCTGCCTTTCATATAAGATTTTCTGAGGTCTGCTAGCTGGGTCATTCCTTCAGTATATCTAGTCTCCCCTTTATTTTCTAGTGAACGCGCGATTTGGTCGATTTCCATAGATTGAGAGGTTTTCTTATATAGTCTTGCCTATGGAAGTTAATCAAAGCAGACGTTTCGGTGGGGTTGCTCGTTTATACGGCGAAGAGGGCTTAAAGGCCTTTGAAAATGCTCACGTGTTAGTGGCTGGACTCGGTGGAGTCGGCTCCTGGGCTGCTGAAGCTTTGGCTAGAAGCGCCATTGGAAAGATGACCTTAGTCGATTTTGATCATATTGCAGAAAGTAATGTTAATCGCCAATTGCATGCACTAGAGGGGAGTTTTGGCCAATCTAAGGTGTCTGCCATGGCTGAGCGTTTATTAGCCATTAATCCTAATATTCAGCTTCATTTGGTGGATGACTTTTTAAGTGCAGAGAATATGGATGAGCACATCACTCGTGGGACTCAAGATGCCTTATTTTTAATTCTTGATGCAACAGATGATGTGAAAATGAAAATTGCTCTTGCTAGTCGATGCAAGAAAAATGTGCCACTGATTATTTGCGGTGGGGCTGGTGGAAAGCTGGATCCTAGCCGCATTACTGTGAGTGATTTATCAAAAACCACCCAAGATCCATTGTTATCAAAAATTCGTTACACCTTGCGTAAAGAGCATGGTTTTACTTCTGACCCCAAGAAAAAGTTAGGTCTGACAGCAGTCTATTCAGATGAGCCTAGACAAGGTTCAGCTACTGGAGGTTTGGCTTGCTCTGGTTATGGTTCTGCCGTGACAGTGACAGCCACATTTGGTTTTGTGGCTGCTGCCGAAGCTTTGAAAGTAATTAAGTCTAAATACTTGAAAGAGTTAAATAAGACTATTTAACTCGCATGCTGATGTGAGCCAGGGCTTCATCAACTTGATCAACCAAGATAAGACAAATATCACCTTCTTGAATTTGTTCTAGAGCCTTATCTATAGCTAAGAATTCGCCACGGAACTCTTCAACTTTCTTAACCTGTTTTGATGATGCTAAACCCTCACGCATGATGGCAATCACTTCGCCATCTGCTCTGCCACGTTGACATTGATCTTCGTAAAGAATCACATGATCAAAAGATTGGCCAAGAATTTCTGTTTGACGTCGTAAATCTTCATCACGACGATCTCCAGCACCACTAATAACAACCATTCTTTGCTTGGCAGGCATGCCTGAGATGGTGTCTGAAAGAGCTAGGATAGCGTCTGGATTGTGACCATAGTCTGCAATGATGGTGGCGCCACGATGTTTGAACATATTGAATCGGCCGGGCACGGTTGATGCATCACTAACAAATGAAGATAAACCTTCAGCAATCGTTTCCCAAGGAATATCCAAGGCCCAAGCTGCTCCAACTACACCTAATACGTTTTCAACTTGGAAACCAATCGTGCCTTCTGCAGTCATGGGGACTTCTTGTAAGTTAATGTGGAATTCTTTTTTACCTTCTGCTGCAATCACTTTGTTGTTATCGACAAAGATCACTCGCTTACCTTGCGCGCGATGTTTAGCCATCACAGGGTGATTGATGTCTTTAGCAAAGAAGGTGACTTGCCCTGGGCAACTTTTTGCCATCTTCACAACATTAGCATCTGCAGCATTGAGAACTGCCATACCGGTAGCTGCTACGTTTTGCACAATAACTCGCTTAACAGCTGCTAATTCAGCAGTTGTATTGATGTAGTTCATGCCCAAATGGTCGCCTTCACCAATATTGGTAACAATAGCTACTTGGCAACGGTCAAAACCTAAACCTTCTCTTAAGATGCCGCCGCGTGCAGTTTCCAATACTGCTGCATCAACGTCAGGATGCATCAACACATTTCGTGCGCTCTTAGGGCCGCTGCAATCACCTGTATCAGTTCTTCTGCCGTTAATATAAACACCATCAGTGCCTGTGTGACCAACTCTTAAGCCATTCTTTTCGAATAAATGACTCATCAACTTAACGGTTGTTGTTTTACCGTTGGTGCCGCTGACTGCAACAACAGGAATACGGCCATCATCATTTTTACCAAACATAGTAGAAATAATGGCTTCGCCAACAGGGCGACCTTTACCGTAAGATGGGTGCAAGTGCATGCGTAATCCTGGTGCAGCATTGACTTCAACAATGCCGCCACCTTGCTCTTCAAGTGGGCGGTAAACGTTGTCACAAACCACATCAACGCCACAAATATCTAAGCCCACCATTTGAGCAGCAGCAATTGCTGAGGCAGCTAAGTCTGGGTGAACGTCATCAGTGACGTCAGTAGCTGTGCCGCCAGTACTTAAATTGGCATTATTTCTGAGTGTGACTCTTAGGCCCTTAGGCGGTATTGAATCCGGTGTTAAGTTTTGATTTTTTAAAGTAGCAATCGCAATATCATCAATTCTGATTTTGCTTAAGCGTGTGGCGTGACCGTCACCACGGTTAGGATCCTTATTCACTTCAGCCACCAACTCGCGAACCGTGTGTTGGTTATTACCGATCACGTATGGCGGTTCACGTCTTGCTGCGGCAATCAGTTGATTGCCAATCACTAATAAACGATGGTCATGCCCTGGCATGTATCGCTCAACAATCACTTCTGATGAAATTCTAGAGGCGGCATTAAAGGCAATATCAATTTGCTCGCGCGTGCTGACGTTCACGGCAACACCTTTACCTTGATTGCCATCTCTTGGCTTAATCGCAACAGGAGCATTAATTTTTAAATAAGCTTCCCAGGCACCGTCAGCTGTTGTGACGATACTGCCTAGCGGCACTGGCACACCTGCAGCATGCAATAAATTTTTAGTTAATTCTTTGTCTTGTGCGATTGATTCAGCAATCGCACTTGTAGAGCTAGTTTCTGCTGCTTGAATACGACGTTGTTTGCTGCCCCAGCCCAATTGAACCATGCTGCCTTCGGTGAGGCGGCGATAAGGAATGCCTCTGATGATGGCTGCATCAACAATAGAACCTGTACTTGGCCCTAAACGAATATCTTCGTCTAACTCTCTGAGTTGTTGAAGGTACTCTTCAACATGTGAGCCGTTATCAATAAGGGCTGAACGACATAGTTTCATGGCCAACTCTAAAGCAAGGCGGCCCACTTTTTCTTCGGTATATTCAACAACCACAATGTATACGCCATCGTCAGGCGTTGGCATTGTTCTGCTAAATGTAATAGGGCAGCCAGCTTGAGCCTGAAGGTCTCTTGAGCAAACCTCTAGAGCATGAGCAAGTGAAACAGTTTCATTTTGACCGTAAGGTCTCAAAGGGCCCAACTTTGGAAAACGAGCTCTTAAGCGTGTTTCAAAGCCAGAAATATTTGTGATAATTTTCTCGTTTTCTTCGCATTTCACCAATGCTTCCAACGCTGTATGTCTGCCCCATAAATTAGGGCCTCTGAGTGCGCGGATACGAGTTAATTCCATTTGATTGACTAGTTAAAAGTTTGAAGTCCAGCAACGATGATGTCCCTAGGGGTGTTTAAAGCCCATGCTGCAGCTACTGCTGCCAGCACATTTTCTAAGGTGTTTGATTTGCTGCTTGATTGCAATAAAGGTATGCCTGACAGAGCAATCAAGCTTTGACGATCGGAGCCCTGCGCCAAAACAATTTGATTGTTTTCTGTGAATAATGCTCGACCACCTTTTTGAAGATGTTCTTGAATGATTTCGTTAAGTCCATAGCGACTAAAGAAAACCACTTCGCCGTCAGATAGTTCTGCCATCTTTGCAACTGACTCGTCATCTGCATTGAGAACAGCTGCACCCGTTGGCAAAACAACGTCAACTTGTGTGCGCATGACGTTATAAATTTGCTCAGGTTCTGTGATTGAACATTCTGGAGCTGTGTCATCTGTCTCTAGGTTGGTGACAATGCCAACACTGCAGCGGTCATATGCAAGACCTTCATTTAAGATCGTGTGGTTATCGTTTTCGATAACGGCTGCTTCAACTTGGCGATTTAGTAATAAACGATTAGCACTTGTCCAGTTGGCGCAATCACCAGAAGTCTGAAGTTTTTGATTGAAGTAGGCGCCTTTGCTACAGGCTAAGCCAACTTTCACGCCAGTCAATTGAATTAAGTGTGCAGTCAATTGGGCGGTCATTGTTTTTCCGCGAGATCCAGCTACACCAACAACTGGAATTCGACCGTTGGCGTTATCTGGGAATAAATGTTCAACGATAGCGGCGCCAACAGGTTGTGGTTCACCAACTGCTGGTTTTAAATGCATGATGAGCCCAGGGCCTGCATTCACCTCAACAATCGCGCCCCCTTGTTCTTCAAGCGGTCTGGAAATATCTTCAGCTACTAAGTCAATACCTGCAATATCTAAACCAATGACGCGAGCAGCTAATGCTGCTTGAGCTGCTACATCTGGGTGAACCAAGTGCGTGACTTCAAAAGCCATATTGCCAGAACCTTGCACAAGAACATCTTGGTCTTTAGCTGGTACAGAGTCCAGGCTTAGTTTTTGACGAGATAATTCAAGTTCAAGTTTTGTATCAAACACAACAGGGCTAAGCGGCAGAATTTCAGCATCGCCACGTCTAGGATCTGTATTAATTTCTTGCTCAATTAATTGACGGATGGTTCTGACGCCATCTCCTTTAGCCCAAGCAGATTCACCTTTAGCCGCGGCTACAACTTTCTTGCCAACAACCAATAAACGGTGCTCGTTGCCAGTTATAAACCGCTCAACCATGACGCCGCTGCCTTCATTAAGGGCATCTTCGTAAGCTTTTTCAATTTCACTTTGATTGCTTAAGTTGGTAAAAACGCCACGAGCATGATTGCCATCGTAAGGTTTCACAACTACAGGTAAGCCAATATCTTGAGCTGCTTCCCAAGCATCGCTAGGGCTCTCAACCATGCGACCTTCTGGGACAGGAACGCCACAAGAGGCAAGTAATGACTTGGTTAAATCTTTATCTCTAGAAATGCCTTCAGCAATCGCGCTAGTTAGTTCTGTTTCGGCTGTCCAAATTCTTCTTTGTTTATTGCCATAACCTAGTTGCACTAGATTGCCTTCGGATAAGCGAGTCGCCGGAATTTTTCTTTCTCGGGCTGCATCCACGATGCAACCAGTGCTTGGACCTAAATATAGGCTGTCAACGAGATCTTCAATTTCTTTGATGGCTGCAGGCAAGTCAAAGGTCTTATTCTCAATCGCAGCCATGACTAGATCGCGGGCATGGTAGAGAGCAGTTTTGGTGATTTCTTCGTGCCAAGCACGAACAACAACTTTATAGACGCCTCTTTTGCTGGTTTCTCTGGCCTTACCAAAGCCTCCAGGCATGCCGGCTAAATTTTGTAATTCGAGGGTAACGTGCTCAAGGATGTGAGCTGGCCAAGTGCCTTCTTCCAAACGCTTAATAAAACCGCCTCGCTCACCATAGCTACAGCGATGCTCTATCAAGCTGGGTAACCATGCGCACAAGCGCTCTGTAAATCCGGGAATCGTATTAGAAGGGGAGTCTTCTAAATCGCCAATATCAACCCATGCCTCTAAAACAGGGCGATAAGTCCACATGCTAGGCCCTTTTAAGACCTTGATATCTATGATTTCAATTGTTTTTTTGCTCATGTGGGGCGAAAGTGCCAAAAATACCTAATTGTACGTTGTCGTTTAACGCTTTGGGATGCTTTTGGTTGACAAAAAAAGGTAAATATTTTGTTTGGTAAATTTGAGATAATTGCGGACTTATAGAAAAACAAAAGTAAGCATCCCTTGACATCTATTGATAACAGCCAATTAAATCGCCTCCCAAGCCCTTGGCTTGAAGCTCTTAGCCCTCAACTGCGTGATGGTGAGCAGCTCATAGCCGCTTTAGGAATTGATTTAAACCAAGAATTACAGTTTTCTAAGGGCTTGGTCTGCCTAACGAATTTAGGCTTAATTGCTTATAAAAATCAGAATATTTCCAACGTTGCTGACCCAGAGTCTTGGGTGCGTTGGACTTTTGCTGCGGATTTAGATTTGCAGACCCATGATCATGGTGGGGTTGCAACACTTGAATTAATTAATCGAGCTGGCCGCTTAGCTTCATGGCGATTCACTCTAGCTCAAAACCCAGCTGCCAATCGGCTGATTCAGCAATACAAAATTGAGCAGGGTAAATTTTTAAATCACACTCATCCAGAAGATCATTTAGCTGGCCAGCCAGTTTGCCCGTCATGTTGGGTGCCGCTTCCTCTAGATCAAGATGAATGTCCGGCTTGTACATCGGAAAATTTAACGGCTCCATCAACCTGGACTTTATTTCGTTTGTGGCGTTTCGCTAAGCCCTACAAGGGTCAGCTCTTAGCTGGCTTCTTACTAACCTTAGCCTCAACTGCTGCCACACTAGTGCCACCATATTTGACGATGCCTTTGATGGATGACATTTTGTTGCCATATCAAAGCGGTCAAGCGATTGATCGTCAACTCACTCTTTATTATTTGTCTGCTTTATTTTTAGCTGCTTTGCTAGCTTGGGGTCTGGGCTGGGCTAAGACATATATTTTGGCCTTAGTGAGTGAGCGTATAGGCGCAGACTTGCGAACCAGCACCTATGAACATCTTATGAAGTTGTCCTTGGAATATTTTGGTGGCAAGAGAACTGGTGATTTAATGGCTCGAATTGGTTCAGAGTCAGATCGAATTTG
>JAHEBW010000039.1 GCA_024642065.1 Polynucleobacter sp. | reverse complement strand
AGATCTTCAGGTTGTATGACCTTCACCACCATAAAGTGTTTTTCCTTATTTTGAGGATGAACATCTGTCCACTTACTCAAAAGAAGTTTCTTGGGGTGTAATTTATTTTTTGGCATGCAGGTGAAAAGTAATCTTGGGCTTTAATTTTTATTTAATTCAGTAGATACTGAAAGCATGAATGAATTATTGCAAGAAACAAAAATTATTGCTGTAGTGGGCTTATCCGACAAACCATCAAGACCATCCTATGGGGTCGCTCAATATATGCAAAGTCATGGATATAGGATCATCCCAGTAAACTCCTCTTGCGAAGAAATCCTGGGTGAAAAATGCTACCCAGACCTAAAGAGTATTCCATTTGCTATTGATATGGTGAATGTATTCAGAAAATCAGAAGATTGCTTACCAATTGCTCATGAGGCTGTGGAGATTGGCGCCAAATCCTTGTGGCTTCAATTGGGCGTTCTCAATGCCGAAGCCGTAGCTTATGCGAAAGAGCATGGTCTAGCAGCCATCATGGACAAGTGTCTAAAAATTGAGCATATGAGGCTCAGGGTTTAATCTGAGCCGTCAGCAAAGATTGGTGTTCTAGATTAAGCTAGGAGCATGAAAAATCACTCTGGCATCCTTCCTAGCGACATCACCCCTAAGGAAGTATTTGAAAAGCGTCGTCAATTAATCAAACTGGCGGCATCAGGCGCATTTGGTTTGGCCAATGCTGCTATTTTCAGCAGAGCTGCTTTTGCTCAAAACACTCAACTCACTGCAAAGCCCAATCCAAAGTATTTTTTAACAGACAAATTAACAAGCTACAAAGACGTCACTAACTACAATAATTTTTACGAGTTTGGTACTGATAAATCTGACCCAGCCAAATATGCGCATACACTAAAAACAAAACCTTGGACCGTGAGCGTAGAAGGACTTGTCAATAAACCAAAAACTTGGGATTTAGATAGTCTTTTAAAGCTTGCCCCAATGGAAGAAAGAGTCTATCGCTTTCGATGTGTTGAAGGCTGGTCGATGGTCATTCCTTGGGTAGGCTACTCCCTATCTCATTTAATTAAAGCATCAGAACCTCAAGGCTCAGCTAAATATATTGAATTTATAAGTTTGGCTGACCCCAAACAAATGCCCGGCGTAAATAATCGAGTTCTGAATTGGCCTTATACAGAAGGTTTGAGATTAGATGAGGCGATGAATGATTTGAGTTTGCTTACTTTCGGTCTTTATGGCGAAGTACTTCCGAATCAAAATGGCGCACCTATTCGATTAGTGGTTCCTTGGAAGTATGGTTTCAAGAGCGCCAAGTCGATTGTCAAAATCCGATTTACCGACAAGGAGCCTGCAACTAGCTGGAAAGTTTCAGCGCCCTATGAATACGGCTTTTATTCCAATGTGAATCCGCTTGTGAATCACCCGCGCTGGAGTCAAGCGACTGAGCGCAGAATCGGTTCTGAAGGCGGCATATTCGCACCCAAAATAAAAACCCTGCCGTTCAATGGTTACGCAGATCAGGTTGCCCATCTATACAAAGACATGGATCTTCGTAAGTTTTACTAGATCATGAAAGTATTCATTATTGGCTTAGGCTTATTACCTTTAATTAGGTTGTTTGTTTTGGGTTACCAAGATGACTTGAGCGCCAATCCGATTGAATTCATTACCCGATCTACTGGAACATGGGCCTTGGTTTTTTTATGCTTAACTCTATCAGTCACCCCAGTGAGAAAACTAACGGGATGGTCAACGCTACTTAGCTATCGCCGCACACTGGGACTTTTTGTATTTTTCTACGCTTGCCTACATTTCTCGATCTGGTTTTGGCTTGACCACAACCTCAGTACATCGGAAATGTGGAGCGACGTCATCAAACGGCCATTTATCACCATTGGATTTACAGCATTCTTATTGTTAATTCCTTTAGCTTTGACATCTAACGACTGGGCCGTTAAGAAACTAAAGCGCTCTTGGGCCAAGCTTCACAAGCTTATCTATGTCATAGCCATTTTGGCGATCTTGCATTACTTCTGGCATAAGTCAGGTAAAAATGATTTTCAAACTGTGGGCATCTATGCGCTCATCATCTCTTCATTACTTCTCTATAGATTAAAACGATGAATAACATGCACGCATCAAAAATAATTGTGGCAGCATTTGTATGCATCAGCCCAATAAGCTTTGCACAATCAAGTGCCACTGAGAAAACAATCTCAATTGGTCAGTTGCAATGGGATATTCATGAAGTCACCATTGCCACAGTTAAAAAATATGCGCAAGCAACGGGGTTTATAAGTTCAGGAGAAAAAGAAGGCGGGAGCTTCATTTATGAGGCTGGCTGGACAAGAAAGAGTCACTGGAATTGGCGCCAACCATTTGGCATTCCTGGTAAAGATAATGAACCAGCAGTTCATCTTAATTTCCATGAAGCAAAAGCAATTTGTTCATTCTTTGGTAAACGACTACCAACTGATTCCGAGTGGACATCTGCGGCTTTTTTGGAGCAACGCCAATCTCCTCCACAGCCATTTGTTAAAGGTAAAAGATATACCTATGCCAACGGTGACACCCCCAAGAATTCGCATTGCCTGAATGGCTGTGCAGGTCTAAAAGGCACCGCCCCATCAGGTTCACTATGGCGCGGCAATGGTCATGTGCCAGTAATGACTACAGAACCAGGGGTCAACGGTCTATATGACATGGGCGGCAATGCATGGGAATGGGTGGATACATCCTCAGGATCAGAGAAGATCACTCGCGGTGCTTCTTGGTGGTACGACCCAGAAAATCAATTGGAATCGAATCTAGCCAGTAAACCTGCCGATACGAAAGTCGCTTATGTTGGCTTCCGGTGCGTGAAGGATCTGAAGTAGGCTAAGTTACTTGCAAGCCATGAAACTCTAGAACTTTTGGTAAATATTCTTGATAGTTTGAAATGGCATGATCACCACCTTCGAAGACTAATTGGTGAGCGCCAGAATACTTAGCAACCATTTCCTTCCAATTTAATACTTCATCACCTTTTGCAGCCAATAAGAAGTATCGCTCGGGGTGACTCATTTGCGGCACATACAGATCTCTCAACTCTTGGATATATTCCGGTTTGAAATAAAAGCTATCTTCAGTGTGCCAACCTGTTTGCTCACCAATATATTTTTCAAGATCTCTTGCTGGCTCTATCGCTGGATTAAGAAGACTTACTCTAGAAAAATAACGCTCGCCCAAATAGGTGGCGTAGTAACCGCCTAAAGATGAGCCCATGATTGATATTTCAGAGTAATTGCAGGCATCGATATGAGCTTGCACCATAGTCATCGCCTCAAGTGGTGATGGTGGC
>JAHEBW010000026.1 GCA_024642065.1 Polynucleobacter sp. | reverse complement strand
ACGTATTGGTGAGTTTTGTCGTGAAAAGGGTATTGTTTTTCACGTGGACGCTGCTCAAGCAACAGGTAAGGTTGCCATTGATTTGCAAAGTCTCAAGGTTGATTTGATGAGCTTCTCAGCTCATAAAACATATGGCCCTAAAGGTATCGGCGCTCTTTATGTGCGTCGTAAGCCACGTATTCGTATTGAGTCTCAAATGCATGGCGGTGGACATGAGCGCGGCATGCGTTCTGGAACCCTAGCTCCTCATCAAATTGTTGGTATGGGTGAATGTTTCCGTATTGCTCGCCTAGAAATGGCTAGTGAAAATGAGCGCATCCGTATGTTGCGTGATCGTCTTTGGAATGGACTAAATCAGATCGAAGAAGTTTACTTAAACGGTGACATGGATCAGCGTGTTCCTCATAACCTGAATATCAGTTTCAACTATGTTGAAGGTGAGTCAATGATCATGGCGTTGAAAGATATTGCTGTTTCTTCTGGTTCAGCATGTACTTCAGCTTCTTTAGAGCCATCTTATGTCTTGCGTGGTTTAGGTCGAAATGATGAATTGGCGCATAGCTCTATTCGTTTTACTATTGGTCGATTTACAACTGTTGAAGATGTTGATTTCACAATTGATTTAGTTAAAGGCAAGATTGCCAAATTAAGAGATTTATCACCGCTTTGGGAAATGCATAAAGACGGTATTGATTTAAATACGATTCAGTGGGCAGCCCACTAATCTCAACAGACTTGAAGGAATATAAAAATGGCATATAGCGAAAAAGTAATCGAGCACTATGAGAATCCACGTAACGTTGGCTCTTTTGAAAAGGGTGATGATCACGTAGGTACTGGTATGGTTGGTGCGCCTGCATGTGGCGACGTCATGAAACTGCAAATCCGCGTTAATGATGATGGCATTATTGAAGATGCTAAATTCAAAACTTATGGTTGTGGTTCCGCTATTGCCTCTTCTTCATTGGTAACAGAGTGGGTTAAAGGAAAAACTTTAGACCAGGCTTTGGAAATTAAGAACTCTCAAATTGCAGAAGAGTTGGCTTTGCCGCCAGTTAAAATTCATTGTTCTATTTTGGCTGAAGACGCAATTAAAGCTGCAGTAAAAGACTACAAAGATAAGCACTCAAAATAATCATGGCAATTACACTGACTGAAAAAGCAGCTAAGCACATCACACGCTATATTGAGCGCCGTGGAAAAGGTGTTGGTTTGCGTTTGGGTGTGAGAACCACAGGTTGTTCTGGTTTGGCTTATCAATTGGAATATGTTGATGAAATCTCACCTGAAGATACGATGTTCGAATCTTTAGGTGTAAAAGTGTTTATTGATCCAAAGAGCTTGGCTTATTTAGATGGCACCGAGCTTGATTATGTTCGTGAAGGTCTCAATGAGGGATTCAAATTCCAGAATCCTAATGTGAAAGATGAGTGCGGTTGTGGCGAGTCTTTCAGAGTTTGACGATTACTTTGCCTTATTTCAAATAAAGCCACAATTTAAGATTGATAGGCAGGCTTTGGAGTCTGCTTATTTAACTGTTCAAAAACAGGTACACCCTGATTTACACGCTGGAGGCAGTGATGCCGAGAAGCGTGTTTCTATGCAAATGGCCACACTTGCCAATGCAGCTTATCGAACTTTGATTCACCCAATTCAGCGTGGCCTCTATTTATGTGCCAAGCATGGTATTGATCCCCAGTTAGAAACCAATACGGCTATGCCTGCATCTTTTTTGATGCAGCAAATGGAGTGGCGTGAAACTTTAGTTGATGTGCGCCATGATCCCCAAGCTCTCGATCAGTTATACGCTGAGGTTGAGAAGACCCAAAAAGATATATTGCTTGAAGTTGAAAATGCTATTGATACTTCAAAAGATTATGAGTTGGCAGCCCAGAAGTTGAGGGCCTTACTATTTATTGATAAATTTAGCCAAGAGCTAGAAGACGCTATTGCAGCATAAACACTATGGCCTTATTACAAATTGCCGAACCCGGCCAATCTTTAGCTCCTCATCAAAGACGTATTGCAGTTGGCATTGACTTGGGAACTACCAATTCATTGGTAGCTGCCATGAAGAATGCTTTGCCTGAGGTATTGGCTGATGACCAAGGGCGTGCATTATTACCTTCTGTGGTGAGATATCTTCCAGGCGGCTCTACTCAAGCTGGTTATCCTGCTTTGCAGAATGCAACTGGAGACCCTAAGAACACGATTATTTCAGTGAAAAGATTTATGGGGCGCGGTATTGGTGATATTTCCAATATTGAATCGATGCCTTACGATTTTGTTGATGCTCCTGGCATGTTGAAACTTAAAACAGTTTCTGGAGAAAAAAGTCCCGTTGAAGTGTCTGCAGAAATTTTGGCCAGATTGCGCCAAAGAGCAGAAGATTCTTTTGATGATGAAATCGTTGGTGCTGTCATCACAGTACCTGCCTATTTTGATGATGCTCAAAGGCAAGCCACTAAAGATGCAGCCAAATTGGCAGGTATTGAAGTATTGAGGCTTTTAAATGAGCCTACTGCTGCTGCCATTGCATACGGTTTAGATAATGCCTCTGAAGGTCTTTATGCGGTCTACGATTTGGGCGGTGGAACTTTTGATATCTCAATCTTAAGACTCAGTAAGGGCGTATTTGAGGTGCTCTCAACTGGGGGAGATTCTGCTTTAGGTGGGGATGATTTTGATCATCGCTTGTATTGCTGGGTTCTAGAGCAAGCCAAGTTGCAGTTGTTATCCGATAAAGATACCCGTTTACTCCTTAGTGCATCAAAGGATGTGAAAGAACAATTAAGTAAAAATCCTCTTTCTAGAGTTCATGCCACATTAACTGATGGTACTGTGATTAACGTGGGCATCAGTCAGGCTCAGTTCTTTGAGTTAACTCAGCATTTAGTTAATAAAACGTTGTTAGCCGCAAAAAAAGCGTTAAGAGACGCTGGATTGGCAGTTGAGGATGTGAAGGGTGTGGTGATGGTTGGTGGTGCAACTCGCATGCCTCATGTTCAAAGAGCGGTGGGTGAGTTGTTTGGTCAAACACCTTTAACTAATTTAGATCCAGATAAAGTGGTTGCCATTGGCGCTGCTATGCAAGCTGATCTTTTGGCGGGCAATCAGCAAAAAGGTACTGAGTGGTTGCTGTTGGATGTCATTCCTTTATCTCTTGGCGTTGAGACAATGGGTGGCCTAGTGGAAAAAATCATTCCTCGTAACACTCCCATTCCAGTGGCAAGAGCCCAAGATTTCACCACCTTTAGAGATGGTCAAACTGCCTTGGCAGTTCATGTTCTCCAAGGCGAGAGGGAAGTGGTTGATCATTGCAGATCCTTAGCCAAATTTGAGTTGAGAGGCATTCCTCCTATGGCAGCTGGTGCTGCTAGGATTCGTGTCACTTATCAAGTCGATGCCGATGGGCTTTTGTCGGTGACAGCAAGAGAGACGGCTTCTGGTGTGGAAGCTCATATTGACGTGAAACCATCATACGGTCTATCAGACGCTGATATTACTGAAATGCTTCAAGATGGTTTCAGTCATGCCGCTGATGATGTCCATGCAAGAGCGCTAAGAGAAGAGTTGGTTGATGGTAAAAGACTGATTGAAGCGATTGAAGCAGCTTTAGCGGAAGATCAGGATTTGCTGGAATCAGATGAATTGGAAATGATTTTGCGTAAAGTGGAGGCTCTCAAAGAGCTTGTGGCTGATGCAAAAGATGCTCAAGTGATTCGTCGCTCGGTTGAGTCACTCTCAAAGTCAACGGATGAGTTTGCTGCTCGTAGAATGAATAAGAGTATTAAAAAAGCACTTGCTGGTAAAAAAATTGCAGAAATTTAATTAGGAATTAGAGATGCCTCAAATTGTTATATTGCCTCACGCTGAGTATTGTCCTGAAGGTGCCGTCATTGAAGCAAAAGCTGGCATCAGTATTTGCGATGCATTGCTTGAAAATGATATTGAGATTGAACACGCGTGCGAAATGTCATGTGCTTGTACGACTTGCCATGTGATTGTGCGAGAGGGTGCTGCGAGCTTGAATCCCTCAGAAGAGCTAGAAGATGATCTTTTGGATCGTGCTTGGGGATTAAGTCCTCAATCGAGATTATCTTGCCAAGCGATAGTAGCTAAAGAAGATTTAGTTGTTGAGATACCTAAATACTCAATTAATCACGCCAAAGAAAGTCATTAAAAAAAGGAGCCTAGGCTCCTTTTTTATTCATCCAAACTTAATTGATTAATCTTCTTTTCTCATGTGAGGGAAAAGGATCACGTCTCTAATATTTGGAGAATCAGTGATTAACATCATTAAGCGGTCAATACCAATGCCGCAACCACCGGTTGGAGGCATGCCGTATTCAAGCGCTCTAATGAAGTCCGCATCAAAGTACATGGCTTCTTCATCGCCAGCTTCTTTTTGTTCAACTTGCTTATGGAAGCGAGCGGCCTGATCTTCAGCATCATTTAATTCTGAGAAGCCGTTAGCGATTTCACGGCCAGTGATGAACAGTTCAAAACGCTCTGTAATACCAGGGCGAGTATCTGACTCTCTGGCTAAAGGACTTACTTCGATAGGGTAATCGATGATGTAAGTTGGTTCCCATAAGTGTTCTTCAGCAGTTGCCTCAAACAAGGCTAATTGCAAAGCGCCAAGTCCAGCATTCTTTAATGTTGGGCCGTTGATATCTTCACCAGACTTTTTAAGTTCTGCACGAATAAACTCTTTATCTTCAAGCTGTTCTGCTTGGTAATTCTTTTTCGATAAAGGCGCATATTTAAGGATGGCTTCAGCAATCGTTAAGCGCTGGAATGGCTTTGAAAGATCAAGTGGTTTACCTTGATAAGTTAAAACTGCTGTACCTTGAGCATCAATCGCAGCTGCGCGAATGAGTTCTTCGGTAAATGTCATCAACCACTTGTAATCCGTATAGGCTGCATAGAATTCCATCATGGTGAATTCTGGATTGTGACGTGGGCTAACACCTTCATTTCTAAAGTTACGATTCACCTCAAAAACACGTTCGAAACCACCTACCACTAAGCGCTTGAGGTAAAGCTCAGGTGCAATACGCATGAACATCTGCATGTCTAATGCATTGTGGTGTGTGATGAATGGTTTTGCTGCTGCACCACCTGGAATTGGGTGAAGCATTGGTGTTTCAACTTCCATGAAGCCAGCATCTTGCATGTGATGACGAATAGATGCCATCGCTTTGCTTCGAGCTAAGAATGTTTGACGCGTTTCTGGTGAAACAATTAAATCAACGTAGCGCTGACGATACTTTAATTCTTGATCTGACAAACCATGGAATTTGTCTGGAAGAGGGCGAAGTGATTTTGAGAGTAAGCGCAACACTTTTACTTGAATTGATAGCTCACCTTTATTTGTTTTAAAGACGATGCCCTCAGCGGCAATAAAGTCACCCATATCCCAATGCTTGAATGCGTTATGAGATTCTTCGCCAGCATCAGCATCATTGATGTAAAACTGAATTTGCCCAGTACGGTCTTGAACAGTTGCAAAGCTAGCTTTGCCCATCACGCGTTTAAGCATCATGCGGCCAGCTACCTTGACCTGAATATTTTTCTCAGCTAATTGCTCTTTGCTAATTTCGCCATAATGCGCATGCAGATCCGCTGCATGGTGCGTTGGAACAAAATCATTCGGGAAAGCAACCCCGGCCTTACGGAGATTGGCTAATTTTTCTCTACGTTCAGCAATGATGTGATTTTCATCAGCAATAGGGTTTTGTTGTTCTTGAGTCATGATGTTTTCTATTTAGGAATACTGATTAATAAGAATCTTGAGTTAAGGGGTTAAACACCCTGTTTTAAGCTGGCTTCAATAAATGCATCTAAATCACCATCTAAAACTTTTTGAGTATTAGAAATTTCAACGTTGGTGCGTAAATCTTTGATGCGACTTTGGTCAAGAACGTAAGAACGGATTTGATGACCCCAACCTACATCACTCTTTGTTGCTTCGAGCTTATCTTGCTCGGCCTGACGTTTACGTAATTCGTGTTCATATAAGCGAGACTTCAACATAGACATTGCTTCAGCTCTGTTCTTATGTTGGCTACGATCGTTTTGACACTGTACGACGATGCCAGTAGGTATATGCGTTAAACGAACCGCTGAGTCTGTTTTATTAATGTGCTGACCACCTGCGCCAGATGCGCGGTATGTGTCTGTTCGAATATCAGCTGGATTGATATCAATTTCAATCGAGTCATCAACCTCTGGATATACAAAAACGCTTGTAAATGAAGTATGACGACCATTAGCTGAGTCAAAAGGTGATTTACGTACTAAGCGATGAACACCTGTTTCGGTTCTTAAGTGGCCATAGGCATATTCACCATCCACTTTAATGGTGGCGCTTTTGATGCCGGCAACATCGCCATCAGATGTTTCAAGAACTTCAGCTTTAAAGCCTTTGCGTTCGCAATAACGAATGTATTGACGGAGTAGCATGCTTGCCCAGTCACAAGCTTCAGTACCGCCTGCGCCAGATTGAATATCAATAAAGCATGAGCTTGGATCCATTGGGTTGCTAAACATGCGGCGGAATTCAAGATCTTCCACTTGCTTGCGCATACCATCTGTATCAGTTTGAATAGAAAGAATGGTTTCAAAATCACCTTCTTCTTTAGCCATATCCATTAACTCTTGGCTAGCGGTGATGTTGTCGGTTAGGAAGTTAATTGTTCCCACCACACCATCTAATAACTTTTTCTCTCTACCTAAGGCTTGGGCCTGTTTAGGATCGTCCCAAATTTTGGGATCTTCAAGAGTTTGATTGACCTCGACTAAGCGTTCTGCTTTGTTATCGACGTCAAAGATACCTCCGTAGTTCAGTCGTACGCGTACGAAGGTCTTCGAGGGTGTTAATTATGAGATTAAGTTGTTCAGCTTCCATAGCGCATGATTATAAAGGTTCATCAAGCGCCTCTATATGTAATTGTGCTCTGGCAACACCTTGGTAATGGTCGGTGACCAGTCTATATGCCAGTTTGGCGGGGTTTGGCAGGGTTTGTGCCCTAGAAAACCAAATGGCATTCATGGTTTTTGAGTCGCTAATACCATTTTCTTTAATAGCTTTTAGCTGTAATTTGAGGTGTTTGCCTTGAATTAAGCTTTGGCTTAAAACCTCAAATTCACCAAAAAAGACAGGGGGAGGGAAGCCTTGCCCCCAAACTTCATTGTTAAGAATGCTGCCAAATTCAGCTTCCATGAAGTTTGGATCTAGATAACCATCATGGACCAACTGGCGCTGTAGGGTTTCTTCTGTCATCAGGCTCTGGGCAATATCTTCAAAACAAGCTCTGAATAAGTCAAAGCTATCTTGTTCAATCGTTAATCCTGCTGCCATGGCATGGCCACCAAATTTTAGAATTAAATCTGGGTGCTTTTTAGAGATCACATCCAGTGCATCTCGCAAGTGAAATCCTGTGATGGAACGGCCAGAACCTTTTAAAACTGGTTTTCCAGATTCTTCGCCTGGAGCAAAAATAATAGTTGGGCGATGAAATCGTTCCTTTAACCTCGATGCTACGATTCCAATCACACCTTGATGCCACTCTGGATTACTGAGGCATACGCTGGCTTGCTCACCCACTTGAATATCGGCGAGGCTTGCTAGCGCTGTTTCTTGCATGCCAGACTCAATCGTTCGACGTTCTCTGTTCATGCGATCTAATTCATGAGCAAGTTGGAGAGCTTCTTCTCGAGAGTCAGTCAGAAGGCATCGAATTCCCAGAGACATATCCGATAAGCGGCCCGCCGCATTTAAGCGAGGTCCTAAAGTAAAGCCCAAATCAAATGTACTAGCTTTTGTAGGGTCCTTACCAGCTGCAATATAAAGAGCTTGGATACCTGGTTGCATCAAACCGTGCTTAATGCGTTTGACGCCATTAGAAACAAGGACACGGTTATTTCGGTCCAGGGAGGCAACGTCTGCCACAGTTCCTAGTGCAACTAAATCCAGTAAATTTTCAATTCTAGGTTGATTGTCTGCTGTGAAAGCACCTTGACTTCTTAGCTCTGCGCGCAAGGCAATTAATAGATAAAACATCACGCCAACACCTGCAAGTGCTTTGCTTGGGAATGTGCAAATAGCTTGATTGGGATTAACAATCCATTTGGCTGGTGGTAGCGAATCAGCAGGTAAGTGATGATCGGTTACTAACACCTCCATACCCAATTCATTGGCTCTTTCAACGCCAGCAATGCTGGCAATACCGTTATCAACAGTGATTAAGATATCTGGTTTATCAGCACGTTCAGCTGCAAGATTGACCACCTCAGGGGTTAATCCATAACCCAATGTGAATCGATTAGGCACCAGAAAATCAATTTGAATATTCCAAGGCGCGCCAAGAGCTCTGAGTCCTCGGATTCCAACCGCACAGGCTGTTGCACCATCGCAATCATAGTCAGCAATGATTAATAGCTTTTTATGATTTTGAATGGCGCTGGCTAGGTACTTGGCAGCGTTTTCACAGTTGGTAAGAGCTGCTGGTTGAAACAAGTTTTTTAGCTCTAGTGATAACTCTTCAGCTTCATGAACACCCCTAGCTGCAAATAGTTTTGATAAAACAGGGTGAACACCCTGTTGACTCAACAAAAGTGCATCTTTTTCGGAGTACTTTCTTTGGCTTAATTTAATTGTCATACTGAGAGCATATCTTGAAGCTTGGGTGTCATCGGTTTTTTCCAAAACCCAAAACCTTTGCGAGGTAAGTCTTCTAGACGAATGATTCGATTTCGTTCTTGGTTATCAGGAAAGTCAATTATTTGTATAGCTTCAATCTCTTTCCCAATTAATGCCTGACAAGCCATTTCCCATGTCTGTAAAGTCACTTTATCTTTGGCTGACAAAAGAGATAAAGTTTGTGCCAATTGGCTTGATTCAATATTTTCGATGTGTTCTTTATTGAGGTGTTTAGCCATTAAGCTAAGGCAGTGATCAGGGCTATGAACTCTATGGCATTGATGGAATGCATCATGAATTTCTATATCTGAGATGGAGCCAATGCCGCTGATCCAAACTGAATTAACAGGCAGCATATCTCTGTCTTGCCTAGCTTCATTAATTGGATGATTAAACCAAATCATCTGAATTTCATTTTGCCATTTACGCCATTGTCGTGCGACCCCGGGGGTGGTTGTATCGCAGGGCATCCAGTGATCAATGTTGCGACCTTCTGCTTGTTGCGTGCTAACAGTTGATAAGGTATTCATGGCACTTGTTTCAATAAACCATCTGCCAGGGTATGGCCGATGAGTGATTGATGCCATCTCAGCAAAAATATCTTTGACTGAATCAAATAAGGCATCTGATTCATCTTGGGTGATATCTAGGATGCTGGTATTGGTTAAGACAAGATGATCTCTGGCTGCATGAATATGGACGGGTTCAATTCTGGCAATGCAACTTGAGTCTGTAAATACATGACCTAGTGATCTAAGTTCCAAAGGAGCGCTGGCGTTACGATCACCAAGAAGAAATTTTTCGTATGGCAAACCTCTATCCAGAGATTCCTCTGTTTCGCTATCTGCAATAACAATTGTGTATTTCATAACCCTAATTTTAGGTTGCATTTGGACCTTATGTCCAAGAGGCGGCTAAACTAGCTACATGATGAATTGGCCAATTGAACTCGAAATTGCATGGCGCTATACCAGCGCTAGGAAAAAAGCCGGAAAAAACAAAGAAACTGGCTCAAAAGATGAGTTTTTGTCATTTATTTCATCTGTTTCAATGATTGGCATTGCCTTGGGTGTGGCAGCCCTGATTGTTGTTTTATCAGTGATGAATGGCTTCCAAAAAGAAGTGCGAGATCGAATGTTGTCAGTTTTATCTCATGTTGAGATTCACTCTCCATCTGGTTTGGGAGATTGGCAGCCTTTACTGAATCAGGTTCAAGCAAATAAGCATGTTCAAGGTGTTGCCCCCATGATCATGTCCCAAGCTCTAGTAACACGTGGTGATGTGATGCGTGGTGTGGCTATTCGGGGTATTGATCCAAGTCTAGAGTCTCGCGTTTCAGATATTCCTAAACATTTCATCCAAGGCCAAGTTACCGAATTGCGCCCAGGTGAGTTTGGTTTGGCTCTGGGGGCTGAGTTGGCAATGATTTTGGGTGTTCAGTTGGGGGATCGCATCACCATCATGGTGCCTGAAGGGGATATCAATCCTGCAGGCGTTACCCCAAGAATGAGAGCTTTCAAACTGGTTGGAATTATTGATAGCGGCCATTATGAGTTTGATAGCACTTTGGCCGTTGTTCATTGGAAGGATGCGGCAGCCTTGCTTCGATTAGATGGTCCTTCTGGTTTGCGTCTTAAATTAGATGATATGCAGTTGGCCGCTAAGGTAGCTGATGAATTAGCTTCTCGTTTGCCAGGGCTTTGGGTCAAAGACTGGACCAGACAAAATAAAAACTGGTTTGCCGCTGTTCAAACAGAAAAACGCATGATGTTCATTATTTTGACCTTGATCATTGCTGTGGCAGCGTTTAATTTGGTTTCTACTTTGGTGATGACAGTGACAGATAAGCAGGGTGATATTGCGATCCTAAGAACAATGGGAGCATCTGCGGGCATGATCCAAAGAATCTTTTTTGCTCAAGGTTTTATGATTGGTGCACTTGGTACGATTGGTGGAGTACTTTTGGGTTTGTTGATCTCATTAAATATTGACGTGATTGTTCCAGTCATCGAGGCTATTTTTAGAGTTCAATTCTTACCTCGTGACATTTACTTTATTTCTAGCCTGCCATCCGATGTGAGAAGTTCTGATGTCATCACTGTAGGTTTGATGGCGTTTGGGTTGTCGCTATTGGCAACGCTTTATCCAAGCTGGAGAGCGGCAAGGGTTGAGCCTGCTAGCGCATTGAGATATGAGTGATCGCATCATGAACAACATTACTCTATTGGCTTCTAATCTCTCCAAAACTTATGGTGAAGGTGAGTCTGCAGTTGAAGTTCTTCAACAAATTAATCTAGAGCTTCGTGCTGGCGAAAAACTTGCGATTGTGGGTTCCTCTGGCTCTGGCAAAAGTACTTTGCTTCATCTCTTGGGTGGATTGGATGTGGCAACTCAGGGTGAGGTCACTTTGGCTGGGCAAGTTTTAGGTCGCATGTCACCAAGTCAGTTGAATGAAATTCGTAATCATCATTTAGGTTTTATTTATCAGTTCCATCATCTTTTGGCTGAATTCAGCGCCTTAGATAATGTGGCTATGCCTTTGCGTATTAGAGGCACATCACCTGGTATGGCAAGAGATGCCGCTAGAGAGATGCTCTCTAAAGTGGGTTTAAGTCATCGTATTGATCACCGACCAGCAGCCTTGTCTGGCGGAGAGAGACAGCGCGTTGCTGTGGCTAGAGCCTTGGTTACTAAACCTAGCTGTGTCTTAGCAGATGAACCTACCGGTAACTTAGATGCTGAAACTGCAGATGCTGTTTTTGATTTGATGTTGCAGGTGGCTAAAGATCAAGGCACTGCTTTTGTGATTGTGACTCATGATCCATTACGAGCTGCAAGATGTGATCGTATTTTGCGTTTAGATCATGGCGTTTTAAGGTCTGCTTAAGTATGGCCATGTGTTTGGATACGCATTGTCATCTAGATGCACCTGAATTCGACCTTGATCGTGATGAAATCATTGAGCGAGCATCATTGGCAGGGGTAAGCGGAGTACTTATTCCGGCGGTTCGAGCCAAAGACTTTTTATCTGTTCAAGACTTGGCGCATCACGCTGCATTAAAGATGCCAGCTACTTGTTACACGCTAGGCATTCATCCCATCTATACCCCAGAGGCCAAGGAAAGTGATTTAGACATTCTGAGAGTGGCTGTCACAAAGGCGCTTGATGATCCTCGATTTGTTGGAATTGGTGAAATAGGTTTAGATTATTTCTTGCCTGAATTAGATCCTCATCATCAATCTTATTTTTTCGAGGCACAACTAGATTTAGCCCAAGAATTTAATTTGCCTGTGATCTTGCATGTACGCCGCTCACAGGATGCGATCATTAAAGCTCTTAAATCTAGAAAATTGTCTGGTGGTATTGCTCATGCGTTTAACGGAAGTTTTCAGCAGGCAGAAAACTTTATGAAGCTTAATTTTGTGATGGGTTTTGGCGGCGCAATGACCCACGATAGAGCTTTGCAAATTAGACGTTTGGCTAAAGATTTACCGATTGAGTCGATTGTCTTGGAAACCGATGCGCCAGACATTCCACCCATGTGGTTGGCTCATGCTGAGCATCCTCGTAATGCACCGGGTGAGCTTCCTCAAATTTCATCTGTTCTAGCTGATATCCGTTCCGATCTAGTTAGTCGCACTCAACATATGTGCTCTCAAAATGCACTTCGAGTGATTCCTCGATGGAATCAACTTATTCAAAACTCTTCATCTAAAGTTACTCAACCTCATTAGATAGCTTGCGCTTTTTGCTAACGGCATTTATTGCCGGGGAATCTCTTTTGCTTTTTTTGCCTCAATTGCCTTCATGGAATTTTTGGGCATGCTTTTCGGTAATCTCCAGCTTTCCGCTGATATTAATTTTCTTTTTAAAGATAAATAAGAAAAAATCATTTCAATCCTTTTTCCTTCAAACCTACGCAGGATTAATTCTTTGGAGCTTGGTCTTTGCATCTTTAGGGTTTACTTGGTCAGGCCATCTCACACATATTCGACTTGAATCTTCCTTGCCAAAACATCTCGAGGGCATTGATTTATTGATTACAGGAGTTATTGATGGCTTGCCGAGTAATGGCACTCAGGGGTTGAGGCTAAGCATTGCGGTTGAACAGGTTGTTCAAGAGGACGGTCAAGAGATTGATTTAAAAAATTTTCCAAAAAGATTGGCTCTTGGTTGGTATCCAGGTTGGCGGGGTGAGATTGAATTGCCTGAAATCAAACCGGGGCAGCGGTGGAAGTTGCCCGTTCGCCTGAAGCGGCCCCATGGATTAATGAATCCACATGGTTTTGATTTTGAGCGTTGGATGTTTCAACAAAACTTAGGTGCCAATGGATCTATCAGAGCTAGTGCAAAGGGGTTGCCTCGTGAATGGAAGCCACAATTACTCAATGATTTTGTTGCAGGCTTTACCAGTTATGTTGAATTAACTAGATGGCATTTACGTGAACGCATTAAGTCAGCTGCTCCTGATGGCGCTCGGTATGTAGGTGTATTAATTGCACTGGTGATGGGTGAGCAAAACGCCATTGCTCAAAATGATTGGCGCGTATTTAACGCAACAGGTATTGGACATCTCATCAGTATTTCTGGATTGCATGTCACGATGTTAGCTGGCATGGCGGCAAGTTTGGCTAATCGTTTGTGGCGAACATCTGCCTTACCCTTATTGTGCCCTGCTCAAAAGGTGGGGGCATTGAGTGGCTTTTTAGTCGCATTTGTTTATACCTGGTTAGCAGGCTTTCAGATACCAGCTCAACGCACGATGTATATGGTGGGCGTGGTTGCGTTTGCTATGTGGACCGGTCGTATTACTCGAGCCTTTGATATTTGGTGGTGGGCATTATTCATCGTTCTACTTTTAGATCCTTGGGCAGCTTACACCCCTGGTTTTTGGCTCTCTTTTGGCGCTGTTGCCGCCATTCTTTTTGCAATGCCCAGTGAAGATGGTTTATCTGAATATGGTTACAGTCAGAAGCGAAAGTGGTGGGAGTCATTTAAAGAGGCGAGTAGGGTTCAGGCAGTTGTGACGATTGCATTGTTGCCATTAACACTTTTTTGGTTTTCTCAAGTCTCGATTGTTTCTCCACTAGCAAATGCATTTGCTATTCCTTTGGTTAGTTTTATTGTGACGCCATTTGCGATGCTGGGAGCTGTTCTCCCAGAACCTTTCAATGGTTGGTCATTATGGCTAGCGCACAGTTGTATGGAGCTTGTTGCCTGGTTCTTAAATCCCATGTCTGCTTGGCCATGGTCGGTGGGCTATCTGAAGCAACCGGCTATCTGGGTTTTGATTTTGTTGACTCTTGGGGTTATTTTGGCCATTAGGCCGGGTGAACTTACTAAGACTTATAAAAGTAGGCTTTTGGGGTTGGCATGTTGTTTACCGTTATTGCTTTCTTATAACCCTGCTTTAAAGCAGGGTGAATATAGGGTAACAGTCCTGGATATTGGTCAAGGTACGGCAGTTCTTGTCGAAACTAGTCAGCACAACATGCTCTACGACACCGGTCCTAAAACCTCTCCTGACTCTGACGCCGGGGAACGTAATGTTCTGCCATTTTTAAGAGGGCAGGGAATTTCTTATATCGATCGATTGGCAATTAGTCACAAAGATACTGATCATGTTGGTGGCGGCCTAAGTCTTCTTAAAGAAATTCGTTTTGGAGATTTGATTGGAACTCTTCCTGAGTGGCATTTTCTATTGAAAAGGACAAAAGAGTTAAAGATGCCATCTTTACCATGTCAGGCCGGTCAAGAGTGGTGGTGGGATGGCGTTTTATTTAAGGTTTGGCATCCTGGACCTGAAATGAGTTTTTCAAGCATGCACCATTATGGGAAGCCCAATGCACTAAGTTGTGTCATTGAGGTGAGGAATCAAGCCTATTCTTTCTGGTTAACGGGGGACGTTGAGAGGGGTGGTGAAATTTCTATAGCCAATAGATATAAGCCTTCTAGCGAATTGGCATCTATATTGCTTATACCGCACCATGGTAGTGCTACTTCTTCCTCATCTGATTTTCTCGATGCAATACAGCCTCATTGGGCTGTTGTGCAAGCTGGCTATCGCAATCGCTATCGGCACCCTAATAGCAAAGTGGTTCAAAGATATGTTGAGCGAGAGATTCCCATCCTTGAAACCGTCCACACCGGTGCGCAAGTTTGGGAATTCAGAGGTAGAGAGTTGTGGAAAAGCCATTGGCGAGACCTACAAAGAAGGTCTTGGCATCAATAACTATAAAGTGCTTTGCGGGAGTGTTGTATGACGGTCATAGATAAAAAACTACCCTTTGATGAAATGCTCTTAGATGATTTAAATCGAGATTTCAAAAACTCAACACTGGCTAGACCACATTACAAACAGTTTTCTACTTGGCTATCTGCTCAAAGCGACACTTATCTCAGTGGTCGTCGTGAAGAGGCAGATCTGATGTTTAGGCGTGTTGGTATCACTTTTGCTGTTTATGGAGAAAGCGGAGGCACTGAGCGAACAATCCCTTTTGACATCGTCCCTAGGATTTTTCCTGCATCTGAGTGGGGTAGGCTAGAGCAAGGCCTTCGTCAACGAGTCACAGCCCTGAATATGTTTTTGCACGATGTCTATCACGAGCAACATATTCTAAAAGCAGGTGTGATTCCTAAAGAACAGGTTATTAACAATGCGCAATTTCGCCCAGAAATGATGGGTGTTGATGTTCCGATGGACATTTATGCTCACATTGCTGGAATAGATATTGTTCGGGCAACGCATGGTGAGAACACCGGTGAGTTTTTTGTGCTTGAGGACAATTTACGTGTGCCATCAGGTGTTTCCTATATGTTGGAGAACCGCAAAATGATGATGCGTTTATTTCCAGAGTTATTTGCGCAACATCGTGTAGCTCCTGTGGCCCACTATCCAGATTTACTTCTAGATACTTTGCGTCAGGCTTCACCGAGCCAACGAGCCAATCCAACTGTCGTGGTTTTAACTCCGGGTATGTACAACTCAGCCTACTTCGAGCATGCATTTTTGGCGCAACAGATGGGCGTTGAATTGGTCGAAGGTAAGGATCTCTTTGTTGAAAAGGATGTCTTGTACATGAGAACCACTCAGGGTTCTAAGCGCGTCGATGTGATTTATAGACGTGTTGATGATGACTTTTTAGATCCCGAAGTGTTTAGATCAGACTCCGCCTTGGGGGCTTATGGTTTATTGCGCGCCTATCGTGCCGGTAATGTTGCTATTTGTAATGCCATAGGCACAGGTGTAGCTGATGACAAGTCGATTTACCCTTACGTTCCAGACATGATCAGGTTCTATTTAGATGAAGAGCCACTGATCTCAAACGTCCCAACTTATATGTGTCGTAAACCTGATGATTTGAAATACGTTCTAGACCACATGGCTGATTTAGTGGTTAAAGAAGTTCATGGTGCAGGTGGGTATGGCATGTTGGTAGGCCCAGCGTCTACAAAAGCTGAGGTTGCTGAATTCAAGGAAAAAGTGAAAGCTAATCCTGAGGGTTACATCGCTCAACCAACTTTGGCTTTATCAACTTGCCCGACTTATGTTGATGCAGGTATTGCCCCAAGACATATTGATCTCAGGCCTTTTGTGTTGTCTGGTAAGGAGGTGCGTATGGCGCCAGGCGGTCTTACAAGGGTGGCTTTAAAAGAAGGCTCTTTAGTCGTCAACTCATCTCAGGGTGGTGGCACCAAAGACACTTGGGTGTTGGAACACTAATAAAAAACAAGGAGAAAATAATGTTATCAAGGACTGCCGACCATCTGTATTGGATGTCACGCTATACAGAGCGGGCTGAGAATACTGCTCGCATGTTGGATGTTAATTATCAGATGTCATTGTTGCCACAATCAGCGGAGGTCGCAGAGCAAGCGTGGCGTGCCTTGTTGGAGATTTCTGAGTTGACCGAAGCATTTGATGCATCACATGTTTTGATGTCGCCGCAGGATGTCATTCAATTCATGGTGAGTGATATGAATAATCCCTCATCCATCATGAGATGTCTGCAGGCTGCTCGTGAAAATGCGCGAGCTGTCCGCGGTTCGATGACAACTGAATTGTGGGAAACCATCAATACGACTTGGTTGGAAGCTCAAAAGAAAATGAGGGATGGTGTTTTAGAAACAGCACCTTCAGAATTTTTTGAGTGGGTTAAGTTCAGGTCTCATCAAACGAGAGGTGTTCAGCACGGAACGATGGTGAGGGATGATGTCTATTACTTTATTCGCCTTGGCACTTTTTTGGAAAGAGCAGATAACACCGCCCGTTTATTGGACGTTAAATCACTAACAGCAGAGAATATGCGCGATCACGGCAATGACTCTGTCGATGATTTCTATTATTGGGCCGCCATTTTGCGTTCTGTTTCAGCGTTTGAAACATATCGCAAAGTCTATCGTGATGTGATCACGCCAGAGAGAGTTGCAGAGCTTTTAATCTTGAGAACGGATATGCCAAGATCTTTGGTGGCTTGCGTTAATGAAGTGGTTGATTTGTTGGGTAAGGTTCGCAATTCCCATTCAAGCAAAACGATTACACAAGCTAGAAACTTATTAGCAGAGCTAAGGGATGCGAATATTCATGAAATCCTTGAAAAAGGCTTGCATCAATTCTTAACGGGCTTCTTGGGTAAGGTGAACTTGGTGGGTAGTGGCATCAGTCACGACTTCTTATTGCCAATCGAGGAAATGGCAGCTTGATTGAGCCAGTATTTATTAATATTTAGGGTGATATGACTTATTGCGTTGCGGTACGTTTGGATGAAGGTTTGGTTTTTTTATCGGACAGCAGAACTAATGCAGGTGTGGATGCCGTTTCTAACTTTAGAAAGATGGCCATTTTTAGTAAAGAGGGCGATCGATTGATGGTTCTCATGTCAGCCGGTAATTTGGCTATTACTCAGGCTGTAAGACATTATTTGAATCACCCTGAACCAGATGCACCAAGTATTTGGAATGCAGCAACCTTGTTTGAGGCTGCTCAAGTTCTGGGTGATGTTGTGAGAAAAGTTCGTGATCGTGATGCTGAGGAATTGCAAAAGTCAGGCATTGAATTCAATATCAATTTGATTTTTGGTGGCCAAATTAAAGGTCAAAAGGCTTCAATATTCCAAGTCTATGCTGCTGGTAATTTTATTGAGGCCAGTGTTGAAACACCGTATTTTCAGATCGGCGAAGCTAAATATGGCAAACCCATTTTAGATAGAGTGATTACTCAAAGCACTTCACTCAAAGAAGCTGCTAAATGCGCTTTAATTTCGATGGACTCGACCTTGAAATCAAATATTTCAGTTGGCTTGCCTTTAGATATGTTGATTTATCCCAACGATGAACTAAAGCCTAATCATTTGACTGTGATTGATGAAAATGACCAATATTTCAAAATGATTCACGAAACCTGGGGAAAGCGGCTTCGCCAGATATTCTCTGAAATTGAAGACCCAGTCTGGTAGGGGCTTAGAAGGGATTTTTGCTTAAAAAGAAGGAATTTTTGAACATTCTTTCTGGGTATCGCTATAATTGCGTATTACCCACTAAGCATATTCGATGACTAAATTCATCTTTGTTACTGGTGGTGTGGTTTCTTCCCTAGGGAAGGGTATCGCAGCCGCCTCCTTAGCCGCCATTCTCGAATCGCGCGGCCTAAAAGTCACCCTCTTAAAATTAGACCCCTATATCAACGTCGACCCCGGTACGATGAGCCCTCTTCAGCATGGAGAAGTGTTTGTAACCGAGGATGGTGCTGAAACCGACTTGGATTTGGGTCACTATGAACGTTTTGTTTCTGCCAAGATGCGCAAGAGCAACAACTTCACGACAGGCCAGATTTACGAATCTGTGATCCGCAAGGAACGTCGTGGAGAGTATCTTGGTAAAACTGTTCAGGTTATTCCACACATCACGAATGAAATTCAGAATTTCATTGAACGTGGTGCTAATGCGAGCCATAACGGCCAAACTGATGTCGCTATTTGTGAAATTGGCGGCACAGTAGGTGACATTGAATCATTACCATTCTTAGAAGCTGCTCGCCAAATGAGTTTGCGTTTGCCGCAGGGTGACACAGCTTTTGTTCATTTAACTTTGGTGCCTTATATTGCGAGCGCTGGTGAATTAAAAACCAAGCCAACTCAGCACTCAGTTCAAAAGTTACGTGAAATTGGCATCATGCCAACAGCATTGTTATGTCGTGCTGACAGACCTATTCCTGAAGATGAGCGCGCTAAGATTTCATTGTTTGCAAACATGCGTGAACAGTCAGTTATCTCTGTTTGGGATGTTGATACGATCTACAAGATTCCTCAAATGTTGCATGAGCAAGGTTTAG
>JAHEBW010000024.1 GCA_024642065.1 Polynucleobacter sp. | reverse complement strand
TTCCGTTTCGCGCCCCGCGATGGCTGCCTGGCCGCAGTACGGAGTTTTATATGAAAAGAATGTTGTTTAACGCTACCCAACAAGAAGAGTTGCGCGTAGCTATCGTTGATGGTCAAAAACTTATCGACATTGATATTGAAACCACTGGGCGTGAACAACGCAAAGGCAATATCTACAAAGGCGTGATCACACGCATCGAACCATCCCTAGAAGCATGTTTCGTGAACTATGGTGAAGAGCGTCATGGCTTTTTGCCATTTAAAGAAGTTTCAAGAGCTTATTTCAAAGATGGTATTGATGTTAGAAATGCAGGCATTAAAGATGCCTTGCGTGAAGGTCAAGAAATCATTGTTCAAGTGGAAAAAGAAGAGCGCGGCAATAAAGGTGCTGCCTTAACTAGCTTTATTTCACTTGCTGGTCGTTATTTAGTTTTAATGCCAAACAACCCACGTGGCGGTGGCGTATCTCGTCGTATTGAAGGCGAAGATCGTAACGAGCTACGTGAAGCCATGAGTCACTTAACAGTACCGGATGGCATGAGCATTATTGCCAGAACAGCCGGTATTGGTCGTACTGCTGAAGAACTACAGTGGGACTTAAGTTACTTAATGCAGCTTTGGACAGCCATTGATGAAGCTGCTGGCGGCAATCAAGCCCCACTATTAATTTACTTGGAATCCAGCTTAGTTATTCGCGCTATTCGCGATTACTTCCAGCCAGACATCGGCGAGATCTTGATTGATACCGATGAGATCTACGAACAAGCTAGCGCATTTATGTCTGTTGTGATGCCTGACAATATGTCACGCGTTAAACGCTATCAAGATGATGTGCCTTTGTTCTCTCGTTTCCAAATTGAACACCAAATTGAAACAGCCTACTCTCGCACAGTGTCATTGCCATCAGGTGGCGCGATTGTGATCGACCATACAGAAGCCTTAGTTTCTGTAGACGTCAACTCAGCACGCTCAACTCGTGGTTCAGACATTGAAGAGACAGCGGCTAGAACTAACTTAGAAGCTGCTGACGAATTAGCTCGTCAGATGCGTTTGCGCGACTTAGGCGGTTTGATTGTGATCGACTTCATTGATATGGAGTCCTCTAAGAATCAAAAGGATGTGGAGCAACGTTTAAAAGACGCTCTTCGTCACGACCGTGCTCGCGTTCAAATGGGCAAGATCTCACGTTTTGGTTTACTAGAGCTATCACGCCAACGTTTACGCCCTGCGCTTTCTGAAAGTAGCAACGTGACATGCCCACGCTGTAACGGCACTGGCCACATCAGAGATACAGAATCATCAGCATTACAAGTTCTTCGCATCATTCAAGAAGAAGCGATGAAAGAGAACACAGCAGCGATCCACTGCCAAGTTCCAGTTGATGTTGCAGCATTCCTCTTAAATGAGAAGCGTGCTGAAGTTATCAAAATTGAAAGTCGCTTCAAAGTGAATGTCTTGTTATTACCTAATAAGCATTTAGAGACACCACATTACAAACTTGAGCGCTTGCGTCACGACGACCCTCGTTTAGATGACCCTAAAGCTAGTTATGCCATGGCTGAAGAAGCTAGCAAAGAACTAGAATCAGACACTATTTTGAATCGCAAAGCTGAAGAAGCTAAGCCTCGTCAAGAAGCGGCTGTAAAAGGTGTTCGTCCAAGTCAACCTGCACCGACAGGCGTATCACGCCCTGAGCGCAAGGCGGCTGGCGAAAAAGAATCTTCTGGTGGTTTGATTGGTTTCATTAAGAAACTTTTTGGCGCCAAAGAAGAGGCTCCGGTTGAAAAGCGTCCAGCACGCGAAGGTCGCAACGACCGTAACGATCGCAATGGTCGCAACCGCAATAACCGTAACCGCAACCGCAACAAGACTGAAGGTGGCGAGCGCAACTCAGCACCTCGTGAAGGTGAAGAGAAGACTGAGGGTAAAGAAGCACGTCCTCAACAAAATCGTAACCAACGCAATCAACGCACACCACGTGACAACAAGCCTGAAAGCACTCAAGAAAATAAATCTGAGCAACCAAAGGATGCATTAACTCACGGTGATCAAGCCAATACGCCAGAGGGTGAAGATCGTCCACGCGGTCGCAACCGTCGCGGCCGTAACCGTGGCCGTGATCGTGCAGATCGTCCTGAAAACGCTGGTGAAAACAATGGTGCAGAAGTTGTTCAAAACCAAGTTGCTCCGATAGCATCTGGTGTTGATGAAGTTGTAGACTCTGGTCATGTTGTTACATCAACTGAAGTAGTGGCACCGACACCTGTTGTTACTGAGTCTTCAGTTGCTCCTGTAGTTACCCCTGTAGCTGCTCCGGTAGTTGCAGAACAAGCAGCTCCTAAAGCGGCTCCAGCACCATTACCAAAAGTTGAATTCCAACCATTACAAGCTTCTGAATTAAATTCAGTGCTTGAATCAGCAGGCATGGTTTGGGTGAACACTGATGACAACAAATTAGCTGAAGTTCGCGCACAAATCGCTGCTGAGCCAGTGATTAGCCACCCACCACGTCAACCAAAACCAGCAGTTGAGTTATCAACTGAACCAATGGTTCTTGTTGAAACTGGTGGTAAAGAACAAAAGATCGAAAAGTAAACTTAGTTCTACAATGGGGGGATATGTCAGAAAGAGTCATTCCCCTCATCGACGAACGCCAAAGAAAGATTGGTAGTCATGTGCCGGCCATTCCGGCACAACTATCAACACCCAATGGGTTATTGGCCGACACGCGCGGCCGCACTCTTCATGATTTAAGAATTTCAGTAACAGACCGTTGCAATTTTCGTTGCACTTATTGCATGCCTAAAGAGGTGTTCGATAAAGATTACCCCTATCTCAGTCATGGTGATTTACTCAGCTTTGAAGAGATTACCCGCCTAGCCAAAATTTATATTGAGCATGGGGTTGAGAAGATTCGTTTAACGGGAGGCGAACCCCTCTTACGCAAACATATCGAAAAATTAATCGAAATGTTAGCTTCATTAAAAACACTCAGTGGTCAGCCATTAGATTTAACGCTCACAACAAATGGCAGCTTATTGCGTAAAAAAGCACAGGCACTCAAAGATGCTGGCTTATCACGCATGACAATTAGCCTCGACGGCTTGGACGATGTCACTTTCAGAAAAATGAATGATGTGGACTTCCCTGTTGGTGATGTTTTAGATGGCATCGAAGCAGCTCGTGAAGTCGGCTTTAAGAATCTCAAAGTGAACATGGTTGTCAAAAAAGGCACCAATGACCACGAAATCATTCCAATGGCCCAATACTTCAAAGCCAGTGACGTCACTCTAAGATTTATTGAGTTCATGGATGTGGGTGCATCAAATGGCTGGAACATGTCAGAAGTTCTTCCATCATCAGAAGTTATCAGGAAGATCCATGAGGTATTTCCTTTAACTAATATTGACCCGAACTATCCTGGTGAAGTTGCAGAGCGCTGGAAATACATTGATGGCTCTGGCGAGATCGGAGTTATTTCCAGTGTGACTCAAGCGTTCTGCAAAGACTGCTCTAGAGCTCGTTTGTCTACTGAAGGAAAAATGTATCTTTGTTTGTTTGCAACCGAAGGACACGATCTGAAAGCCTTACTGCGTGATGGTCGCTCTGACTTAGAGATCAGCAACGCCATTGCTCAAGTTTGGATGCAAAGAACTGATCGTTACTCAGAGCTACGCGGCTCACCTGAAATGGCCAACAAAACCAAAGTTGAGATGTCTTACATCGGTGGTTAACTGTTTTCAAATCGTCTGATATGTATTTTTTATTGAAGAAAACTTTATGAGCAAGTCCAAGCTTCCATCTCTCAACTCAGTTGTTACCTGCTTATCAGACTACGACCCAGAATCACTGAAGGTTGATCAAGCACTTCAGATCGTTAAAGATTTTGTTCGGCCAAGCGCTGAGACCCTCACCACTGAAACTGTTGAAATTTATCAATCATTAGGGCGCGTTTTAGCCAAGGATATTATTTCTCCTATCAATGTTCCAGCAGCAGATAACTCAGCTATGGATGGTTATGCATTTGCCGGCAGCTCAATCTCTACAACAGATAAAACATCTCTCAAAATCATTGGCAAGGGATTTGCGGGCAATGCGTTTACCGGCCATGTGAATACTGGTGAATGCGTCAGAATCATGACGGGTGCCATTATGCCAAGCGGGTGTGACACAGTTATTCCTCAGGAGTTAGTCCAGCTTGATGGTGATGACATTCACTTTGCATCTACTTCAGTGAAGAGTGGTGACAATCGCCGACTTCTAGGAGAGGATCTAAAAGAAGGTAGTCCTGCATTGTTGGCAGGCAAGATCGTACGTCCATCAGATTTAGGTTTAATTGCATCTTTAGGACTTGGCAAAGTAGATGTAAAACGCCGCCTACGAGTTGGCTTTTTTTCTACCGGTGATGAGCTGCGCTCTATTGGACAAGCATTAGATCCAGGCTGTGTTTATGACAGCAATCGTTACACTTTATTTGGGATGCTAAGTCGCCTCGGTGTAGAAATTGTTGATTTTGGCGTTGTTCGAGACAACCCTGAAGATATGCGCCGTGCTTTTTCTGATGCAGCTGCACAGTGTGACGCTGTTATTACATCCGGTGGAGTATCGGTTGGTGAAGCGGACTACACAAAACAAATTATGCGCGAATTAGGCGATATTGCTTTTTGGAAAATAGCGATGCGCCCCGGCAGACCGATGGCATTTGGATCGATTCAATCTAAGGATCATCAAGCAGTTTTATTTGGGTTGCCAGGCAATCCAGTTGCTGTCATGGTGACCTTCTATCAATTTGTTAGGTATGCCCTACTGGCCATGTCAGGAGCGAGCGAACTTGCTCCATTAACAATGAAAGCTCAAGCGCAAGAAAGCATTAGGAAGCGTCCTGGTCGAACAGAATTTCAAAGAGGCATACTTACTTCTAATGGATCAGGTATTAACACAGTTAGCATTACCGGCGCCCAAGGATCAGGGGTTCTGCGTTCCATGAGTGAAGCTAATTGCTTTATTGTTCTAGAGCATGACCAAGCCAATATTGCAGCTGGCGAACTGGTTAATGTGGTTTTATTTGAGGGTCTTTTGTAATCCAGGGTCTTACCCCCACTCTCAAAACCTCAAAAAATGTGTTTTTTGCACCAAATAAGATATTGCATTGCAACAAGGTTATTTAACTTGGTATAGAATTGCGCTTATCCGAAATTCGCCAAACCCCTGATATAACTGAAGCAAAGACCATATGCCAAGCACCAAATACACCAAAAAAGAAGTTGTTTACGTAGATCCACTACATACAGCTAAAACGCTGGTCTTGGTTTATCTCAGCTTTTCAGTACCGGTTGTTTTGCTTGCTTTATTTGTTGCATTTGTTAGAGATGGTGAATTACCAGGTTTCACAGTGATCTCAGCATTGATCCTGAACGCTCTAGTTGGATTTGGTTTGCTTTGGTTGGCTTGCAAAGTTTATAACTGGGTAGCTGATCGTTTCGGTGGCATTGAAGTAGCCGTTAGAGACACTCCTGCAGCAGAAGTCAAAAAACCAACTATTCAAGACTAAGATTTCTCTTAGCCTTGAATCTACTATTTACTTAGCTTAGCAAATTAGGTGGTGTCTTACCGGCCAGACCTGTTAAGCAGTTTTTAATTGCCAACTCAATCATGGCTCTTCTTGTTTTCTCAGTAGCACTAGCAATATGAGGAGCTAAAACAATATTATCCAAAGCCAATAGCTCTGGTCTTACCGTTGGCTCACCTTCAAACACATCGATACCAGCAGCAAATATTTTTTTCTCTTTCAAAGCTTTTGCTAGAGCCAGCTCATCAACAATTCCGCCACGAGCAATATTCACTACTGTGGCAGTAGGCTTCATCATATTTAATTCTTTTTCGCCAAAGAGATGGTGATTTTCTGGCGTGTAAGGCATCACCAAAATAATGTGATCAGATTCTTTTAATAAAGTTTCACGATCGACATATGTAGCACCACATTCTTTTTCAAGTTCGGGTGATAAGCGTGAACGATTGTAATAACGTACCTTCATACCAAAACCCAAAGCTCTTCTAGCAATCGCTTGGCCAATACGCCCCATACCCATGATGCCAAGAGTGCTGTGATGAATATCCATAGCCAATGGCGTGTCACAAATAGAAAACTTTTTCCATTGACCTGCTCTTAACCAATGCTCACTCTCAGTTAATCTGCGGGCAGTTGCCATCAATAAAGTAAAACCAAAATCGGCTGTTGTCTCAGTTAATACATCAGGCGTGTTAGTTGCCATGACTTGACGAGCCTTAAAGGCCGGCATATCAAAGTTGTTATAGCCAACTGCAATATTGGAAACGATCTTTAAATTCGGGGATGCAGCAATGATGTCAGCATCAATGCGTTCACCACCAGTCACGATAGCCGCGTCTTTGTCTGCCATCGCAGCCTTTAGATCTTCAGCGCTCCAGATCAAATCATCTTGATTAGATTGCACATCAGCGACCTGCTCTAATTGAGCCAAAAGATCAGGAAAAATCTCTCTAGCTACCAAAATCTTAGGTTTTTGATCCTTTTGGGTCATATTTGTCTCCTAGCTTTTTTTAGTTTATTTTGTAATTTCTGCTTGAATCTTCATTGTATGTCATTGATTTAATTCATATGCAAATCACTAAATGATCTAAAAAATGGGGGTTTTAATAGATCATCCGGCTCTCACTAAGATAAAATATCACCTTTGATCCAATTAGAGATTCATGCCATGACTTATGTAGTAACTGAAGCTTGTGTCCGCTGTAAATACACTGACTGCGTTGATGTTTGTCCGGTTGATTGTTTCCGAGAAGGCCCTAATTTCTTAGCCATCGATCCTGATGAGTGCATTGACTGTGCCGTTTGCGTTCCAGAGTGCCCAGTGAATGCGATTTACGCAGAAGATGACGTGCCAGGTGATCAACAAGATTACATCAAGCTCAATGTGGAATTAGCGCGCCAATGGCCGTCTATTACCAAATCAAAATCCCCTCTTGCTGATGCAGATGAGTGGAAAGATGTTAAAAATAAAACGAAAGAACTTGTTCGTTAATTTTTCTTGGTGTCTAAGGATGGATTAATCCTTAGACATTGCTCTAGATAAGATCACCACAGGAATCAATCCTGCTAGAACAATCGTCAAAGCAGGCCAAGCAGCCTCCGCTAGACGCTCATCAGAAGCTAACTGATAAGTAATCACTGCCAAAGTATCAAAATTGAACGGCCTCAAAACCAAGGTCGCTGGCAACTCTTTCATCACATCCACAAATACCAATAAGCCTGCCGTTAGCAAACTGCGTCTTAGAAGAGGTAAATGTATCCGTGTTAATAATTCAAATTTGCTTGATCCCAAACTCATGGCACTGGCATCCATGCTCGGCGTTATTTTGCTTAAGCCCGCTTCAACTGTTTGCAAGCCAGAGGATAAAAAACGAGTGAGGTAGGCATAAATCAAAATAACAAATGAGCCAGACAAGAACCAAGCCAAATCAAATTGGGCTAGCAAAATCAAAATACCCACTGCTAATACGGCGCCCGGAACGGCATAACCCAAACTCACCATGCGGTTTGCTAACAACTGCAAACCGCCTTTTGCCAAGCGAGCACTGTAGGCTAACCAAACAGCAATCACCACGGCCAGAATCGCAGTTAAGGTCGATAGCGTCATCGTGTTACCCAGCCAACTCCAGTAACGCGCATTGAGACCTTCATTGCTGGTGAATGCCAAATAAGCCATGATGATGACCGGCAAAATAAATCCAAAAATCATCGGTAGCGCACAAGCCAAACTTGCCCAGAAGGCTTTTTTACCTTCCAAGCGCCACGGTTTAATTTGTCTGAAACGTTGGCCACTTGATGCAAAGCGCATCTGTCTGCGACTCGCATGCTCAAGCATCAAGAGTAGAAAGATGACGCCCAATAAAGCTGCAGAAAGCTGAACTGCAGCTACTCGGTCACCCATACCTAACCAAGCGCGATAGATACCCGTTGTCATGGTTTGAACACCAAAGTAAGACATCGCACCGTAATCTGCAACCGCTTCCATTAGAGCCAAAGCTACACCAGCCATGGTGGCTGGTCTTGCCATTGGTAAAGCGACTTGCCAAAAAGCACGCCAAGGACCAGCGCCCAAAGTTCTTGCAGCATCCATTAAACGAGGGCTACGCTCCAAGAAAGCTGTGCGGCAAAGCAAATAAACATAAGGGTATAAAGCCAAACTAAGGACGCAAACTGCACCCCAAACAGATCTTGGCTCAGGGAACCAATCTAATTTAGAGACTCCTAGCAGCTCTCTTAAAAAGCTTTGGATAGGTCCTGAGAATTGAAAAAAGTCGGTATAGGCATAAGCCATGACATAAGTTGGCATCGCCAAAGGCAGAATCAGTGCCCACTCATAAATACGCTTACCCGGAAAATCACAGGTGGCAACTAACCAAGCTGTAATAATGCCCATACTAGCAACACCCCAAGCAACGCCTATGGCCAGCAACAAGGTAGTCCAGGCGTAGCCCGGTAAGACTGTTGTGATGAGGTGCAGCAAGACATCCCCACTGGAAGACTGTGGGCTTAATAGGGCTGCAAAAATGCCTAATATTGGCAAAGCCAATATCAATGACAATAGTATGGGTGTTAAACGTAATCGCAAGATGAGACAATTATAAGAATGATTATCGATAACGCACCAATTCATTTAAATTTAGAGGACATTCATGTCGGCTATCCAGGCGAAAAGTCTGGCGAATGGAATTCTGTTGTCCGTGGTTTAACCATGCGTCTTCAGCATGGCAGGATTGGTTGTTTATTGGGCCCCTCTGGCTGTGGCAAATCAACGGTATTGAGAGCCATTTGCGGCTTTGAGCCAATCAGTGCTGGAGAGATCACTATCGATAACCAAGTGGTGAGCTCCAAGGATGTCACCCTTGCACCAGAAAAAAGACGCATTGGGGTTGTCTTTCAGGACTATGCCCTCTTCCCACATTTAACCAATGCCCAGAACGTAGCCTTTGGCTTAAGAGACCTTTCTAAAAAAGAGGCTTTACATAAAGCTGAAGAGTGGTTGGAGCGCGTGGGCTTGAAGAATGTTGGAGATCGTTACCCACATGAACTGTCAGGCGGCCAACAGCAACGTGTTGCTTTGGCAAGAGCCATGGCTCCCGAGCCAGAATTGTTATTGCTAGATGAGCCTTTTTCAAATCTAGACGTTGATTTACGTGAGCGCTTAGCGGGTGAAGTCAGAGATATTCTGAAAGCAAACAATGCAACGGCGCTTTTAGTAACCCATGACCAATTTGAAGCCTTCGCTATTGCTGATGATATTGGCGTGATGGTGGATGGTCGCTTGGTGCAATGGGATAGCGCCTACAACCTATACCACCGCCCTGCTACACGATTTGTTGCTGACTTTGTAGGTTATGGCGTATTTGTTCCTGGCACAACGCAAGCTGGTCCTTCAGTTGATATTGAATTAGGTCGCCTACCTTTACCGCAATCTAGTTATGGCCTGCCCGGCGAAGCGGTCGACGTTCTTTTAAGGGCGGATGACATCATTCATGATGATGACAGCCCACTACAAGCAAAAGTGATCAGCAAGGCATTTCGAGGCGGGGATTTTTTATACACCCTAGCTCTAGACTCAGGTCAACCTATTATGGCCATGGTTCCCAGCCACCACGACCACGCCATTGGCGAAAAAATCGGCATCAAGCTTGTGGCTGACCACGTGGTTACTTTCAGTAAATCTTAATCACAAGAAGTAGTAGAATTCTGACATGAAGCAATATCAAGATCTCATGCGCCATGTCTTGGCCAACGGCACCCATAAATCAGACCGGACAGGTACAGGAACAACCTCCGTATTTGGTCATCAAATGCGTTTTGATTTACAACAAGGGTTTCCTGTTGTTACGACCAAAAAGTTACACCTTAAATCCATCATTATTGAATTGCTATGGTTTTTGCAAGGCAGCACCAATAACAATTGGCTAAAAGAACGCGGTGTGAGCATTTGGGATGAGTGGGCTAAAGAAGATGGCGAATTAGGTCCAATCTATGGCTACCAGTGGCGCTCTTGGCCTGCTCCCAATGGTGAGCACGTTGACCAAATCAGCCAATTGATGGATCAAATCAAAAACAATCCAGACTCCCGTCGTTTAATCGTATCGGCATGGAACGTTGCTGAAATCCCACGCATGGCCTTACCGCCTTGCCACGCTTTCTTCCAGTTTTATGTAGCTGATGGCAAATTATCTTGCCAACTCTACCAACGCAGCGCTGATATTTTCTTGGGTGTGCCATTCAATATCGCTAGCTACGCTTTATTGACACATATGATTGCTCAGCAAACTGGTTTAACACCTGGTGAGTTTATTTGGACAGGTGGTGATTGCCATCTCTACACCAATCATATGGAGCAAGTGAAATTACAACTTTCACGTGAGCCTCTTGCACTTCCGCAATTAGCGATTCGTCGTCAGCCTGCATCTATTTTTGAATACGAATACGAAGATTTTGAATTGGTTGGATACCAACATCACGACCCAATCAAAGCCCCTGTGGCCATCTAAGCTCTAAAGGATTACTGTGGAATTAGCCATCATTGTTGCGCGCGCTAAAAATGGCGTTATTGGTGTTAACAACACATTGCCATGGCGCCTTCCAGAAGATTTAAAGCATTTTAAAAATACAACGCTAGGCCACCCGATCATCATGGGTCGCAATACTTGGCAGTCTTTAGGTAAAGCTTTGCCTGGCCGCAGAAATATTGTTGTGAGCCGCAATCCAGATTTTGAAGCAGAAGGTGCTGAGGTTTTTTCTTCTTTAGAAGACGCCATTGATGCTTGCGCAGGCCTCGATCAGGTATTCATTATTGGTGGCGCGCAGATTTATGATGAAGCTCTAGCTTACGTTGATAAGCTGATCATTACAGAAGTAGATATTGAGGTTGATGGCGATGCCTTCTTCCCCAATATTGATGACATGATGTGGCAAGAAACTTCTCGTGAAGTTCACCACAACGGTGATCTTGGATATGCTTTTGTGACTTACGAGAGCAAGCTTTAAATCTTTAGCGCCCGCCTACGGCGATATTTTCTAGCAAGATCGAACCAGTCTCTTTAGTCCCCCGAACAATCGTATCGGAACCAATCGCCACAATTTGACGGAACATATCTTTCAAATTACCAGCGATAGTGATTTCTTCTACAGGATGAACAATCACGCCATTCTCAACCCAGTAACCAAAAGCACCGCGTGAATAATCACCATTCACATAGTTAACGCCTTGACCCATCAAATCAGTTACCAATAAACCAGTGCCCATTTTTTTAAGTAAGGCAGGCAAGTTATCTGATTTTTTGGTTAAGCGGCTCTTGAGCTGCAACTGATGTGAACCTCCAGCATTGCCTGTGGTTTTCATACCCAATTTTCGAGCGGAATAAGTTGATAAGAAATAACCTTGGACAACGCCCGCATCAATCACTTTGCGAGACTGTGTGCGAACACCCTCTTCATCAAAAGGCGCACTACCCGTTAAGCGAGGGATGTGTGGCTCTTCGAATAAATCAATGTGGCTAGGAAATACTTGCTGGCCTAAGCTATCTAATAAGAAACTAGACTTGCGATAGAGCGCTCCGCCTGAGGTAGCTTGTACATAAGCACCCAATAGACCAACAGCCAATGGCGCCTCAAAAATAACCGGGCAATGGCGCGTTGATATTGATCGAGCACCCAATCTTGCAAGCGCCCTTTTTGCCGCATAGGCACCCACTGTTCGAGGGCTTGCCAAATCTTCTGGAACACGTGATGTTGTGTGCCAATCATCACGCTGCATAGCGGCGCCCTTCTTCATAGAGGCGCTAGCAATCGGCGTACATGAAATGTAATGTCTTGAAATCGCATATCCACCCATGAAACCATTGGTGGTACCCAACATGAAATGAGATTGTTGAGCTGAAACAGAAGCGCCATCACTATTGGTAATATTTTTACTTACGGCAAAGGCTCCTCGCTCAGCATCCCTAGCGATTTCTACTGCATCAGCCGTTGTGATATTCCAAGGGTGAAAGAGATCTAGATCTTTTGGATTTTTCTCAAGCAAGTCGGCTTCAGCCAAACCAGCACAATCATCTTCAGCAGTATGTTGCGCAATGTGAAAAGCCGCCTGAACACTGGCCTTGAGTGATTCTTTCGAGAAATCGCTCGTGCCAGCATTACCCCGACGCTTACCGATAAATACAGTAACGCCAGCCTGCTTGTCCAAATTCTGCTCAATCGTCTCGATATCGCCTTTGCGAACAGAAACGGATAATCCGTTACCTTCAGAAAGCTCTGCAGCAGCATCTGTGGCGCCCAAAGCCTTGGCTTCAGACAATAAATAAGAAACTAATTCTTGTAATTGTTGGGGTGTATGTGAAAACATTCTGCAATCATAGCTAGAATTGAAACATGAGTACAAATATTACAAATTCAAAAAACAACAAACGCCAACATCCAGATGAAATTTGGATTGGCTTAATCTCTATTTCTGACCGCGCCAGCACAGGCGTCTATCAAGACGAAGGCATTCCAGCGCTTGAAAAATGGTTCAGTAAAACCCTAACATCACCATGGCATATGGAGTCTCGACTGATTCCAGATGAAAAAGAGATTATTTCTAAGACCATCGTGGAGCTAATCGATGAGGTGGGCTGTGATTTAGTTCTCACCACAGGTGGAACAGGTCCATCAAGACGCGATGTAACGCCTGAGGCGACGCTTGCTGTTGCTAGCCGTGAGATGCCTGGGTTTGGTGAGCAAATGCGCCAAATCAGCCTTAAATTCGTTCCTACGGCCATTTTGTCTAGGCAAGTAGCAGCACTGCGCGAAATTGAGAACCATGCGGCATTAATTATCAATTTGCCAGGCCAACCTAAAGCAGTGCAAGAGACTTTAGAGGGCCTCAAGGATGGCGAAGGGAAAACCATCATGCCAGGCATCTTTGCAGCGGTGCCTTACTGCATTGACCTCATTGGTGGACCCTATATGGAAACAAATGAAGATGTGGTTAAAGCTTTTAGGCCTAAGTCAGCCATCAGACCTAAAAACTAAATTTTTGTAGCAGATTATCGAAGACCTAAGTAAAGACCTATCGGCACAAAGAACATCGCAGATAAGTTACCCAGGAGAACGATGGATGCAACTAGCTCAGGATCTTGCTTGTTGCGGTCTGCTACCAAGAAATTAAGAACTGCGGGAGGCAAGCTGGCAAATACAAATAACAAGCCTCTTTGCAAATCTGTCATTTCGATCAAGGGTGAAATCATCAACGCAATGATTAAACCAGTGATTGGGCAGATAACAGCGCCCAAGAAGCCTTCACGCCAATGCTTTAAGTTCGCATCTTTCATGCGAACACCTAATGAAAATAACATCAAAGGTACGGTCGCATCACCCAAGAGCTTGATTGATTGATACAGAGGTTCTGGCAGCGTGTATAGATGCTTTGTACTTGAAAGGAAGATACCTAAGATTGTTGCAATCACCATGGGGTTAGCAAAGACACCCTTCACTGAGGCTTTGGGATTAACCAACTTAACGCCCAATGTGAAATGCAATAAATTAGAAGTGGCAAATAAAACAACTGCAGGAGCCAGTCCCACAGGACCAAATGCGAACACAGCCAAAGGCAAACCCATATTGCCGCAATTGTTAAACATCATCGGGGGCACAAAAGTTTTAGGATCCATGCCCGAGATCCTTGCGATTGGCCAAGCCAAGATGCCAGAGCCCACCACAATGGCAATACCGCACAACAGTAAATTCCATTGATCTAGCAAAGAGAAATCTTTACTCACAAAAGCCGACGTCACCAATAAAGGTGCAATGACATCAATCGTGGCTTTGTTAATGCCTGACATATCAGGATGGGCCTTACGACCGTATAACCATCCCACCAGAATGATTAAAACAACTGGTGTGATGATGGCAGCAATTCTGAGAAACATTTAATTACCCTCAGCGATGGGGCTATCCCCCACAGTCGGAATGAATAATTTTTCGCGGTAGTAGCGCAACTCTTCCACAGATTCAATGATGTCAGCTAAAGCGGTGTGTGCTTGCTTTTTAACAAAGCCTTTTGCGAGCTCCGGCTGCCAGCGCTTACATAATTCTTTGATCGTTGATACGTCGATATTGCGGTAATGGAAATAGGATTCCAGCTTAGGCATATATTTGTTCATAAAACGGCGATCTTGATGAATCGTATTGCCACACATCGGGGAAATGCTGGCTTTGACATGCTGCTTCAAGAATGCAATGCACTGTGCCTCAACCTCAGCTTCCGTGAGGGTAGATGCCTTTACCTTATCAATCAGGCCAGACTTACCGTGAGTACCCTTATTCCAGGCATCCATGCGATCCAATACCGCGTCTTCTTGGTGAACCACCAAAACGGGACCTTCGGCTATGATATTCAGGTCTCCATCTGTCACAATCATGGCTATTTCTAGAATTCGGTCGGTTTCTGGCTGCAAACCAGACATCTCCATATCCACCCAAACTAAACGGTCATTCTTTCTTGTTGTACTCATCCCTATAATCTTCTCATGACATTTACTTTTTTGTTTATTTTGGGCTTAGTCCTCAGCACCGCAACCCGCTATTACTTAGCAGGTCGCCATATTCGCCATATTGCCAAACATCGAGACCAAGTTCCTGCTGACTTTGCTAGCAAAGTTTCATTACCTGAGCATCATAAAGCCGCGGACTACACGATGGCTAAATTACGTTTAGGTTTATTTGAAATTGCTCTTTCAGCAGCTATTTTGATCATTTTTACATTATTAGGCGGCATCCAACTATTGCAGAACGTCACCATAGATTTGCTGGGTCCAGGAATCACTCAACAAATTGCTTTGTTGATTTCTATCAGCCTCATTACTGGCGTGATTGATCTGCCATTCTCTTTATATCGCCAATTTGGTATTGAAGAACAATTTGGCTTTAACCGCATGAGCCTCAAACTATTCGCGCTTGATTCAATCAAAGGAATTATTTTGGGTTTGGTGATTGGCCTGCCATTGCTTTGGGTTGTTCTAAGCCTCATGACTGAAGCCGGAGAATATTGGTGGATTTGGACTTGGTTCGTTTGGGTGGGCTTTAATGCGCTATTACTATGGCTATTTCCAACCTTCATCGCCCCACTATTTAATAAATTTAAGCCTTTAGAAGATGGCCCCTTGAAAGAGCGTATTGAGAATCTACTCAAGCGCTGTGACTTCACTAGTCAGGGCTTATTCATTATGGACGGCAGCAAACGTAGCGCGCATGGCAACGCTTATTTCACAGGTATGGGTAAGGCCAAGCGAATTGTATTTTTCGACACTTTGATTGAACGCCTCAACCCCGAAGAAATTGAAGCTGTTCTTGCTCACGAATTAGGTCACTTTAAGCGCCAACATATTCGCAAACGCCTCATCCAGTCATTTGCCCTGAGCTTTTTAGTTTTAGGTCTATTAGGCTGGATTTCAACCAAACCATGGTTCTATTTAGGCCTAGGTGTGATGCCTGATTTAAATGGCTATAACGCAGGATTAGCTCTAGCTTTGTTTATGTTGGTGATGCCAGTTTTTGGATTTTTCTTAACTCCAATTAATAGCATGGGCTCACGTAAACATGAGTATGAGGCAGACACTTTTGCTGCTGAAAAATCATCAGCTCATGATTTGATTACGGCTTTGGTTAAACTTTACCAAGACAATGCTGCTACCTTAACGCCAGACCCCTTGTATTCAAAATTTTATGATTCACACCCGCCTGCACCGCTACGAATTGCGCATCTTCAAAAGTTAGCGCTAAGATAAATTTTGATGAAATCATTTAAAGCCCTTCTTGTTGCATCGTATGGACGCCATTACCTGGCTAGATCTATTGATGATCAGGAAGGCATCGATCACCAAGCCTTGTATCAGGTTACTTCACGCGGCAAACAGCACCTAGGGGCTGTTGGTGATATTTTGGAAGTTCAAGAAACCGGACCTGAGCAAGCTGTTATTGAAACAATTACCACCAGAAAAAATCTTCTGTATCGATCTGATGCTTACAAAAGCAAATCGATTGCTAGTAACGTTGATCAAATTCTCATTGTTCTTGCAACCGAACCAGGCTTTTCACCAGACCTACTTGGGCGCGCAGTGATTGCAGCTGAGACAGCCGATATCATTCCTCGCATCATCTTGAATAAATGTGATTTGCCTGACAAATTACCGGCGGCCAGAAAAATGCTGGAGCCCTATATTGCGATGGGATACCCCGTTCATGAAATGTCTGTCAAGCATGATCCGGCATCTGTGGCTGCGCTAGCAGAACACGTTTATGGCAAGGTATCTGTTTTAGTAGGTCAATCAGGAATGGGCAAATCAACTTTGCTCAATGCTTTGATACCTAATGCTGCAGCACAAACGCAGGAACATTCAAAGAAACTTGATAGCGGTAAACACACCACAACAGCGTGTCGCTACTATGATTTGCCATCAAGGCCTGGAAATGACAGCGGCTTTAACGGCGCCCTGATTGATTCTCCAGGCTTCCAGGAGTTTGGTCTCGCTCACTTATCAGAGAGCGAACTACAACATGCCTTTATTGAATTTAGACCCTTGCTAGGCCAATGCAAATTTCATAACTGCAGCCACGGTGATGAGCCAGGCTGCGTGATACGAGCAGAAGTTGAGTCTGGGAATATTTCAGCGCAACGCGTGGAACTTTTCCGACAGTTGCGCCATGAATCACATAATGCGGATGCTATCCAAGCCAGACTGAAATAGTCATCAAGGCAATCAGCACCAACCAAAGAATCACTGCACGCCAAACAAGACCAACGGCAGAACGCATACTTCTGACTGAGGCTTCCGCACCCAAATCGATGATCGGCGGCTCACCAGCTTCTGCCATACGCAAGGCTTCATCACTATCAGGCTCGGGTAATGGTGAACCCAAACGAACCCCAATGGCGCCAGCGCCAGCAGCCAAAATAACAGCCTCTAGTTCATTGCCCCATTTTCTTAAATGAAAACGCCAACCATAAATAGCATCTTCAAAATTGCCCACAATTGCAAAACCAATCGCAGTTAATCGTGTCGGCAAATAATCAATCATGTGGAAGAATGCACGTGCAGCTTGTCCCAAACTAACACTCGCCTGAGAAGGCCAACGCTCTGATGCCAAATCAGCCAAGCGGTAGAGAACTACTCCTGCAGGTCCCAATGGCACCATGAACCAAAAAATGACGCCAAAGACATGGCGATGAGAACCGACGATCGCACGCTCCAAAGCCAAACGGATCACTTCAGATTCACTCATTGTTTCTGTATTGACACCAGCACCCTGCCACTCAGATAAAAGACGTCTAGCTTCATCCAAATCACGCTCCAATAAAGCTTCGTGAATTGCCGTAAAAGGATGACTGAATTGTCTAAAACCTAAAAATAGGTAAACAACCAAAATGCTCCATAAAAATGCAAGAACTGGCTGCGTCGCTAGCAAAATAATGTGAACAGCCAAGACAAGCAATACGGGCGGAATAAATGCGGCAAGACATGCTAAACGACCACTGCGCTCAGCGCCAGTATCGATATTGCGAACAATGAAATCTAGCCATGATTGGGAGGCTCTGCGAATCCAATGGTCTTTTTCAACAGGCTTGTATTGCTCAGCAATGAGCGCGAAAAGAATAGAAAGAAATGTCATGCTCTTAAAAAGTGATAAAGATTCCGTAGCATACCTGCAGTTGCGCCCCAAATGAATTTATTTTCATAAGGCATCGAATAAAAACGACGCTCACCCTCAGGACTCTGCCACATCCTATGTTCATGATGGTGGGGGTTCATTAAAAAACTCAAAGGTACTTCAAATATTTCTGCCACCTCAAACTCATCAGCTTGGTACTGACATCCCGGCTCAATCAAAGCAACGACTGGTGTTACTTGGTATCCGGTGATGGTTAGATAGTGAGGCAAGCAGCCGAGCACTTCAACTTGATGACTAGGTAGTCCGACTTCCTCTTCAGCTTCACGCAATGCCGTGTGCTCAGGTGATAAATCTTCGGGATCAGTTCTCCCACCTGGAAAACTAATCTGCCCAGGATGATCATGTAAGTGACTCGTCCTTTTAGTTAAGAGCACCCTTAACTCATCTTCGTAGGCCACCATAGGTATTAAAACTGCAGCAGGGGTTGGCTGGGAGCCACGCCCCGCTCTAGCTGCACCTTGGGCTGACAAGGCCGAACGATTTTCATCCGTTAACTCAAAATTCCAAAGCTTCTGCTCTAAAAAGCGCTCACGCAAACCAGCGACCTTAAACAGATGCTCGCTAACAACTGGTAGGTGGCTATCTCTTGCAACAATAGGCACCAACTCAGGATCAAAAGCTGGAGTACGCCGAGGCTTTTGGGGTGAGTTACTAGCGTTGGAATCTGAAGACATGCCGTTAGTTTATAGAAATTTACAAAACCTGATTTCTAAAATAAATAAAGGCAGCCGAAGCTGCCTTTATAACAAGTGCGTTATTTGCGAACAGATTACTCTGCAGCAACTTCCTTAACGCGAGCTTGTAATTTTTCTTTAATACGTGCTGATTTACCAGAACGATCGCGCAAGTAGTACAACTTAGCACGACGTACATCACCGCGACGCTTCACTTCAATGCTAGCGATCAATGGTGAGTATGTTTGGAATGTACGCTCTATACCTTCGCCAGATGAAATCTTACGAACGATAAAGCTTGAATTCAAACCACGGTTACGTTTAGCAATCACAACGCCTTCGTAAGCCTGCACACGCTTGCGTGTACCTTCAACAACGTTAACGTTAACAACTACTGTATCGCCAGGTGCAAAAGCAGGAACTGTTTTGTTGGCAGTTAGACGAGCAATTTCTTCTTGCTCAATTGATTCAATAATATTCATTACAACTCCTATAGCATCGTACCAACGTTGTATTCCGCGTTAAACACGGACTTGGTAGAGGATGCGGTTTAAAACCCTGTTTTATTTTGCAAACTAGCCAAAAAAGCTTCATCTGCAGAATTCAACAAGCCTTGCTCACGAGCCCGATCAATTAAATCAGGTCGCCGCTTTAACGTCAGCTCCAAAGATTGTTTCCGACGGTAATCCGCTATTTTAGCGTGATGTCCGCCTAAAAGCACGTCTGG
>JAHEBW010000020.1 GCA_024642065.1 Polynucleobacter sp. | reverse complement strand
GCATTAATTGATTGTCTAGAGCTTAGATCTCCATAACAATCAGCATTCATTGAACTTTTTGTAAGAAACTTCTGAAATGGCTGTACTACACATCCTTCACTATCCTGATCCGCGTTTGCACACGGTGGCTAAACCCGTATCCGAGGTTAACGAGAAAATTCGTGCCCTAGTTAAAGATATGGCTCAAACCATGTACGAGGCTCCGGGTATTGGCTTGGCTGCAACTCAAGTAAATATCCACCAACAAATCATTGTGATTGATTTGTCAGACGAGAGAGATCAGCTTCAGGTTTTTATTAATCCAAAATTAGTTTGGGCTAGCGAAGAGAAAAAAGTTTGGCAAGAGGGTTGCCTATCCGTGCCTGATTTTTATGATGAAGTATTGCGCCCCGCAGAAGTAAAAGTTCAGGCTTTAGATATCGACGGTAAAGAATTTGAAATTCATGCGGATGGCTTAATGGCTGTTTGTATTCAGCATGAAATGGATCATCTAAAAGGAAAGGTGTTTGTTGAATACCTTTCATCTTTGAAGCGCATGCGTATTGCAGGCAAGCTTAAGAAAAAAACTAAAGCAGGCGTTATCTAATGTTGAGAGTTGTTTTTGCGGGAACCCCAGAGTTTGCGAAAACAGCCTTAGCTTCAATCCTTGATGCTGGGCATCAGGTTGTAATGGTAATGACGCAGCCCGATCGACCGGCTGGCCGTGGAATGAACTTACAGGCAAGCCCCGTTAAAGAATTGGCAATTAGTCAAAACATCCCTGTTATCCAGCCAAGCTCTCTAAAGATAGATGGCAAGTATGGTGATGAGGCTAAGCTGGCTCTGCAAGCTTTAGAGCAAGTTGATTTTGATGTGATGGTTGTTGCTGCATACGGATTAATTTTGCCCCAAGCCGTTTTTGATGTTGCAGAACGCCCGGGGCGAGCAGGATGTTTAAATATTCATGCATCACTCTTGCCTCGTTGGCGTGGTGCAGCCCCAATTCATCGTGCCATAGAGGCTGGAGATCAAGCAACTGGCATATCGATAATGCAAATGGATTTGGGTTTAGACACTGGGCCAGTTATTTCTATGAAAGAGTTGGTGATTGCTGCCGATGAAACAACAGGCCGCCTCCATGATCGTTTGGCAAGCCTAGGGGGCTCGATGATTGTGGATGCCTTAAATGAGTTTGAAAAAGTAGCTACATTAAGTCACGTTGCGCAAGAGGATGTGGGCATCACTTACGCGCATAAGGTTACCAAAGAGGAGGCGCGTTTAGATTGGACTCTTGGCGCGCAACAATTGGATTGCAAGATTCGAGCATTTAACCCTTTCCCCGGGGCAAGTTTTGATAAAGATGGGCTCTTAATAAAAGCATGGGCGTCCCAAGCATTAGCAAATAATATTCACAATAAGCAACCAGGAGAAATTATTTCACTTGATAAGCTGGGTGTTGTTGTTGCAACAGGAGGTGGGGCTTTATTGTTGACCGAGCTTCAAAAGCCCGGGGGTAAAAAGATTTCCGCTAGCCAGCTTGCACAGAGTTTGTTGTGGGCGCCAGGCCAAACGCTTGGATAACATAACAGCCCCTTTGAAGAGTCAACAATTAAGCGAGCATGATGCTAGATGATTTAGATAAATCTAGAATTTATGGAAATAGATTTCCTGAGGATATAAAAAATGTTTAACTGGTTTAAGACTGCAATATTAATGGCTGGTATCACCGCCCTATTTGTTGTCGTCGGCGGCATGATGGGTGGAGAGCAAGGCATGTTGTTAGCCTTGTTGCTAGCATTTGGCATGAACTTTTTCAGCTATTGGTTTTCAGATAGTATGGTTTTGCGCATGATGAATGCAAGAGAGGTTGATGAAACTGCGGCCCCTCATTTCTATCGCATGATTCAAGAGTTATCTAACAAGGCTGGTTTACCAATGCCTAGGGTTTATTTGATTGAAGAAGATGCGCCAAATGCATTTGCAACCGGTCGTAATCCAGAGCATGCAGCAGTAGCCGCTACAACTGGAATTTTGCGCATACTTTCTGAGAGAGAAATTCGAGGCGTAATGGCTCATGAGTTAGCGCACGTTAAGCATCGCGATATTTTGATTTCAACAATTTCAGCAACGATGGCTGGCGCACTATCAGCTCTTGCAAACTTTGCTATGTTCTTTGGGGGAAGAGATGCAGAGGGTCGCCCAAGTAATCCTATTGCAACTATTTTGGTAGCAATTCTTGCACCTTTGGCGGCGAGCTTAATTCAGATGGCTATTTCAAGAGCAAGAGAGTACGAGGCTGATCGTGGAGGCGCTGAAATTTGCGGAGATCCAGAGGCTTTGGCGAGTGCTCTTGATAAGATACATCGTTATGCTTCAGGACAACAATTTAACGCAGTAGAGCATCACCCAGAAACTGCACAGATGATGATCATGAATCCATTATCTGGCGGAGGTATTTCTGGTTTATTTTCAACACACCCACCAACCGATGATCGTGTATCACGTCTGATGGAAATGGCAAGAACTGGAACTTACCCTGTCTGATATAAAACAACAAGGCGCAAGCCTATCAAAAGCCCTTCTTGCAACGGCAAAAGTTTTAGAGCAAGTTCAAGAGGGCGCCTCTTTAACGGCCGCAATCCAAACAGTCCCACCCAATTTACGACCTGCTGTTCAAAGCATTACTTTCCAAGCGCTTAGACGTGGTTACTGGGTACAAGCTGTATTAAATGAATACGTTCAAAAAACGCCACCTGGCTTAACTTTATATCTGTTGTGGGCCGCGATATCTCTGGTGCCGGAAAAGAATCGTGAGCCGATGTATCCAATGCACACGCTAGTAAATGAAGCGGTTAATGCCAGCAATCTAGACCCTAACTTGGGGTATGCCAAGGGTTTGATTAACGCCGTATTGCGTCGCGTTTTGCGAAATGAAAATATTTATCAAGAAATTTCTGAAGAAAAGAATCCTTCATATCCAGATTGGTGGATAAGAAAACTGAAGTACGCTTACCCTGAGCAAGCCGAAGCCATTATTTCTTTTTCAAGAGCAAAACCTCCGCTCACGCTTCGCGTCAATCAAAAACAAATTATTGGGGCTGAATCCAAAAAAGCCTACATGGCCCAATTTTCAGAAGCCGGTTTGGAGTGTCAAGATTTGGCATCTATCGGCAATTACACACTTCCTTTGGGGTTCGAGCTGACAACCCCAGTGCCTGTGGCACAAATCCCAGGATTTTATGATGGCGCATGCTCTGTTCAGGATGCGGGTGCTCAGCTAGCGGGCCAGATTTTGAATCCAGCAAAAGGTGCGAGAGTGCTAGATGCTTGTGCTGCCCCGGGTGGTAAATCCGCACAACTGTTAGAGCAGTTTGATATTGGTTTAGATGCCTTAGAAATCGATCCATTGCGCGCTAAGCGCATTGAGGAGAATTTTTCTCGCCTAAAACTAACTGGTGGAAATGTATTGATTGGAGATGCAGCCAATCCAAAAGCATGGTTTAAGGGTGAGCTTTACGATGCTATCTTGGCCGACGTTCCTTGCTCCGCCTCAGGAATTGTTCGCCGTCACCCTGATATTCCGTATTTACGACAAGAAGTCGACATTAAAAATCTACAAGTAACTCAAAGAAAGATTTTGACTGCACTGTGGAGCGTTCTTAAGCCTGGCGGCAAATTGCTATACGTCACTTGTTCGGTATTTCCTGACGAAGGCGAGTTACAGGCCAAATGGTGGCTAAGTGCTATGCCAAATGCGTTACGATTAGAGGCGCCTGGACAGTTGTTGCCGAATAAACAGCACGACGGTTTCTTTTACGCCCTCTTTGAGAAAGCGAAAGATTAATTAACTAATAAGTATGCGTCCAATATTTAACTGGATTCTAGTGCTTGTCTATTCAATGACTTTTTGGGTCAGTGTGGCGCACGCAGATGAAATTAAATTTCAAAAGGTTAATCTTAGGGCAATTGAAAAAGCTTGGGTGCTAGATGCAGATGTGTCTCTTGAGTTAACTCCAGCATTAGAGCAATTGGTAAATAAGGGTGTAACCCTTCACTTTGTTACTGAGTTTCAGTTGACTAAAAATCGTTGGTATTGGTTTGATACAAAAACAGTTGAGATACAGCGAATTTCCAAAATCTCTTATCAAGCGCTGACTAATCAATATCGCGTTACGCTTGGCAGCTTCACGCTGAATGCAGCTAACTTAAAGCAAGCAATTGCTGCAGTTAAAACAATTGAAGATTGGACAGTCGTTGAGTTAGCGGGTATCGACCAAAATCAAACTTATCAAGCGGCCGTTCGAATGCGCTTAGACACCAATCAGCTTGCAAAACCATTTCAAGTAAATGCCATTAATTCAAAATCCTGGAATCTGCAAAGTGACTGGCAGCGATTTGAATTTAAACCTAAATCTTTGATTAATGGGGTTAACCCATGATGAAGTTATTAGGAAAACCTTTATTGGTTGGCGTCATAGTTTTATTAGCACTAATACTATTGGTTCTACTGGCTGTTGCATCTGCCAACACCTCCTTCTTTGACGAATACTTTGCTTGGCTATTTGCTGCCAACGTTATTGTTGGCCTTATCTTTTTAATAGTTATTGTTGTCTTGATTATCACCATAGCAATTAAGTGGCGCCAAAAATATTTCGGCGCCAGATTAATTGCTAAGTTGGCCATGTTCTTTGCGCTCGTGGGTGTTTTACCTGGTGCTATTTTGTATGGTGTGTCACTTCAGTTTGTTTCGAGAAGTATTGAGTCTTGGTTTGACGTTAAGGTTGAGGGCGCATTAGAAGCTGGTTTGAACTTAGGTCGAACTACCATTGAGATCTCAAAACTTGACTTGCTTAGCAAGGGAAAAGAGCTAGCAAGCTCAATTCAAGCAAACTCTAGAAATTCGGGCGAAGGCGGCATCACACTTTTACTATTAAGGCAGCGTCAGCAATTAGATTTGCAAGAGCTGGCTTTGTTTGGGGCCAATGGAAAAGTAATATCCAGTGCTAGCCTTAACTTAAAGTCATATGTTGAAGAAATGGTTGTCGCAGAAAAACTTCAACAGGCTAAGTCGCTCGGTAGTTTTGTAGAAATTGATGAGCCAAGCCGCGATAAGGCCAATTCAACATACAAAATAAAACTATTACTACCGGTATATATGGGTAGCTCAGCTAGCACAGCAGGATTTAACTTCAAGGCTCAGTCAGACGATCGTTTTATTTTGTTAGTCAAAGACATGCCTGAAAGCTTAAGTAACAATGCTTTAGCTGTTCAAGAGGCATATATTGAATATCAAGAAAAAGCATTGGGCCGATCGGGTCTGCGGAAAATGTATATCGGCACGCTAACGATCACCTTGTTCTTGGCATTATTTATAGCGATGACTCTGGCTTTATTGCTGGGCCGTCAATTAGCTTATCCCCTCATCATGTTATTAAAGGGTACAAAGGCTGTAGCAGAAGGTGATTTGTCACCGCGTCCAGAGATCAATACTGGCGATGAGTTGGGCTTGTTAACCCGCCAGTTCAACATCATGACAAAGCAACTTTTGGACGCCAGAAATTCTCTTGAAGATTCAAAAGCTTTTTCTGAAAGTGTTTTATCAAACTTAACTGCCGGTGTTTGTGTATTGGATGCCAACTATCGATTGGTTTTATCAAATGCGGGCGCCGCCAGAATTTTTGAAACTTCACTGGATCAATCAATTGGACAAGCTTTATGTGAAATCACCAAGCTTGAAGAATTTGATGCTGCGGTAAGAGATGCGTTTCATGCCCATGAAATATCTAGCGCAGACCCACAGGGACATTGGCAAAAGCAAATTGTCTTGGGTGGCGAAGGCAAGGATGCTCAGCATGAACATGGGGTTACTTTGCTTGTTCGCGGAACACGTTTACCTAATAATTTATTGATTGTTGTGTTTGATGATATTTCTGAGGTGATTACTGCTCAGCGCTCAATAGCATGGGGTGAGGTTGCTCGCAGGCTGGCACACGAAATCAAGAACCCGCTGACCCCAATTCAGCTATCTGCAGAAAGAATTCAGCAAAAATTAAAAGATCACTTAGATGATGGCCAGCAGGAGTTTTTAACTAGAAGTACGGCAACTATCATTACTCAAGTTGAAGCTATGAAGCAGATGGTTAATGACTTTAGAGATTTTGCAAAAACGCCAGAAGCTAACTTGCAAAGTCTTTCCATTAACGATTTGGTGATTGATGTGCTTGGTCTTTATGAAGGTAGCCCAGTGAAGGGCGATCTAGATAAGTCCTGCCCTAACATCATGGCTGATGCCACACAAATCAGACAAGTTATTCACAACCTAATCCAAAATGGTTTGGATGCAAGTTTAGAGGCGCATCATGATGAAGCCTTCTCTATTTTGGTAAAAACAGAGTTTCTGTCACATCCATCTGGATCTGCAAATGGAATGGGTATTGTTAAGTTAAGTATCTTAGATGCAGGAACCGGATTTGCTGCAAGGATTCTTAGTCGAGCGTTTGAGCCGTATGTGACAACAAAGATTAAGGGAACGGGGCTTGGGTTAGCAACCGTTAAGAAAATTGTCGATGAGCATGGTGCCAGAATTGAATTGCGCAACCGTATGGAGCAAAATCAAGTCGTGGGTGCAGATGTTTCTATTTATTTCAACCAATTAGTAAAGCAAAATTAGTTATGGCAAGTATTTTGGTAGTAGATGATGAAATGGGTATTCGTGAGTTGCTCAATGAGATATTGACCGACGAAGGGCACTCTGTTGTTGCTGCACAAAATGCACACGAGGCAAGAAATGCTCGGAATAACCTTGAGCCTGATCTTGTTCTCTTAGATATTTGGATGCCTGAGGTTGATGGCGTTACGCTATTAAAAGAATGGTCGGGTAACGGTCAATTAACAATGCCAGTTGTGATGATGTCTGGCCACGCAACTATTGATACAGCAGTTGAAGCCACCAGAATTGGTGCGGTGAATTTTTTAGAGAAGCCAATTGCTTTGCAGAAGTTGCTCAAAACAGTTGAGCAGGCTTTAGAGAAAGCACCGCCTAAAGAGTTATTTCAAGCAGACGCCAAAAGTGAGTCAAGTGCCACTATTGGGAGTAAAACAGAAGAGCTTAAGCCTTTAGAGACCGAGGCTGAAACAACAACTTTTAACTTCTCCTATATCGACCTTCCTTTACGCGAAGCAAGAGACTTGTTTGAAAAATCATATTTTGAATACCACCTTGAGCAAGCTGGCGGCAGCATGACAAAGGTGTCAGAGAAGACAGGTCTTGAGAGAACTCATCTTTATCGAAAGCTCAAGGCTTTAGGCATTGATGTCGGTTCTTATAAAGGGGATTAATTCGCCCAAATCCTTGCTGGCTGGGGTTTGAGGACCTATTGCTTCCGTAAAACTTGGTTGAAAAAGCCTTTTGTTATATAATTTCACCTCTTGGCCTGGTAGCTCAGTCGGTAGAGCAGAGGATTGAAAATCCTTGTGTCGGTGGTTCGATTCCGCCCCGGGCCACCAAGAAACACCAAAACCACCTTCGGGTGGTTTTTTATTTTCTACAAATTAATTCAAAAAGTTCTGTTATTAAAAATGGTTAAGTATTAGCCTTAGGGCTAATAGCCACTTTTACTAAAAGGATTGAAAAAATGAAAACCAAATTAAGTCTTATTGCTTTGGCAGTACTGTTGGTTACATCAAACGCTCACGCGGCGCCATCTAATGATGACATTTATAAAATGCTATTAGAGATTAAGAAAGAAAATTCTCGCCTTAAAGAAGAAATTGAATCCTTAAAGAAAAACACTAGCGGTCAAACTGCTTCTGCAAGTGGTGTTATCAATCAGACCTCATCAAGCGCAACGGCAACACAGCTATCAGCTCAAATACCTACATCTGTAGATACAAAAGAGCCAAAGTCAAAATACAATCTTCAAGCAGACATCATTTCATACAGTTTGTACTCTAATAATGGTGCGGATGGTGGTTCATCAACAGCTAATTTTGGCACTTTTCAGCCACAACTTTCTGGAAGGCTATCTGGCACCTATTTGCTAGATGATGACTTTGCTATTAGAGCTCGTTTATTTAGATACAACTCAGAAGATAGTTACAACGTAAATAACTATAAAACTCAATTCAAAACATCGCTCTATGATCTTGAGAGCGTCGCTTATGCTGATCTAAAAAATTGGGAGCTGGCTTTCTTTGGTGGTATTCGAGCTGGTAAGCTAGACTGGTCGCATCGATATAATGTTACGCAAACATTTAGTGGAGTTGGCCCAACGCTTGGCGTTGATATAAAGCGACAGCTTAACGGTGACTGGGCAATTGTTGGTGGCACAAGATTCACACAGCTACTTGGAAAAACTAAATCTACAAGCAATCCAACTAATCGGCCTATAAAAAACACCAGCACACAGATATTGGATGCAAACCTTGGTGTTGAATATAAACAAAAACTTGGAGCTAAGGAATATATAACCTATGGTTTGGGTTATGAGTTAACTCAATTTAATAAAATTGGAAACTTAGTTAATACGATTGACCCTGAAGATGTTGATGTGACTCTATCAGGTCCAAGATTAAGTATCAGATACAGCTTTGATTAATTTTTTATCTAAATAAAGTTAGGCATCTTAACCCCTGGTTCGATTCCAACTCGTGCGACGAATATCCCATAAACCACCTTCGGGTGGTTTTTTCATTTTGGCTTAGAAGTCTTAGACGCTATATTCTTTAAGTTACCCCATCAAGAACAGTTATTTAAAAAGACCAGCCAAATTTACATGCTGGAGTCTGTTGATGTCTTTTAAATGACATTGTTAATAATCTTTAGTACCATGCAAAACATGGAATTAGCCAATCAAATATTTTTTATTGCGTTTTCGGTAATTGGCTTGGGATTATTTTTAAGTGCCCTGTATCAATATCGCGTTAGTAGGGCAAGTGGACTAAGCATCTATTGGCCCTTGAGCGTCGGAATTTTCTCACTTTCTTCTTTTAGCTTTGGCATTGCATTGTGGACGCATAATTTTCTTCTCACAATAGCAAACACCTCGTTTATTGTTTCCGTTTTTCTTCTCATATTTTTATACCGCGCTTGGAATCAAGGCGCTTTTAGCAAGACCCAAGTTTTACTGTTATGGCTCATCCCAGTTTTTATTTGTTTTTTCTATGACTACTTGAGAGTAACACCAGACACTTTTAAGCATCGTGTCGCCTTAATCACAATTACTCAAGAGTTATTTTTAATATGGCAAATATCAGAGCTGAGAAAGTATTACAAAGTAGATCCAACGATAGTTGTAAGGTGGCTGATTTTCTTAACAGCGTTCACTTTGGCCGGGGAAGTTCTTAGAACACTTTGGATATTATTTGGAAGTACCCAAACTAATTTCTTCCTATATGCTCAAGATGCACTGGCTTTAACTCTTTTATGGATTGGGTACGGCAGCACGATATTGGTTTACGTGGCGCTTGGCAGTTTCTATTTGGAAAAACAAATTAGAAAAGAAAATCAAATTGCTAATGTATTAAAAAGCACTACAGAAGAGAATAAAAAAATCACTGAGCTCTTAAAAGAAAAAGAGCGACTTATTTACGGCTTAATGAAAGCTAACAAGACCGCTGCTACGGGGGCTTTGTCCGCTTCAATTGCCCATGAGCTCAATCAACCGCTTGGCGCATCTAATCTCAATATCCAGTTTCTGAAAATGAAATTAGAAAGTGGAGTATTTAATCCCGAGCTGGGTAAAGAGGTTCTAGATTCTCTAGAAGATGACAACCGGCGGGCCGCTGCGATTGTTAAATCCCTTAGGTCAATTTTTACCGAAGTTGACTCAAATGCTGAAGAGGTTCATTTGAGTAGCTTGATTGATAAAGTATTGGATATTGTTAAGCCAGAGTTAAAGAGCAAGAATATTCAAATTCAACTGAGTGTCGATGATGAGTTGGTTATTCGAGTAAATTCTTCCGAAATTGAGCAAGTTATATTAAATCTCCTTAATAACGCAATTCAAGCTCTGGCTAATTCAGGAACACTCCAGCGTCGTATTGTTATAGATGCTATTGAGGATGATCAATTTATTCGCTTAGGTATTTCTGATAATGGTACCGGTGTACCTACTGAATTTAAATCACAGCTCTTTGAGCTTTTGAGCACAACAAAACAGACAGGAATGGGTTTGGGTTTGTGGCTTTGCAAACATATTGTCACCAGATATGGCGGCTTAATCCGTTATGAGGACGCGGTTGCGGGTGGTGCTCGGTTTGTGGTTGAGCTACCCTCTGCATCCTAGAAGCCAAGTTAACCACCTTCGAGTGATTTTTTATTTTGTAATGAATGAAGTTAGCCCGGAGGCTAATGATTAATTTCTATTCACTATGTTTTAATTTGCCCAATTACATAGGATGTGAATATATGAACAAGAAATTTCAATATCTAATGTGCCTCTTTATTTGCGCATTCAGCGCTCAAATAGTTGGCGCGCAAAGTTCAGTAAATTCTATAAATCCAATTGCACCTCTTAAAAATGAGTGGACTTATTCGTTAACGCCATATGCATGGTTACCAGGAGTTAGTTCTGATATTCCTGTGCCACCAAGCAGCTCCTCAACAGATGTTTCCGCTGGTGACGTTCTAAAGCATCTATCTGGTGCTGCGATGATTTCAGGGCAGGCGAATTATGGTCGCTGGGGCATCCTGGCTGATATGGCGCATGCCGAATTAAGTAATGAGTCTGTTCGTGGATTTGATGTTCGTCTAGCTAACTCTTCAGCAAGTATTAAATTAAATACTTATACCCTGGCATCAACATATAACCTGGTTCATAGCCCTAAGTATTCTTTAGACGCTGTGGTGGGATTGCGAAATGTAAACGCTACTGTCAGTTGGAGCATTGATTTTCAATCACTTACAGACCAGAGCGGCTCTAAAAATGTAAATGCAACCGATCCTATATTGGGAGTTAAGGGCCGTGCTCGTATTCAAGAAACTGATTGGTATGTGCCATTTTATTTTGATGTTGGTGCAAAAGGTGGCCGTACCGATGTGACATGGCAGGCTTTAGTTGGTGTTGGCCGCACTTACTCCTGGGGTGATGTGATGTTGGGCTACCGAGCACTTTATTACGATATGAAGGCAGACCAAGCTCTTCAAAAGACAACTTTGGCAGGCTTTACATTTGGAGTTGGCTTTAAGTTTTAACACTTAGTCTTATCAAACATGGCACTACAAAATTAGCCCTAAAGCTAATTGCTTGAGCTCGCCCCAGTGACTACATTCAAAGAGTAACAACTTATAAAGACTACATAGGATTTTTATGAAAAAAGCTATTAAAAGCATAGCGCTAGCTTTGGCATTTGCCAATGCAGGTTTGGCTATTGCAGCTGGCGGTGGTGGTGTTGTCGCTGACCCAGGCGCTAGAGAAGGTAAACATTTTGATGTGAAGGGTAAGATGCCCTCAAAGTTCACAATTGAATTGCAAAACGGCTTACGTAAATCTTTACCTTTTGAAGATAAGCGCGATTTTGAGGAAGCGAAAAAAGGCTTCATTGCTGCGCCGACATATAAACAAATTAAAGCCGAAGCTGGCAACGTTGCTTGGGATATGGGTAGTTATGACTACCTATTGGATGGCAAGGATTTTGACAGCATCCATCCGTCACTTCAGCGTCAAGCCATCTTGAACATGGCCTATGGCTTATACGAGGTTGTGCCAGGAAAGATTTATCAAGTTCGTGGTTTTGACTTGGCTAATATTAGTTTTGTTAAAGGCAAAACAGGTTGGATCGTATTTGATCCACTAACAGCTAAAGAGACTGCCAAAGCTGCACTAGAGTTGATTAATGAAAAGTTGGGTAAACGCCCAGTTGTGGCTGTTGTTTATTCTCATTCACACGCTGACCATTACGGTGGTGTGCGCGGTGTGGTTGATGAAAAAGATGTAAAAAGTGGCAAGGTGCAAATTATTGCTCCAATAGGGTTCATGGAGCACGCAGTTGCTGAGAACGTCTATGCCGGTAATGCTATGACAAGACGTATGTTCTTCCAATACGGTGTTTTGTTGCCGCGAAGCCCATTTGGCCACGTTGACCAATCAATTGGTAAAAATACAGCAGCAGGTAATTAAGGTTTAATTGAGCCAACACGTTATATCAAAAAAGATTTTGAAACGATGACTGTTGATGGTGTTGTAATGGAGTTCCAAAACACGCCAGGCACTGAAGCACCTTCAGAAATGAATACATATTTTCCGCAGCTAAAAGCATTTTGGGCAGCTGAAAACATTACGGGAACGATTCATAATATTTACACGCTGCGCGGTGCTTTGGTGCGTGATGCTCTAGCTTGGTCCAAGCACATTAACTCTGCTCTATATCGATATGGTTCAGATGTGCAAGTGATGTTCGCATCACATAGCTGGCCGCGTTGGGGTAACGATCGTATTCAGCAAATTATGCGTACGCAGCGCGATACATATGCGCACCTTAATAATGAAGTACTTCATTTAGCTAATCGCGGCGTCACTATTAATGAAGTCCATAACGTATATAAATTGCCAGACAGCTTGAAGTCACAATGGCATGCGCATAGTTACCATGGTTCAGAAGAACACAATAGTCGTGCCGTAATCAATCGCTATCTTGGTTATTGGGATGCTAATCCTGCAACATTAACGCCTTTATCCCCAAAAGATTCTGCGCCTTTATATGTTGAGATGATGGGCGGTTCAAAGAAGATCATTAGAAAAGGCAAAGAACTTTATAACCAAGGTCAATATCGTGAGGCGATGGAGATTCTTAATAAGTTAGTTTATGCTGAGCCAGAAAATACAGAAGCCAAAGATTTATTGGCTGACGTGTTTGAACAAATTGGTTATCAAAAAGAAAGCCCAAGCGTACGTAATAGTTTCTTGGGCGCCGCTTATGAACTGCGTCACGGTATGCCGGGCGGAGTTCCTCCAAAATCTAGTGGACCTGACATGATCAAGGCAATGACAACAGAGCTATGGTTGAATGCTTTGGCTATTGGCTTAGATAGTAAAAAAGCTGCTGGCATGAAGTTCGTGATTAATTTGGTAACACCAGATAACGGCGAAAAATTTGTGATTGAGATGAGTAACTCAGCCCTAACTAACATCAAAGGCCAGCAGGCTAAAAATGCCAACTTAACTATTACGATTAATCGTAAAGAATTAAGTCTTGTCATGGGCGGTCAAACAACGTTTGACAAATTATTGGCTGAGGGTAAGGTGAAGTTTGTTGGCGATCGCAAGCCATTTGATCAGCTTAGAAGTGTATTAACAACCTTCACGCCTGATTTTGAGTTAATGCCTGGCACTAAATCTAAAACTAAGCCAGCACCAGCACCCAAAAAAGATCCAATGGAAGCTCCTGAGCCAGCGAGTTCAGCCGGGGTTTAAGTAAGATAGTTATTAATGTTGTTCACTAAAAGCCGCCTAAATTTTAGGCGGCTTTTTTATCGCAAGTAAGAAGCGCTATCTGAACCTATAATGAAATTCATATAAATCACATATAAAACCACTGTGAAAAAAGAGAATAAAAAAATTGTTGTTCTTGGCGCTGGTGCAGTCGGCTGTTTTTTTGGGGGCTTACTTGCTAGAGCCGGTGAAGATGTAACTTTGATTGCTAGAGAAAATCATGTAGCGGCTATTCTTAAAAATGGCCTGTATATAGACTCTCTTCAATTTAAAGAGCACGTTCGTATTAAGGCAAGCACATCTACTGAAAGCTTGAGTCAGGCAGATTTAATTCTCCTTTGTGTGAAGTCGCCAGATACTGATGGAGCGATCAAAGAAATTAAGCCATATATTAAGCCCGATGCTGTCATTTTGAGCATGCAAAATGGCGTTGATAATGTGGATCGAATTAAAAGCCAAGTAAGTGATCATGTTTACCCTGCAGTTGTTTATGTGGCTACAGCCATGGCTGGAGATGGACACGTTAAACATTTTGGCCGCGGCGAATTAGTGATTGGTGATATGGATGGCACAGAGAGTGCTGCTTCCCAGGCTGTCTTGCAAGAAATTGTCAGCACCTTCACGGCAGCGAAAATACCTTGCGTTGTTTCAAACCAAATAAAAAAAGACATGTGGCTTAAGTTCTTGGTGAACTGTTGTTACAACGGTATCTCTGCAATTGGTCAAACAAGCTATGGCGAATTAATTAAAAAACCTGAGATTCAAGAGCTGATACAAAGCCTCACCAAAGAATTTTTATTGGTGGCCTCATTTGAAAACGTCAACATCAGTGCTGAAGAGGCAAATCACGTCAATCAGCAAATTGCTTTAACGATGTCAGGTCAAAAATCTTCAACAGCGCAAGATTTGATGCGCAAAAGAAAAACTGAAATTGATTTTCTTAATGGCTTGATAGTAAGAAAAGCCGCAGAGCATCGTGTTCATGCGCCGACCCATCAAGCCATATTTGCTTTAGTAAAAATGCTTGAGCTAGATTTATTAAATGCCAGCTAAATGAATGTAGTCTTATATTCATACAGAAGATGCCCTTATGCAATGAGGGCCAGAATGGCTTTAGCTTATGCAAATATCTCTGTGGAGATTAGGGAGATTTCTTTAAAAGAAAAACCTGCATCGATGCTGAGCATTTCTCCCAAGGGAACAGTCCCCGTTCTTCATTCAGGTGATCTAGTAATTGAACAGAGCATTGATATTATGAAATGGGCTTTGCAACAAAATGATCCCAACGATTGGTATGGAGCCTCTGTGCAAGGAGCGGTTGATCAGCTGATTGCGCAAAATGATGAGCATTTCAAACCATTGCTTGATCGATATAAATATCCTGAGCGAACTTTTCAGGGAATGCAATTGAGCGCCTCTGAAGCATTGAGTGTTGCGGCGGAAACCTTCCTTGAGCCCTTTAATAAAAAATTAGAGGCTCAACAATTTCTATTGGGTGACAAAGTGACGCTTGCTGATATCGCCATATTCCCATTTATTCGTCAGTTTTCCATGGTGGATTTGGCGTGGTTTGATGCGGCCAACTTTCCATCTCTTAAAAGATGGCTCAATCATCATATTGAATCCCCCTTATTTCTAGGGGTTATGCAAAAATACCCTACTTGGCACGACATTTCCACGGAGAAAAAATGAAACGTTTTCTAGCATTCTTGTTCTTACTTGTTTTGCTTGTTGCCTTATACACATGGGCCACATTAACTTGGAGTTACTCTCAAGGTGAAAGAGCTGGTTATGTGCAAAAACTTTCTAAAAAAGGTTGGATTTGTAAAACTTGGGAAGGCGAGTTAGCCATGATCAATATGCCCGGTACCTTGACTGAAAAATTTAATTTCACAGTTCATGATGATGCTGTTGTGAAAAAAATAAATCAAAGCATGGGCAAGAGAGTTAATTTGATGTACGAAGAGCACGTAGGAGTTCCCTTCTCTTGCTTTGGAGATACAGGGCACTACATCACTAATGTAGAAGTTGTTGAGTAATCAATAAGCGAATCTTGACGATTGGCTTATTTGGTCAGAATCAATTTTCTAAACTTAGTTACACGAAGTCGATATGTTTCACCTTCGTGAAGAATATCAAGGTAATTGTGTTTTCCCATAAGGGGCTTGATATCAAGCACTTGAGGGCATTCATTTGACGCAGCTTCCCTTGTGAGGAAACCTTTTTCTTTGGCTTGCATAAAAGTTCTCTTCTTTTGAAAGAAGCGACTATCTTAAATGATGTCAAATCATTACCAAGCAAGTGGGTATCTATCGTTGTTGAATCAGTATTTATTTAGCTTTTTTTACAAAGTAAATGACTGCTTTGGCGCAGTAAATGACGATCATGCTTCCAATTAAGTCACCGATGATCATCACGCCTAAATTATCAAAAAAATTATTTTTTGGATCTGCGATGGTGAACAATGTTTGATGAAGAATTGGGCTGATTAAGGAATAAATAAAAATACAGTTTAATAACTTAGAGCCATCAAGAGTTGCTAGATTTTCTGTGAGGCCCATATCTTTAAGAGCTAAGTATCTCGCTATAAAGGGTGCAAGACCACTTGTAATTCCGGCGGCGATGCCAAGAATCACATCATTAAAATAGAATGTAACGGCAATAATGCTTGAAGCCAGTGCGATTCCTACAGCCCCGCTTTGCGCAAATAATAATGTCAGCAATAGCCTTAATCCTGCAGGCAAAAAAATCCACGCCACGCCAAGAGAATAAGTAAACGATTCTAAAAATAAAGAATTAAGCCCAAAGCTCAATGCATATAAAAATGCAGAAATCAGAATAATGGCTGGGCTAAAAAATGCGGTAAACATAATTGGTAAATATAACAGTTCTTGCCACCCTATCAGCCATATGAAATATGCGTTTTATGAGAAAAATAACATTTATTTAATAAATTATGGGTACAATTTACTTGGCGCAGCAATAGACGGCGCCCCATCTCATAAAAATTATTGAAGGAGCATATTTTGAATAAAGCAGAACTTATTGCAGCTATTGCAGAAGAGTCAGAGTTGTCAAAAGCTAAAGCTGAATTTGCGTTGAACTCAGCAATGGATACTATTAAAAAAGCTGTTACTAAAGGCGATAACGTTCAGTTAATCGGTTTTGGTACATTTAGCTCAGGCAAGCGCGCTGCTCGCGTTGGCCGTAATCCAAAAACTGGCGAAGCAATCAAAATTGCTGCAGCTAAGACAGTTAAGTTCACAGCTGGTAAAGCATTTAAAGATGCTGTGAATAAGCGTAAGAAGTAATTCTTCTGCACTTAAACAAAAGCCCAGCATTGCTGGGCTTTTTTAATATCTTTAACTTTGCACGAGCCTTCTATATCGATGAATGCTCATTAGGATGCCAACACCGATTCCGAGCGTTACCAATGCTGTGCCGCCATAACTAATGAATGGCAGAGGTACACCAACAACTGGAAGTAAGCCGCTAACCATGCCCATGTTTACAAATGCGTAAGTGAAGAAAATCATGGTGATGGCCCCGCCCAATAGACGGGTAAATAACGTTGGTGCGCTAGATGAAATAGCAAATCCTCTTTGAATCAATGCTGTGAATAAGCCCAACAAGATCAAATTTCCAATAAGGCCAAACTCCTCAGAAAAAACAGCAAAGATAAAGTCAGTGTGTTTTTCAGGAATGAATTCAAGGTGAGCTTGTGTACCGTTTAACCAGCCCTTGCCAAATAGGCCGCCAGATCCAATTGCAATGACAGATTGAATTGTGTGAAAGCCTTTACCTAAAGGATCAGTACTTGGGTCTAGTAGCGTGCAAACACGGTGCTTTTGATAGTCGTGCAGCATGAACCATTTCACCTGAGGTTCACAGATATACCCGCCAAAAATAATAATTAAAAGAATGCAAAAAACACCAAACCCAACTACAGGGATAATATATTTCCATGGGAAGCCAGCCAAAATAATCACGTACAGGCCTGCAGACATAACAAGCAGGGCTGTACCCAAGTCGGGCTGTCTAGCAATCAGTGCTACAGGAAGAATTAAAAGCAAGGCTGCGACGGCGTAGTCCCAGTTTTTTAGAACCCCTTCTCTCTTCTGGAAATACCAAGCCAACATCAGTGGCATAGCAATTTTCATAATCTCAGAAGGTTGAATGACAACCCCAACGTTAACCCAACGTCTAGCTCCTTTTTTAATCAAACCAAATGCCGCAACGGCTAAAAGTAGGGCAATGCCAAATCCGTAAATCCACACCGCTGATCGTTCAAGCCACTTTGGTGGAATGCGAGAGATAACAAGCATGACCGAATAAGCCAAAACTAAATTTCGTGCTTGATCAATTAATTTAACGCTAGTGCCACTACTTGCAGATATAAAGGTAACCGTACTAATGACGATTAAGCCAAGAACGATCAAGCCCAGACCTTTATCAAGTCCTGACCACAAGAAATCAAATCGATGAATTAAGGAGCGTTTTTCCACTCGGGGATCTCCTTCGGCCAACGGCCTTCTAAGTAGTAGTCAAGAGCTTTTCTTGCAATAGGTGCTGCCTGTGCGGCACCAAAGCCTGCATTTTCTACAACCATCGCAATCGCAATCTTAGGTTTATCTGCTGGTGCAAACACAATGTACAAAGCATGATCTCTCAGAAACTCTGGCGTACTACTATGGTTATATGTTTTTGAACCTAAGCTAAAAACTTGCGCCGTTCCTGTTTTACCTGCTGGTAAATAATTAGCGCCTTTAAATGCTGCTGCAGATGTTCCGAATCTATTCACATCTAACATTGCATTTTTAATAACTTCAATATGTTCTTTTTTAAGATCAATTTTGTAGCTTTCTTTGGGCGTTGTTAAAACACGCTCCCTAGTAATTGGATTCTCAATCGATTTAACAATGTGAGGTTTCATGACAACACCATTGTTAGCAAGATTGGCTGTTGCATGAGCTAATTGAAGAATCGTAAAACTGTTGTAGCCCTGACCAATGCCTAGCGAAATGGTTTCGCCTTCGTACCATTTTTGTTGTTCAGGCTTTTTAAATGAGCGCTCTTTCCATGAAGTGGATGGCAAAATTCCGCGTGACTCTCCATCAAGATCAATGCCTGTGATCTGGCCAAACCCGAGAGGCTTCATGAAGTCATGCATCATGTTGACACCCATATCTCTTGCAAGGAGGTAGTAGTAGGTATCGCACGATTCAATAATTGATTTGGCCATATCAACACTGCCATGTCCGCCAACCTTGTCATCCTTGAATGTATGGTTGCCAAAGGTGAAATATCCAGGATCAGAGATGGCTTGGCTGGGGGTACGTTTTCCGGTTTCTAAAGCTGCTAAAGCCATGAATGGTTTGTAGGTTGAACCAGGAGGATAGATACCTTTTAACGGCCTGTTATAGAGCGGTTTCTCCAAAGACTCGTTAAGAGCTTTCCATGTGCCTGCATCAATACCTTCAACAAAATCATTCGGATTGAAGTTAGGCTTTGATACAAAGGCTAAGACATCGCCAGTCTCTGGTTCAATTGCAACAAATGCGCCACGTCTTTTTCCATAGAGATCTTCAACTAATGATTGCAACTTAATATCAACGGATAAAACTAAATTTTTGCCAGGACTTGAAGATGAGGTTGAAAGGGTTCGAACTGCTCTGCCACCAGCAGTGATTTCAACTTGCTCAAAGCCAGGAGATCCGCGTAAAGCATATTCATAACTTTGCTCAACACCAATCTTGCCAATGTATGGCATACCTAATAGATTGATATTTTTTCTTTGCGCCCAGTCTTCATCAGAGCTCTTACTGGAATCAAGTTCTGCTATTAATTTTTCACGATCTTTTTGAGAGACTCGACCAATATATCCAATCAAATGTGAGCCTAGCTCACCATAGGGGTATTGTCTAAATAAACGAGCTCTAATCTCTACGCCAGGAAACCTAAAGCGTTGGGCTGTAAATCTAGCAACCTCAGTGTCGCTAAGTAAGGTTCTAATTGGGAATGAATCGAAGGTTTTTGATTCATTGAATAGCTTAATAAAGTTGCGACGATCTTTTGCTTGAATATCAACAACCTCAGAAAGATCATCTAGCAGAGTGTTGATGTTTGTTTCAATCAGTGAGGGGCTAATTTCTAGTGTGTATGCAGAATAGTTTCTTGCAATCACAACACCATTTCTATCAATAATCAAACCTCTGTTCGCTGGAACAGGTATGAGTGCAATACGATTATTTTCTGCTGCAACAGAGTGACGGTGATGGGTGAATACTTGCAACCAAACAAAGCGAAGCAACAAAATTGAAAAGCAAATCAAAACAAAAATCATCGCAACAGAAAGGCGCTCTTGAAACGACCTTACTGATGGTTGTGGTTTGCTAAATCGATGCATACAGC
>JAHEBW010000018.1 GCA_024642065.1 Polynucleobacter sp. | reverse complement strand
AGAATGAATGCACATGCTTGGGCGGCTATTCAGTGGACACGCAACCAACTCTCTGATCAGCATGTTTCTTTTTTAAAAGAATTACCACTCATTCATAAAGATGAAGATATTTGCTACGTGCATTCATCTGCTTCTAAACCAGAAAATTGGTCCTATGTTGATAGTGGCTTAGCTGCTTGGCACTGTGCTGAAGCAGCTGGCACAACCTATACATTTGTAGGTCACGTCCATGACTCCACTGTTTACTATCAAAGCAGTGTTGGTAAATTAGTTCGATTCCACCCTCACCCTGGTGAGCCTGTACCCATTTCTCGTCATAGAAGATGGGTTTCAGTAACTGGCTCAATGGGGCAACCTCGAGATGGAAACCCTGCTGCTGGATATGCCCTATTTCAACCTGATGAAGAAAGCATTACTTTTCATCGCGTTGACTACGACCATTACAAAGCTGCAGAAAAAGTTCACAAGGCTGGCTTGCCTGATGAATTAGCTAATCGTTTGTTAACAGGTAAATAAACGACTAAACACATGGCCATCAATAAGACGATTGAATCTATTAACGATATTTTCCAAGAGGGAAAAGAGATCGATGGTTTTTTAATCGGTGAAGAGGTTCACAGAGGTGGCATGGCGGTTTTATACGAGGCCACTAAAGAAGGTATTGAATATCCCATCCTTTTAAAAGTACCGCGCGTTGGACGAGATCAACCGGTTGAAAGCTTGATTGGGTTCGAGACAGAGCTCACCATCATGAAAGCACTTAAAAGCCCTTATGTGCCTCGCTTAGCTGGTGCGGGCAATATGGCTAAAAAACCATATATCGCCATGGAGCGCTTAGATGGTCGTCCGCTAGATCAAATCATTGAAGAACAAGGTGGCAAATTAAGCGACATTCAACAGACAATTGATATTGTTTCTAATGTGGCTCTTGCGATTGCCAGTCTTCATGCGCAAGACATCATTCACTTAGATTTAAAGCCTGAAAATATCTTAGTCACCAAAGATAACAAAGTGGCGATTATTGATTTTGGTTTAGCTCACCATACTCACTATCCAGACTTATTAGTTGAACAAATGCGTAAGGGTGTGGGTTCAGCTCCATACATAGCACCGGAACAAGTGATGGGTATCCGCAATGATTGGCGCAGCGATATCTTTGCAATGGGTACCATTCTTTATGAAATGCTAACTGGGGAACTTCCATTTGGTAGCCCTAGCACCATCAATGGCCTTAAGAAAAGAATGTGGAGCGAAGCATTACCACTTCGCGCCATCCGCAAAGAAATTCCGCCATGGTTACAAGAAGTTGTTTTGCGATGCATGGAGCCATTAGCAGCGAATAGATATCAAAGTGCTACCCGCTTGCGCCAACTTCTCAAATCTCCCGAGAGCGTTCAACTAACAGCAAGAGCTGAAAAACTTTACCCAAATAGCGCATGGGATAACATGAAGCGCTGGTTCAGAGCAGCCGGATATGAGCCATCACCATGCCCCAAACCTAGCTCGGCACTTGAAAATGCCCCGCTGATTATTGCAGCTATCGACACAAGACAAAATGATGATGTCTTAAGGGAGCGCATGCAAAGTACTGCGATGCATTTACTGCAAGCATACCCAGAAAGTCGCTTAATTTGCTTAAGCACCATTTCAAGCACACCTACATTTGAAGGCAATGCAGAATCAGAGACAGCATCTGGCATTGTGCGCGGTCATTTGGTTCAATTGATGGATTGGGCAAAGCCGCTAAAGATGTCAACAGAACGAGTTTCATTCCATGTACTAGAGGCAATGGATCCCGCCTCAAGAATCGTTGAGTTTGCAGAAGATAACCACGCCTCGATGATTCTGATTGGAGCATCTCATAAGATACCCACCAAGGTAACGCCATGGCGTACATCCATGACAAAAATTGTCGAAGAAGCACCTTGCAGCGTTCATATTGTTAGAAGTTGATTGTTCTAGTTAGCTTTGAGAGTATTTCTGAGCTTAACTTCTTGATATCCAGGCATCTTCTTCGCCTCTTTTCTTAATACACGAATCAGCTCACTCACAGCACTGCGCTTGACCATCTGTGGCGACATGGCTAAAAAATAAGTTTCGTCACCCAAACTCAAGAAATCTAAGTCATGCTCTAGAGCAACACTCTTGAGGCCCAAGCCAACATCTGCAGTTCCAGCCAAAATAGCTGTTGCCACCGCAGAGTGAGTGAATTCTTCTCGTTGATATCCTCTAATTTTTTTAGCAGGTAACTGTTGCGACTCCAACAATCTATCTAAGAGTAGACGAGTACCCGCCCCCTTTTGTCGATTAATAAATCGAACCTCGGGACGTGCCAGATCTTTTAACTGAGTAATTGCTAAAGGGTTATTTTTTTGAACCATTAATCCTTGGGTGCGACTCATGACAGGATAGGCTTGAATACCCTGAGAAGATAAGCGCTCACGCACCCCTTGAATACTCTCATCATCTGGAACATGAAATCCAGCCAAATCAGCATCACCAGAAAGTAACCGCTCTAAGGATTGCCCTGATCCCATTGTTCTCAATTCAAAGGCATCGCTATCCTGAATAGCAGCCTCTAGGATGGGGTCATTACTGGCACAAATTAACCATTTTTGATGATCAAAATTTTCTAATTCATCTAGGCGAGCCTGAAAAATAGCTTCTTGCTTTTGATTGATGGATGCGTACTGAAGCTCTACACCTTCAACAATTTTTAATAAAGTATTAGCGGCCTCAGTTAGCGTGGATCCATGCCCCTTAACACTCAGAAGTAATCGACAGCCTAATGACTTTTCAACACCCTTTAACTTATTCCATAAAGTTCTATATGAAATATCCATTGAGTCAGCGGCAGCCTGCAATGATCGACCACTTTGAACACCACGCAACAAGTCTGCTGCCCAGGATAGATCAACCGAATCCTTCGCATTTGAGACCTTTTGGTGAATCGAAATTGCAGGTTTTATTTTAATTTGCATATGAAATAAATTACATATTGATAATAACTAGATGATTGTTGATGATATAGCTAAATTAAACAAGAAGACAATATGAAACGCCGTCATTTACTACAAATAGGTCTTACCTCACTGCTTATGGCATCCACCATTGGCATGGCTCAGGCTCAAAAATCCATCACAGTATCTTCAACGACCTCTACAGAACAATCAGGTTTGTTCACACACATTCTTCCAGTATTTCAGAACAAAACAGGTATTCAAGTAAAAGTTGTTGCAGTAGGTACTGGTCAAGCCCTAGACATTGGCAGACGCGGAGATGCTGATGTTGTGTTCGTTCATGACAAGGTTGCAGAAGAGAAATTCGTCAGCGAAGGATTCTCAAGCAAGCGTATTGAAATCATGTACAACGATTTTGTTTTAATTGGACCTAAATCAGACCCTGCCAAGATTAATGGGGGTAAAGATATTGCGGTAGCTCTTCAAAAAATCATGAAGTCACAATCTAGCTTTATTTCGCGTGGCGATAAGAGTGGCACACACGCTGCTGAATTACGTTACTGGAAAGTAGCAGGCTTGGAAGTTTCAGCATCAACCCCATGGTACAAAGAAACTGGTTCAGGCATGGGCCCTGCTCTTAATACTGCTTCAGGTCTTAATGGATATATTCTTTCAGATAGAGCGACTTGGTTAACCTTTAAGAACAGAGGTGACTTAACTATTTTGGTACAGGGCGATCCAAGATTATTTAATCAATATGGCGTGATGTTAGTTAGCCCAGAAAAACACGCTCATGTTAAAAAAGCTGAAGGACAGGCTTTCATCGACTGGATAGCATCCAAAGATGGTCAAGAAACAATCGCCTCATATAAAGTTAATGGCGAGCAATTGTTCTTCCCTAACGCCAAAAAATAACCCTAAAGTATTAAAAGCATTAAGCTTGTCAGATGTACTCTTCCTTTAGCGATGCTTTTCAACTTTTAGAAACACTCGATGCCAAGCTTCTTGGCATCGTTTTCATTTCCTTAAAAGTTAGCCTAACAGCACTTCTGATTGGTAGCATTGTCGGTATCCCCCTAGGCTCCTTGATTGCCGCCCGCCAATTTCCCGGGCGGGAATTGGTTGTCATCATCTTAAATAGCTTAATGGGAGTACCCACCGTTATTGTGGGCGTTGTTATCTATCTATTACTATCGCGAACAGGCCCCTTGGGAGACTTAAACTGGCTCTTCACTACCAAGGGTATGGTCTTGGCTCAAACCTGTCTAACAATCCCTTTAATTGCAGCTCTAACTCGACAGATCATTGAGGATACCTGGCAAATTCACGGCGAGACACTCACAGCTCTGCGCTTAAGACCCTTGGCCAAAATAAAATGGCTGATCTGGGATGCTCGTTTTTCACTCTCCATCACCATTCTGGCTGGCTTTGCCAGAGCTATCTCAGAAGTCGGCGCAGTGATGATTGTTGGTGGCAACATTGATCAAAGTACAAGAACAATGACAACGGCAATTGCACTGGAAACAAGTAAAGGCGATCTTCCCTTAGCCTTGGCTCTAGGACTTGTACTTCTTGCTGTTGTTCTTTTTGCAAACTTCGTCATATTCTTAATTAAATTGCTTGCGGAGAGACGCTATGGATAATGCTCTACACAAGCAAATAGAACTACAAAACATCGAGATCATCAGAAGTCAAAAAACCATTTTGACTGCTAATATTTCAATACCTCTTGAAGGAATCACGGCAATCATCGGCCCTAATGGCTCTGGCAAAACAACTTTTTTGAAACTGCTTCACGGTCTTATCGATTTTGATTCTGGGAATTACCTTCCTGGAGCGGATAAATTGCGTTCGGCACTGGTGTTGCACCATACACCCCTTATTAGAGCCAGCGTTAGAACTAATTTAGCCATTATTAGAGATTCTGAAAACATTGACCCAATCAGCGATACAGATATTGATTTAGCTCTAGCTGATGTCGGTCTATTGAATTTAGCTGAGCAATCTGCACTGAAATTATCTGCAGGCGAAAGGCAACGCTTAAGTCTTGCACGAGCCAAGCTTCAGAACTCAAAAACAATCCTATTAGACGAACCCACTGCTAATCTTGACCCGAGCTCTACTGACCAAATGGAAATCATCATTAAAAAATTAGCAGGTCAAGGCAGTTCGATCATCTTTACATCTCACAACTTAGCTCAAGTTGAAAGACTTGCTAATCAAATCATCTTTATCTCAAAGGGATCTTGCTCTGAGGTCACTGATAAAGACGCCTTCTTTAAAAATCCGCCTTCTAAAGATGCCGAAAGCTTTCTGCATCATGAATTAGGCTGGTTATAAAAGACTTTCATTACCCCAACTGACATAGCAGTTCCCAAAAGGATAATTACACCCCCTGCGATCATCCTAAGAGTTATGGATTCATTTAAAAATAACTCACCCAATAACATTCCAAAAACCGGAATTAAAAAGGTCGATGAAATGGCTTTAGCAGGTCCAATCTCCTCGATTAACCTAAAGTACATCACATAAGCATACGCAGTTGAAAATGCTCCCAGGCCTAATACGGCTAACCACGCATTGAAAGAAATAGGTACTTCAGGCCAAAAATAATAGGCTAAAGGCATCAGTACAAAAGCGCCCATCAACATACTGCCAAATGTCATTTTTAGCGCCGATAAATCAGCGCAATATCTTTTAATGTAACTTGCTGAAGCACCATACGATAGAGTCGCCACTAGCACAGCGATTGGGTTAAGAAACTGCCCTGAAAAATCGAAGGAAGTGCTATCACCCACCAATACAAATACACCCAATACACCAAGTAGAAGACCAAGCATTTGCCACTTAGACAATTTTTCTTGGAGCCAAACATAAGCCACGAGACTGCCCCAGATAGGTGCGGTTGAATTCAGTATGGCGCCCATGCCGGCTGTTAAGTTCCCCATAGCAAATGCAATCAAACAAAATGGAAGTGCTGAATTAAAGATTCCTACCACCATTAATCTACCCCACTCACGACTCTGAATAATTAAATGAGTACGTCTTGCAGGATTTAGAAACAAGAACAGACCAATAAGAATCGCCGCAATTAATAAGCGCAACTCAGCAATCAAAACAGGGCCAAATTCATCAATAGATAATCTAATGAATAAATAGGATGCACCCCATAAGGCCCCTAAAGAAATTAAATGCAGGATGTTTTTCAAACTCATCTGATGATTATCGACGATGAGCTTGAGTATATTGATAGAAATAAAAAATGCCGCTTTCGCGGCATTTTTAGTAACTGAAGATTTCTTTTAGGATAAATCTTCCAAAAATGAAGCTAATGTCTCAGCAGGCAAAGACTCCACGTGCGAAGGATATTCAGGATGGTCACAACCAACCTTCATTTGCGCACCAGCCTTTAGAGATTTCTTCATAGCCTCTGTTAATTCAAATCTTAAGAAGTGCACTGATGATGTTTTATCAGCAGTTGAACGCTCTAAATCTTCATTAGCAATGGCATAAACACGAGGCTGACCTTCTACCTCAACGAAAATGCGATGCTCAACACCAACCAACTTAGCCAATGCGATCTTTCTATCGGCTTCGTTGACGTACTCAAGCTTCATTGTGACCTTGAAGTTTGAGCCATCAGGAGTCAAAGGATTGTATGTATCCAATTCATCCTGAATGCCTTCATCTTCAAAGATTTTCTCAACACGCAACATTTCTTGGATTTGATACTGCATCAATAATTTGTTTTCAAAAATCAAATTAAGATGCTCTCCAAGGATAACTGTCCTTTTTTTTCGTTCAGCAATAACTCGCTGGCGCATTTCTGGACGGGCCTTATAGTAAGCCTCTAAAGTTAACAACTCTTCTCTTTTAATTTTATTCACTACTGTCTCCATCTGTACCACTCCTAATTTTTTAGATCACAATCCATAAGCCTTGGCTAAAAGAGCAATGGGGTGAGCCATTTGTGACTTCTTCAAGCCATTCTCTTCCATACCTTGCTCAATATGATGTCCTGCTAACTGACAATCAGAACTAATGAAGTCAGGTTCTGTGCTGGCCATATTTTTAAATACCGGCTTACCGATTTTCATGGCTGTCTTGTGGAATTCTTTTTTAACACCCCAAGTACCCGCATGGCCTGAACAACGCTCAACCACATTCACTTCTGTACCAGGAATCATTTGTAGTGTTTCAGCAGTTTTCTTACCCACGTTTTGCACTCTTAAATGACATGGCACGTGGTAGCTAACTTTACCTAACTCAACCTTAAAGTCTGTTTTAAGCAAGCCATCTTTATTACGGGCAATAAAGTACTCAAACGGATCCCACATAGCATCTTTCACTATCTGTACATCTGCTTCATCTGGGAACATGAGAGGAAGCTCTTGCTTAAACATTAACGTGCAAGATGGAATAGGCGTCACAATGGCATAACCTTGTTTTGCCAACTCAACAAGCTGCGGAATGTTGATATTCTTGTTTTTCTCTACAGACTCTAGATCACCCAACTCTAATTTAGGCATGCCACAACAAGCTTCTTTTTCAACCAGCTTGTATGGGATTTCGTTATGCGCCAATAGCTTTAAAAGATCCTGACCAATACCTGGTTCGTTGTAATTAATGAAGCAAGTTGAATAAACAGCAACCTTACCTGGTGTTTTTGCACCTTCTTTAACTGGCCATGCAGCTGATTCTTTTGCTACCTGTTTAAATGTTTGAGGCGCATAACTAGGAATCCACGCATCCTTATCAACACCCAAAGTTGCTTCCATCACAGAACGCATCACCTTAGTGCTGTTAACAGCGTTCACTGTTTGAGTAACAATAGGAATACCTGCAAAGCTTCCTAATTTATCTGTTGAAGATAAAACGTTATCGCGGAATGTTGTTTCGCCTTTTTGATGCTTGATTGCTTTTGCTCTCAACATCAAATGTGGAAAATCCAAATTCCAAACGTGTGGAGGTGTGTAAGGACACTTGGTCATATAACAAAGATCGCACAAGTAACACTGATCAACTACCTTGTCGTAGTCTTTCTTATCGACACCGTGAACTTCACCATCGTCAGTGGCATCAACAAGATCAAACAAAGTTGGGAAAGAACCACACAAGCTAACGCAGCGGCGGCAACCATGACAAATGTCAAAGACTCGCTCCATCTCTGCGTTGAGTTTTTCTTCGTTATAGAAGTCAGGATTTTTCCAATCTAAGGCGTGCCTTGTTGGAGCTTCCAAATTTCCTTCTCTCTGACTCATGGCGATTTTCCTGTTTTTATAGTTTGTATCGAAATTACTTAATTTGAACGTCTAAATACTGAAGACTCTTTATGAGATTCCCGAAGTTAGCTTCAACTTCAGGAATCCTTAAAAAACCTTGAAAGATTTAGTGAGCTATTAACCTGCTACTAATACATCCAATGCTTTTTGGTAACGGTTAGCGTGTGAACGCTCAGCCTTTGCCAAAGTCTCGAACCAATCAGCGATTTCGTCGAATCCTTCGTCACGTGCTGTTTTAGCCATACCTGGGTACATATCTGTGTACTCGTGTGTTTCACCGTGGATAGCGGCTTCTAGCGCTTCTTTTGGTGTACGGCCAGGCATACCTGTACCAGGCTCACCTGCACCACCTTCGATCAAGAACTCCATATGACCGTGTGCGTGACCAGTTTCACCTTCAGCTGTAGAGCGGAACAATGCTGCTACGTCGTTTTCGCCAGCGATGTCACACATGTTCGCGAAATATAAGTAACGACGGTTTGCTTGAGATTCGCCTGCGAAAGCATCTTTCAAGCTTTGCTCAGTTTTACTACCTTTTAATGATGGCATTTTTGACTCCTATCGATAGATTGAATTTCTAAGTCGGTTACGATTGCTATATCTACTATTACTACTAAATTGATTTAGCAATCTAACTAGACAGTCTTAGTGTATGTCTAAAACAAACTAATAGCTAAATTGTATTTATTAATTTTTACGATAGTTTTTATCTAACAGCATTTTATAAACATAAGTCATTGATTTACATGGATTTTAATTCTTTTATTTTGGCAACTAGTATTGTTGCACTCGCCGAAATGGGTGACAAAACCCAGCTTTTATCCCTGATGCTGGCGGCAAAATACAAAACCCGCCACTGGGCCATCATTGGCGGCATCTTTGTAGCTACGATCCTCAATCACGCGATCGCCGCTTGGCTTGGTAGCGCTATCTCACAATGGCTTAGCCCAGACGCCCTTCGTTGGATCTTAGGGGTAGGCTTCATTGCACTGGGTTTATGGCTTTTAATTCCAGACAAGCTAGACGGAGATGAGGACACTCCTCTGACGCACAATACTTGGAAAGTCTTCACCATCACCACATCTTTATTTTTTATCGCCGAGATGGGAGATAAGACTCAGGTTGCAACCGTAGCACTTGGCGCTCGTTATGAAGATTTAATCGCTGTCGTGATGGGAACAACTGTTGGCATGATGTTGGCGAATGCTCCGGCAGTTTGGTTGGGGCAAAAATTCACAACCGCTCTTCCTATTAAATGGGTGCATGCAATTGCAGCTATTATTTTTATTGCAATTGGTGTTGCAACAATTTTTCTCTACAAATAACTCAGAAATAAAAACGACTTATGGCTCGCACAGAAAACACAGTTACTTTTTTACGAAGTGAATACCAAGAAACAGCATTTTTGATCAAGACTGTTGAACTGGATATTGCGCTGAATCCTGCTAGAACGATTGTCGTCAATCGCATGCAGATGAGTAAAAAAATCAAAGGTGCCGGCGCCTCACTGGTACTTCATGGTCAAGATCAAGAGCTGGTCAGCGTGCGAATTAATAATGAACCGATTCGTGACTACGAATTAACACCAGAATTGTTAACCCTTAACAATCTGCCTGATGAATTTGAATTAAGCATCACCAGCGCCTGCGTCCCAGAGAAAAATACTTCACTGATGGGGCTTTATGTCTCTAATGGCAATTTCTTTACGCAGTGCGAGGCCGAAGGATTCAGAAAGATTACTTACTTTTTAGATCGTCCGGATGTGATGGCGACTTATCAAGTAACTCTAAGAGCTCTTAAAAAAGACTTCCCTGTGCTTCTTTCAAACGGCAACCTCAGCAAGGAAGAAGACCTTGGTAATGGCTGGCACTCTGCAACTTGGGATGATCCATTTCCAAAACCTTCTTACTTATTTGCCCTAGTAGCAGGAAAGCTCGAAGCCATCGAGAGAACAATCAAGAGTCAGTCAGGTAAAGATAAGTTGCTACAGGTTTGGGTGGAGTCAAAAGACTTAGAAAAAACCGAACATGCCATGAACTCATTGATTGCATCAATTCGATGGGATGAGAAGAGATTTGGCCTTGAATTAGATTTAGATCGATTCATGATTGTTGCCGTTGGCGACTTCAACATGGGCGCGATGGAAAACAAAGGTCTTAATATTTTTAATACTAAGTTTGTTTTAGCCAACCCGGAAACCGCAACAGATGTCGATTACGGTAATGTGGAAAGCGTGGTGGCCCACGAGTACTTCCACAACTGGACAGGCAATCGAGTGACTTGCAGAGACTGGTTCCAGCTATCTTTAAAAGAAGGATTGACTGTTTTTAGAGATCAGGAATTCTCTGCCGATCAAATGGGCAGTGCATCTGGTAAAGCAGTTAAACGTATCGAAGATGTCAGACTATTGCGCCAAGTTCAGTTTCCAGAGGATGCAGGCCCAATGGCTCACCCTATTCGCCCTGACAGCTATCAAGAAATTAATAACTTCTATACGGTTACTGTTTACGAAAAAGGTTCTGAAGTTGTTCGCATGCAGCAAACTCTTTTAGGTCAAGATGGTTTCCGCAAAGGAATGGATCTTTACTTTAAGAGACATGATGGTCAAGCTGTCACTTGCGATGATTTTGTTGCTGCCATGGCTGATGCCAACAATAAGGATCTCAACCAGTTCAAACATTGGTATAGCCAAGCAGGCACTCCAAAAGTAAAAGTTGCAGAATCATTTAATGCTGGCACCTATCAAATCACACTGACTCAATCCTGCGCTGCCACTCCTGGGCAAAGTAAGAAAGAGCCATTCCATATTCCACTTTTGTACAAGTTAGTGAATGGCAGCACAGCTCATCAAGAAACATTGCTGGAGCTGAAAGAAGAAAGTCAGACTATCACTATCCCAGGCTTGACTAAGAAACCTGTCCTATCAATTAATCGAAACTTCTCGGCCCCGATCATTCTTGATTTTGAGCAAAGTGAAGAAGATTTATTGGTTTTATTAAAAGACGATGATGATGCTTTTAATCGCTGGGAAGCGGCACAAAAGATTTTCATGAGCTGCATCTTGAATAAAAAACTTTTAGATGCAGAAGTTATCCAAACATTTAAAGCGATCCTAAAGGATGAAACTTTAGATCCCGCATTCAAGGATCTAATATTTACCCTTCCCGCAGAGAGCTATTTGTATGAACAGGTAGCAGTTATTGACCCTCAAAGCATCCACCAATCGCGTCGCCAAGTACGACAACAATTAGCTAAGGCGCTACAAGAAGAATGGCGCTGGGCATTTGAACAACATCAAAGTACAGGCACTTATAGTCCAGACGCAAAGAGCGCGGGTAAGCGTGCCTTAAAGAATTTAGCTCTTCATATGCTAGCGGATGGCCAGCATGAGGCAGCAGAAAATTGGGCATATCAACAATATCAATCAGCCAACAACATGACTGATCAATATGCTGCATTAGCAATTTTGGTGAATTTCGCATCAGATAAGGCGCAAGGCTGTTTAGCACATTTTCACGAGAGATTTAAATCAGATGCTCTAGTGATTGATAAATGGTTTGCTTTACAAGCCTCTCGCCAAAGTGATCTCTCAGGGAAAACATCGGTTATGAAAGATGTCACCGAGCTTAGAAAGCACCCTGATTTCAATATCAAAAACCCTAACCGAGTAAGAAGCTTAATTCATGCATTTTGTATGAATAATCCAGGGGCTTTTCATCAAGCATCCCCAGAAAACTATCAATTCTGGGCAAATCAGGTCATTGAACTCAACCAAATCAACCCTCAAGTAGCGGCAAGATTAGCCAGAGCACTGGACCGCTGGAAGCAATTTGCGCCAAATTATCAGGTTCATATGAAATCAGCACTAAAATTCATATCTGAACACCAAAATCTATCTTCAGATGTTGCTGAAGTTATTGAAAAAGCACTTAATAGTTAATAGAGAGAATTCTATGTCGCAAGGCACCACTTTTACAAAATACATTTCAGAGCTAGGCAAGACAAACTCTGAGATACCTGCTTCTTTATTAATTTCAGTAGCGAATGCTTGTAAATTAATTGCTAAGCAAGTTGAACAAGGCGCCTTAGCCGGCATCATTGGCTCAGCAGGTAGCGGTAACGTTCAAGGTGAGACACAACAGAAGTTAGACATTATTTCCAATGACATTCTTTTGGAAGCTTGCGGCAAAGATCAAACTTTGGCTGCAATGGCTTCAGAGGAAATGGAAACCATCTTCCCCGCCAATAACTCTGGCAAGTTCCTTTTATTATTTGATCCACTTGATGGCTCATCCAATATTGATGTGAACGTTTCTATTGGCACCATTTTTTCTATCTTGGAAAAGAAGCATGCTGGATCAGCCACTGAAAAAGATTTCCTACAGTCAGGCGATGAGCAACTAGCAGCTGGTTACGTGGTTTATGGCCCACAAACAACTTTGGTCTACACAACAGGTCAAGGCGTCCATATGTTTACGCTAGACCATGAAACCAACGACTTCTTATTGATCAAAGAAAATATTCAGATCTCAGTTGATACCAAAGAATTTGCTATCAATATGTCCAATATGCGTCACTGGGATCAACCCGTTAAACGTTATGTCGACGAATGCCTTGCTGGCGTTGAAGGCAAGCGTCAAAAAGATTTTAATATGCGCTGGATTGCTTCCATGGTGGCTGATGTCCATCGCATTCTTTGTCGCGGTGGTGTATTTATGTACCCGTGGGATAAGCGAGATCCCAAAAAACCAGGCAAGTTGCGCCTAATGTATGAAGCCAACCCGATGAGCTTTTTGATTGAGCAAGCAGGCGGGGCTTCAGTCAATGGCAAGGAACGCATTCTTTCTCTGCCTTCAGAGCAACTTCATCAAAGAGTTTCTGTTGTTTTAGGCTCTAAAAACGAAGTGACATTAATTCAAAAATACCATCTTGAGAATTAATCAACTTTAATAGTTTTGATAACTAACATAGTTCATCAGTCAAAAAAGCCACCTCAATACGAGGTGGCTTTTTTCTAGCCATTCACACCGGATGCTAATTAAAGAAGCAGGCTTTTGGGATCTACATAATCTAAACCCTGAGCTCTTGCTACAGCTTCACAACATACATGACCTTGATAAATGTTGAGGCCATTCAACAAATGTTGATTCTTTAGCATCGCAGCCTCAGAACCTCGATTTGCCAAATTCATTACAAATGGTGCAGTTGCATTTGTTAATGCAATGGTTGATGTTCTAGCCACCGCCCCCGGCATATTAGCAACACAATAATGAATCACATCATCGATTAGATATGTTGGTTCCTGATGGGTAGTTGGATGCGATGTCTCAAAGCAACCACCTTGATCAATTGCCACATCGACCATGACCGCACCAGGATTCATTTTGGCTACCAACGCTTTTGTCACCAACTTTGGCGCAGAAGCCCCAGGAACTAAAACACTTCCAATCACCACATCTGCCTGAAGTACTGATCTTTCAATGTTTGATGAGCTTGAATATAGGGTTTGAATTCGATTGCCATAGACCAAATCCAAATCTCTTAATCGATCTACATTTTTATCCAAAATCGTGACTTGTGCGCCTAGACCAACAGCCATCTGCATGGCTGATGTGCCCACAACGCCTGCACCCAATATCACCACATGAGCTGCAGATACCCCTGGAACTCCTGCCAACAACAAACCTCTTCCGCCCTGTGATTTCTCTAAGTGATGGGCTGCTGCTTGAATCGACATACGGCCGGCCACCTCACTCATAGGGGCCAACAAAGGTAAACGACCATTTGAACTGGTCACCGTTTCATAGGCAATACAGATGGCATTGGATTGAATAAGCGCCTGAGTTTGTGCAGGATCTGGCGCAAGATGCAAATAGGTAAATAATGTTTGACCGGACTTCAACATCTTGCATTCACTAGCTTGCGGCTCTTTAACCTTAACAATCAGATTTGATCTATCAAACACATCTTTAGCTTGGTCAACCATCTCAGCACCAGCCATTACATAATGCTCATCCATAAAGCCAATCGCTTCACCAGCTTTTTTCTCGATCAATACCTGATGACCAAATTGGCGTAGTTCATTAACTTGGTCCGGCGTTAAACCTACTCGGTATTCGTGATTTTTTATCTCTTTAGGTACTCCAACAATCATAATTTGCTCCTCTCTCTTTTATGTAAACCAAAAATAAAATACAAAGCTGTTAATCCAATCAGAATCGGAGGACCCACGTAGAAGGCCATTCTGGTTGATTCTGAATAAGCCATTAATCCAATCACAAACACCACAAAAAAGATGGCGAACCATGATCCATACGGCCACAAGATGGCGCGGTAAGGCAAGGCGGCAGCACCCTCTTGAGTCAGGCTTTTTCTAAACTGAATTTGGGTATACAAAATAGCAATCCAAACCAATAAGCCAATCAAAGTGACCGCTGCAGTGATCCATTGAAATGTTTTTTCAGGGACGAAATAGTTCAAGGCAACACCAATGGTTGGCAACAAGATGGTCATCAAAATAGCTTTAACTGGAACACCTGCAGCTGATAATTCAGATAAGGCCTTAGGTGCATTCCCACCCTTAGATAGGCCTAGAAGCAATCGTCCACCACTAAAGATGCCAGCATTACAAGAAGAAAGCGCGGCTGTAATGACAACAAAATTAATAATCCCTGCAGCCTCTCGCAAACCTAAGCTTTCAAACATCGCCACAAAGGGACTTCCGTTCTGACCTACTTGATGCCAAGGGAAAATTGCCAAAATGACAAACAAAGCGCCCACATAAAAAATGAGGATGCGCCAAGCTAAAGAATCAATCGCCATAGGAATGGTTCTAGTTGGATCTTTTGCTTCACCAGCGGATAAACCAATCATCTCAATACCTACGTAGGCAAATAAGACCATCTGCAAGGAAAGTAAGAAGCCTTCTGCACCGTTAGGGAATATGCCGCCGTGTTGCCATAAATTAGCTATGCCGATTGCCTCACCACCGTTGCCAAGGCCAAAGAAGATCATGCTGCAACCAATGGCAATCATGGCAACAATCGCTACTACCTTAATTAACGAGAACCAGAACTCAAACTCACCAAAAACTTTTACAGCAACAAAGTTAATGCCACCCATGGCGAGTATTGAAGATAGAGCCCATATCCATTGAGGAACATCAGGGAACCATAGGGTCATATAAACACCTACCGCCGTAATTTCAGCAAGTCCGACAACAATCCAATAGGTCCAGTAACCCCAGCCTACTAAATAACCTGCCAATGGTCCGATGTAACGTGTGGCGTAATGTGAAAAAGATCCTGATACAGGTTCATGAACAGCCATTTCACCTAACGCTCTTAAAACAATAAAAGCAACTAAACCAGCCAATATGTAACCTAAGATGATGGATGGTCCTGCTAGTTGAATAGCGGTTGCTGAACCTAAAAATAATCCAACACCTATTGTTGAACCTAAAGCCATTAATCGAATATGCCTAGGTTGCAGACTTCGTTTTAATCCATGGTTGTCATGCACCATTTGTCTCCTCCACTTATATCAATCGAAAAATCGAAAGATGAGAATAGGAGGCATTCAGATGCTTGTATACGGGACTAAAGTTATGAAAGTATCCAAGTCAACAAAACTGCTAACTCTTAATTAATACAAATCAATAGATATAAGGGGGAAGATGGGTGATACGGAATTCTTCCTACACAAGAATAAGAAGTTTCCTACACAAGAATCAGAAAATTCCTACAGCAATATCAGCCGTATTTTCCAGAAAATTAATTAGGAATATGAATATCAGAAGTTTTAGGACATACTAATCTTGGCGATTCTCTAGAGGTATCGATGCAACCGCCCTGGTCATAAACACCCTTAGGATCGCGATATCGCATCATTCGTTCTAGTGTTTTTTGATAGCTCACCGGATCAGCCAATGTTTTAGCGACACAAGACTCAACAATAGTTTCATCGATTTGAAGTTCACCATCTTGATCTAAATAAGCGCCATCCTTCCAGTGAAAAACCTCAATGCATTTAGTTTCCAAGGTAAATGGTTGGTCTCTTTTCCAGAAATTAGTAAATAGGTTGTGCCCCAAATAAATCACCCAAGAACCCTCATATCCAGAAACATCTGAAGAGCGGCTATCAGGGTTTCTAAACCAAACACGATCACCGGGAACGTAATACTTCATTGGAAATGGCTGCTCTATAGAGCCATATTCTTTTAGAAAAACTTCATGAAATTCGCCAGAACGAATGGCTCTGTTTTCAGATCTTTCTTCTAAGCGCTTCAACAAGACTGGATTCACAGCCTTTAACTCTTGTGCGATGCTTAACAAAATGACGTACTCTGTGGCGCGATAACAGGAGAAAGAATAGGCGCCCTCAATATCTTTTGGTTGAGTCGCCTTAATCAAGGCATCAATGATTGACTTACCGGCATTCAGTAAAAATCCAGCCTCTTCATCGTAATGCCAATAATCTTCGGGTCTTTCAGCAGCATCAGTATCAAAATTTAACGCAGCCAAATGACCCGCCATCACAACGTGATGTCTGATTTGCACTGCAGAGAAAAACTCTTCATAACTTGGGAAGGTAAATGGGATGGTCGCCAACAGCATGGCCACCACAATCTCTTTATCGAGATCTTGCTTTACTTGATAACCACCTAAGGATAAGGTTTCATAAAGACGATTGGTATTCCACTCAGGCGCCCATTTTTTTCGATACGCTTCTTTTAACTTAAATGTAGCTGTACTTGAATCAGCAGAGTGAGAAATATCGACGCAGTCACTCAAGCCATGTCCACCGATGAAAGCTTTCATTTGATCAACGGCTTGATCTCTCTCGAAAGTCGTTGATAAAACCAGTTCGATACCGCGAGTTTCAAATTGAGTGTTTTGATGAGTCGCGTTCATGATGTATCTTATAAAAAACGATCCAATAAGCGGCGTGTATGCTTATCTAAAACCTGAATATCTTGAATCAAATATTGGACGCCATGTGTATCTGAAATGAGATACATTGCCTTATTAACGCGGCGAATATTTTCTTCACCACGCAAAATAAATTCTGTAGGGCCACGATTTGTTTCCACCTGCCATGTGCTTGGCGTTGCAAATGTAGATACCTGATTAATCTTTGTTAACACAGGCATAAACTCCCGACTAGCTAACTCCTCTTGAATTAGCTTCTGATTCTCAGGATTCACTTGTTCTAGCTTATCCAACCAAACTAACTCATGCCCATCACGATCAACAATTGCAATAGCCTCATGAGGATGACTAATTGGGAAGGCGCGCACAGGAACGACCTGCTCATGCATCTGCCCAACTTGATCAACTAAACAAAGTTGCCCAAATGAATTTCTAGATAAAGAAAAAGAAGTTATTTTGTTAGGCATGGGTCACTCCTAATTCCGCATCTACGGCATCCATTGCTTGTCTTGCCTGCGTGTCATACATGCGACGATAAACTCCTTGTAGGCTCATCAACTGCTCGTGACTGCCCTCCTCAACAACCTGGCCTTTATCCAAAACCACTAAACGATCTGCTTTACGAAGCGTCGACAAGCGGTGCGCAATCGCGATAGTTGTTCTACCTTTCACCAAGTTGTCTAAAGCTTTCTGAATTTCTTTTTCAGTTGTACTGTCAACGGATGAAGTGGCCTCATCCAAAATGAGAATTTGTGGATCGATCAATAAAGCTCGTGCAATAGAAATGCGTTGACGCTCACCGCCAGACAATGACTGACCTCGCTCACCAACCAAAGAGTCGTAACCGTGAGGTAAGCGAAGAATGAATTCATGAGCGTGCGCAGCTCTAGCTGCTGCAATAATTTCCTCGCGCGTTGCATGAGGTTTGCCATAAGCAATATTTTCAGCAATCGTGCCAAAGAATAAAAATGGCTCTTGCAATACCAAGCCAATATGTCTTCTGTAGTCGGCAACAGCAATAGAGCGAATATCAACGCCGTCGAGCTTGATGGTGCCCTCTGCCGCATCATAGAAACGGCAAATTAAGTTCACCAAAGTACTTTTTCCCGAACCACTATGACCAACCAAGCCAATCATCTCACCTGGGGCAATTTGTAAATTAATGCCTTTGGTTACTGCACGATTACCGTAGCGGAAACCAACGTTTTGCAAATCAATCCGACCTTCTACTTTTGTTAATTTCACAGGTTGCGCCGGCTCAGGGACGCTAGACACGTGATCCAAAATATCAAAGATACGCTTAGCAGCTGTTGCAGCTTGTTGAGTAAACGCAACAATTCGACTCATTGAATCAAGGCGTGTGTAGAAGCGTCCAATATAGGCCAAGCAAGCTGTCAACATACCTACGGTGATCAAATCTCGAGAGATCTGCCAAATACCGAAAGCCCAAACCACCAACAAACCAATCTCTGTTAATAATGTGATGGTTGGAGAGAACAAGGCCCAAACCCTATTAACGCGATCATTCACAGCTAAGTTATGTTGATTAGCTAGACGGAAACGATCTGTCTCTCGCTCTTCCTGAGCAAATGCTTTCACCACACGAATACCTGGAATAGTGTCTGCCAAGACGCTAGTCACTTCAGACCAAATACGATCGATCTTTTCAAAGCCAAAACGTAATTTGTCACGTACTACATGAATAGCCCAGCCAATAAATGGCAATGGTGTCAAAGTAACTAATGCCAACCAAGGATCTATCGAAACCAAGATAACAGCAGTCATCACAATCATCAAAACATCAGTTGCAAAATCTAATAAATGCAATGAGAGGAATAAACAGATTCGATCTGACTCAGAGCCAATTCGAGCCATTAAGTCACCAGTTCTTTTACCGCCGAAATACTCCAATGACAACTTCATGAGATGTTCATAGGTACTGGTCCGCAAATCTGCGCCGATACGTTCACTGACTAAAGCCAAGATGTATGTCTTTGCCCAGCCTAGACCCCAAGCCAATAAAGCAGCTAAAAATAAAGCTGCTAAGTAGTAAATAGTGAGTTGACGATCAATCGCTTGACCGCTTTGATATGGCAACAAAATGTCATCCATCAAAGGCATTGTCAAATAGGGTGGAACTAGTGTGGCAGCAGTAGATGCTAATGTGAGTAAGAAGCCCGCCAATAGCTGGCCCTTGTAAGGCTTAGCGAAACGCCACAATCGAAATAAAGTCCAAGTAGATGGAGCTGTTAAATTTTCAGAAGTGCAAGCTGGGCACTCATCTTGATCTGGAGGAAGCGGCACCCAACATGTCGGGCAAACAGGCTGACCTACCAAATCACTATCTGGATGTATGTGGCCTAAAAATTGACCCTGTTCAATTTTGTATTGCTGAATCAGGCGATTAGCAGCCGGGTTTTGAGCTAGGGTGAATCGCCATGAAGCTAGGCGACCAGCTCGATTAACTAATTCAAGAGTTGCTACCCCACCATGGTCATGGGTCTGTAAATCTAAATCTTCAGCAAAACCCCAGCGCACCCAAGAATCTGGATCATTAAAACCCGAATTATTCTGGTTTTTATAAGCAAGCAAGCCTAAATTGGTCAAACAAACCAAGCCATTAGAAAACTGTAATTCTTGGTTTAAATCAACTTCCAAAGCGGCTATAAGCTGCTCACCATCCTGCAGATGAAGGCTAAGAGCTTCAGACCAGGGGCTTGGGAGGCGATTTAATTGGCTGTTATCAATAGATGTCAAGGGATGCTTACTTTTGTTTTTCTATAAGTCCGCAATTATCTCAAATTTACCAAACAAAATATT
>JAHEBW010000004.1 GCA_024642065.1 Polynucleobacter sp. | reverse complement strand
TCTTACCTTGTAGGAAATTACAAACACAATTTGGAGATCAACCATGCCTGGTGACTTGTTACTTCCTTCTGAACCCATCCAATTGCCATTGTTGCCGTTGAGAGATGTGGTGGTGTTCCCTCACATGGTTATTCCATTGTTCGTGGGTCGACCAAAATCTATTAAAGCCCTAGAAGCTGCCATGGAGAGTGGCAAAAGCGTCTTATTAGTTGCTCAAAAAACTGCTGCTAAAGATGAGCCTGAAGTGGAAGATTTGTATACGGTAGGTTGTATTGCAAAGATTCTGCAAATGCTCAAACTGCCAGACGGTACTGTTAAGGTACTTGTTGAGGGAACGCAACGAGCAGATGTGAGCAATGTTGAAGACAGCTTAGAGTACTTTATGTGTGAAGCAACGCCACATGAAATTGCTTCTAGTGAAGTTCCTGAAATTGAAGCTTTGCGTCGCGCGGTGGTTTCTCAATTTGACCAATACGTCAAATTGAACAAAAAGATTCCTCAAGAAGTTCTTGCGACATTGCAGGGTATCGATGATGCAGCTCGTTTGGCTGACACCATTTGTTCTCATTTGCCAATCAAGCTTGAGCAAAAGCAACGCTTACTTGAGCTTGCAACAGTTGTAGAACGTCTTGAAGCAATCTTGGCTCACCTTGAGAGCGAGATTGATATCTTGCAAGTTGAAAAACGTATCCGTGGTCGCGTCAAGCGTCAGATGGAAAAGAGTCAACGTGAGTACTATTTGAATGAGCAAGTGAAGGCCATTCAAAAAGAATTAGGTGAAGGTGAAGAGGGTGCGGATATCGAGGAACTCGAGAAACGTATCAAAGCTGCCAAGATGCCTAAGGAAGCTCAGAAAAAAGTTGATGCTGAAATTAAGAAGTTGAAGTTGATGTCACCGATGTCAGCTGAAGCTTCAGTGGTGCGCAATTACGTTGAAACATTGACTAACTTGCCTTGGAAAAAGAAGAGCAAAGTTAACAATGATCTAACCAATGCTGAGAAAGTTCTTAACGAAGATCACTACGGTCTAGATAAAGTGAAAGAACGTATCTTGGAATACCTCGCTGTTCAACAACGCGTTGAAAAAGTGAAGGCCCCGATCCTATGTTTAGTTGGTCCTCCTGGTGTTGGTAAAACATCTTTGGGTCAATCGATTGCTCGTGCAACGAACCGCAAGTTTGTACGTATGGCTTTAGGTGGTGTGCGTGATGAATCTGAGATTCGTGGCCACCGTCGTACTTATATCGGTTCAATGCCAGGCAAGATTTTGACGAGCTTGACGAAGGTAGGCGTACGTAATCCATTGTTCTTGTTGGATGAGATTGACAAGATGGGTATGGATTTCCGTGGCGATCCAGCGAGTGCGATGTTGGAGGTTTTGGATCCTGAGCAAAATCACACTTTCCAAGATCACTATGTGGAAGTGGATTACGACTTATCTGATGTGATGTTTGTTGCAACATCTAACTCACTCAATATTCCTGGTCCATTATTGGATCGTATGGAAGTGATTCGTTTGGCGGGTTATACCGAAGACGAAAAAACACATATTGCGATGAGCTATTTGTTGCCTAAGCAAATCAAAGGTAACGGTCTCAAAGCAGGTGAGATCAAGGTCGAAGAGTCAGCGATTCGCGACATCATTCGTTACTACACACGCGAAGCGGGTGTGCGTGCTTTAGAAAGAGAAATCAGCAAGATCTGCCGTAAGGTTGTGAAACTGTTGCTCTTGAAGAAAGAGGCAGCACCTGTCACTGTGGATGGCTCTAACCTAGACAAGTTCTTATCAGTGCGTCGTTATGACTTTGGTTTGGCTGCTAAAGAAAATCAAGTGGGCCAGGTGACTGGTTTGGCTTGGACTGAAGTCGGCGGTGATCTATTGACCATTGAAGCAGCTTTGATGCCGGGTAAAGGTAATACGATCCGCACAGGTTCTTTGGGTGATGTGATGAAGGAATCTGTTGAGGCTGCGCGCTCAGTGGTTCGTTCTCGTGGTCGCAAGTTGGGTATCTCTGAAGAGGCATTTGAGAAGAAAGATATTCATATTCACTTCCCAGAAGGCGCAACTCCGAAAGATGGCCCATCTGCTGGTATTGCGATCACAACGGCTTTGGTGTCTGTGATCACAGGCATTCCAGTTCGGGCTGATGTGGCGATGACAGGTGAGATCACTTTGCGTGGTGAAGTATTGCCAATTGGTGGTTTGAAAGAAAAACTATTGGCAGCTCATCGCGGTGGTATCAAATTAGTCTTGATCCCTGAAGAGAATGTGAAGGATCTGACTGATATTCCTGATAACGTCAAAAATGGAATTGAAATCAGACCGGTGCGTTGGATTGATCAAGTATTGGAGTTGGCTTTAGAAAAAGTGCCAACACCTTTGCCTGAATTAACTCCTGAGGAAATCGCCAAAGCTGCTGAAGCAAGTAAAACTGCTGCTGCAGCAAGCGGTGAGGTCATCAAGCACTAATAGCTGTAATAAGAAAGAAAAGACCTCATGCTGATTGAAAGATATCAGCATGAGGAATATTAATAACTTAAACGATGAAAAAATTTGCAGTGGGGATGAAGGTACTGTATACTTTCGTCTTCTCTGTGGGTGCTTAGCTCAGTTGGTAGAGCGTCGCCCTTACAAGGCGAATGTCGGCGGTTCGACCCCGTCAGCACCCACCACAGATTTCTTCTGACTTTTCTACGTCAAATCTACCCAAAAAATCCATGCTTGAATCGATCCGTAAGTACCAAAAATTACTGATGGGGCTGTTGCTGCTTCTCATTCTTCCATCATTCGTATTTCTAGGTGTTGAGAGTTATATGCGTGACATCGGTAAAGATACCGACTTGGTCAAAATTGATGGCCAAAGCATTACCCGTCAAGAATTAGATAATGCAGTCAAGGCACGTGGTGATCGCTTGCAACAACAGGGTCGTAAGGTAGACTCTGCGGTCTTAAACAGTGTACCTTTCAAACAATCTGTTTTGAGTGAGTTAGTCCAACAGCGTTTATTGGCTTATGAGATCAAATCTCTCAAGCTGAAGATCACTCCAGAGACTTTGGCAAAAGACTTAACTCAGATTCCAGAGATTCGTGCTTTATATAAAGATGGTCAATTTGACTCTCAGCGCTACAAGCAACTATTAGCCAGCAACCAAATGACAGTGGATCAGTTTGAGAATGGTCGTCGTTATGAGTTATTGAGCCGTCAGGTAGTAACCTCCGTTTTAGCAACTGGTATTGGTTCTAGAAAAGTTGCTGAAAAGATTTCTCAAGCTTTTGAAACAGAGCGTGAAGTTCAAGTGATGCGTTTTGCGCCAGCTGATTTCATGTCCAAAGTTAATCCAACGCAGCAAGAGTTAGAAGCTTTTTATCAGGCCAATATCAATGCGTTCCAAGCGCCAGAAATGATTGATGTTGAGTTAGTTGTTTTGGTGGGTAATGCTAAAGATGACCCAAAAGCTTTTGCTGAAAAAGCTGACTTGTTTGCCAATATGGCGTATGAGCAGCCAGATAGCCTAAAGCCGGTAGCTGAGCGTTTGAAGTTATCGATTCAAACAGTCAAAGGCCTCACACGTGCTGGGACTAAAGGTCTACCTGCTGATCATCCTCTCAATAATCCTAAGCTATTGGCTGCTGTATTCAGTGATGATGCCATTAGAAATCGCCGTAACATCGAAGCTCAAGAAGTGTCACCTGGCAAAATTGTGGTGGCTCGTGTGGCGAATCACCAAGCGCAAGCAGCTCTTCCTTTGAGCGTTGTTCAGGCCGAAGTAAAAAAGCAGGTGAGCTTACGTTTAGCTGCTGAATTAGCCAATAAAGCGGCTCAAGACAAACTTCAGGCAACGCAAAATAATCCAACAGATGCCGCAGGATTTGCTGGAGCTAAATGGGTTTCTCGTAACAAGCCTACTGACTTAAATGCCCCAGCAATGGATGCCATTATGTCTGTAGAAGCTGCTAAATTGCCTGCTATTGTGAGTGCCCCGATCAATGGTGGTGGAACAGCTATCTACCGAGTGACTAAAGTTCAACAGCCTGTTAAAGCAGATCCTAAGTTACGCGCTGAGCAAGCTCAGCAAGTAGCTCAATTAGGTACTCAAGCTGAAGGCGCTACTTATTTTGATAGCGTGAGAGACCGAGCCGGTCTTAAGCAAATCAATCAAGTTAAATAAGCTGGCACAATCAATTTTAAAGCCCCGATAGTGATGACTGTCGGGGCTTTTTTCTTATTTAAATCGAGTAACATAACTCCATGAAGTCATTAATTGCCCTTTATTTTTTTATCTTAGCAACCATTCAATTAGGTTTGCTATTGGGCATGTCGCATTACTATCGGGCTAGTAATCTCGTCAAGCCAAGTATTTATTGGTTGGCTTCTTTGGCATTTAATATCCTTGCTTTGGTGCTTTTTGGATTAGGCGTCATTTTCATCGATGATGTTTCAAAGCCAGGTTTTAGTTTTACGATTGCTAATGGATTATTTTTTATAGCAACTATTTCTCAGGGCTTGTTTTGTCGCTCATTGAATCAAGAGATCAGTAAGCGCATTAAAAATTTTGCGATCATCTCTACCATTATTTTTATAGTATTTTTTGAGCTACTGAGAGTTCATAGTACTTTTGAAGTAAGAACATTTGGTATTGTCGTCTTGATTATGGGCTTACTGTTTTGGCAATTGTATGAATTATCAGCTGCGCGAAGATTGCAAAATTCTCCACAATTATCTTATTTGCAGTATGCGACAGTCGTTGAGATCTTTTTTGCAGTGACACGTTTGATTGTGTTGGGCATCAGCGCTGTTGCCATCAAGCAAGTTGATCAGATCCCGCAAGTATTAATTTTTTGTACGATTGCGCAGTTGGTTACTAACACCATATCTTATGTAGCGATTGCTGGGTATTGGGCTGAAAAAATTGCTTTATCTAATGCACAAGTAGTTTTAGAGAATGATGTCATTAAAAAACTATTAATCGAGCGAGAAGGTTTAATTTCTCATTTATCTAAAGCCAATAAGACTGCAGCCACAGGTGCTTTATCTGCTTCGATCGCGCATGAGCTCAATCAACCGATTGCCGCTATTCAGCTCAACACCCAGTTTTTCCAAGAAAAGTTGAATTCCAATGAATTGGATCCTCAAGCGATCAAAGAAATTGTTAAAAGCATTGAGCATGACAACGCACGGATTGCTAATATTGTGTCGACACTTAGAGGTATCTTTAGAGAAGAGCAGATCAGCACTAAATCTATTGCTCTTGATACTTTAGTCGACTCCTTAATTCCCATCATTCTGCCTCAGGCAAGAGATAGGGGTATACAGGCCGCCTTTAATTTGAATTCAAAGCAATTAGTTGCGATTAATTCAAGTGAGTTTCAGCAAGTGATCTTGAACTTAGTCAATAACGCGATGGACTCACTCTCTCAATTAAATATGATGGATAAGAAAATTCTTATCCAAACAAAAGATCTTGATGGTTATGTTGAGTTAAGTTTTTCAGATAACGGACCTGGTGTGCCTCAAGAATTAATTCCTAGCCTTTTTGAGTTAATGAAGACTAATAAAAGTGCAGGGATGGGCTTAGGCCTTTGGTTGAGTAAACACATCGTTGAAAGACATCAAGGCAAGATCACTTATCAAGCCGCTCCATCAGGTGGGGCTGAGTTTGTGATTCGTTTGCCGCTTGAGTTGGTCTAGGCTCAGTTTATTGGAGCAGGGGCTTTAGTTGTCCCCAAACATTCTCTAGCATGATGCTTTGAGCTTTTTCATTGGGATGAATTCGGTCCGCTTGAAATAGTTCAATCTTGTCTGCCACCTTTTCTAAGAAAAATGGCACATGTTTAACTTTTTCTGATTCTGCTAATTTGCCAAATAAATTAAAAAAGCGTTGTGTGTACTCAATGCCATAGTTAGGTGGGATTCTCATGCCAACAAGGAGTACTTGAGCGCCTGAGGATTGAGATAGCTGAATCATCTGCTTGAGATTCTTTTCAGTATTTGGGAGTTGCAATCCACGCAATGCGTCATTAGCGCCCAATTCAATCACGACTATCTGTGGTTTCTGATTCTTCAGTAAGGGACCCAAACGGGTTTGTCCGCCGGCTGTTGTTTCACCGCTAATGCTGGCATTCATGACACGCCATTGGGGGTATTGTTGACTTAAGCGCTTCTCTAATAAGGCTACCCAACCTGTTCCTCTAGCTAGGCCGTATTCCGCTGAAAGACTATCTCCTAGAATGAGGATCTTCGAATGGGGATTGTTTTGAGCCATACTGTTAGTTGTATATAAAACACTCAAGCAAGCAAGGGCAAACACCATTACCATGTGATGGATTCGCAAGCGCTTGTTTGCTTCCATATTGACGATAAAACTGCTGCCAAAGACCATTTAATGCCAACCCATTCTTTAAATTCTGTACTTGAAGTATCTCATCTTGGTAAAACAGTCCAAACGGTAGATGGACCCTTAACTATTTTGCACGATATTCAATTTTCGGTATCTGAAGGTGAAAGTCTTGCTATTGTGGGTACTAGCGGTTCTGGCAAAAGTACTTTGCTAGGACTATTGGCTGGCTTGGATACCCCGAGCAGTGGCGAGGTCCATTTGATGGGGCAGAATATTTCTGCTGCTACTGAAGATGGTCGTGCTGAAATCAGATCACGTCACGTGGGTTTTGTTTTTCAATCCTTCCAATTAATTGACCACTTAAGTGCTCTAGAAAATGTCCAGTTACCTCTTGAGCTCAAGGGTATGCCTAGGCATGAAGCGGCATCCAAAGCACAGGTTTGGCTAGAAAAGGTCGGATTGGGTGAGCGTTTAAATCACCATCCGAAAACCCTTTCAGGGGGCGAGCAGCAGCGAGTAGCTCTGGCAAGGGCTTTTGTAACTGAGCCAGACATCCTTTTTGCTGATGAGCCTACTGGAAGTTTGGATGAAGTGACCGGTCAAAAAGTGATTGATTTGCTATTTACCCTAAATCAAGATTCCGGATCAACGCTCATTTTGGTTACCCATGACATGGCTTTAGCCAAGCGCTGCCAGCGTCAAATGGTGATTAATGCTGGAAAAATCGTTTCAGCCTAAAGTAGATACCCCCTAGAACCCATCAAAATCAGCCTTTTTGCCAAAAATGGGCTTAAAAATAAGAGCGGAAATCCCATTCGTTTTATAATCTTGGGATGCCTGCAAACCACCGTTTTTTAAGCCTTCCTGGGGCCCAAGCCCTCTCTCAATTCCGTCAACAGCGCCTGTTGAGCTCCTTAGTTGAGCAGGGTGTCGAGCTGACGCAGATACAAGCGCAATTTGTGCACTTTATTTGGTCTGCTGCTCCCATCGTTGGTGACCAGTTATCAGTCCTCAAAGGCTTGCTGAATTACGGCGAGCCTTTTGTCCTTCAGGAAGCCAAGGGTTTATTTGCTGGCAAGCAAGATCATTCAGTGGTTGCTCCTCGTTTGGGGACGATTTCACCATGGGCCAGTAAAGCAACTGATATTGCCCATCATTGTGGTTTAGACGTTTTAAGGATTGAGCGCGGTCTTCAGGTTTACTGGACCAGCAAAAAAGCCTTGAATGCAGACCAGCAACAAATTGTTCTAGCGGCGATTCATGATCGCATGACAGAAATCACATTGCCGAATGTGGATGCAGCATCTGAGCTCTATCAAACTTTGGCAGATAAGCATTTTTCTCGTATTGATATTTTGCAAGGTGGCAAAGCTGCTTTGGAAGCTGCCAATATCAGCATGGGCTTGGCCTTGTCAGATGACGAAGTTGATTACTTGGTAGAGAACTTTAAAAAGCTAAACCGTAATCCAAGCGATGTTGAACTCATGATGTTTGCGCAAGCCAATAGTGAGCATTGCCGTCATAAGATCTTTAATGCCACTTGGACCATTGATGGTTTAGAGCAAGATAAATCCTTGTTTGCGATGATTCGTAACACGCATCAATTGCAACCAAACGGCACCATCGTGGCTTACTCAGATAACTCAGCCATCATGGCGGGTTGTGAGGCTGAAGTATGGGCCCCCAATGAACAGCAAGAGTATGTGAAGAAAACAAGATTGACACATACTTTGATGAAAGTAGAAACACATAATCACCCGACAGCGATTGCCCCATATCCTGGCGCATCTACTGGTTCTGGTGGTGAGATTCGTGATGAAGGCGCCACTGGTATTGGCGGTAAACCTAAAGCAGGTTTATGTGGTTTCTCAGTATCTAATTTGAACTTACCAGGTAGTCAGCTACCTTGGGATCAACAGCCTTATGGCAAGCCAGAGCGTATTGCTTCGCCATTGCAGATCATGATTGAAGGTCCTTTGGGTGGTGCTGCGTTCAATAATGAATTCGGCCGACCTAACTTAGGTGGTTACTTCCGAGTATTTGAGCAAACGATTGATGGTGAGCGTCGTGGTTATCACAAGCCCATCATGATTGCGGGTGGTATTGGTGCGATTGATGATGGCCATACTCACAAAAAAGAAATTAAAGCAGGCAACCTATTGGTTCAGTTGGGCGGTCCTGGTATGCGTATTGGTATGGGTGGTGGTGCTGCTAGCTCCATGGCCACAGGTGCTAACACAGCTGATCTAGATTTTGATTCTGTCCAACGTGGTAACCCAGAAATTGAACGTCGTGCTCAAGAAGTCATTAATGCTTGTCGTGCTTTAGGTGACAAGAACCCGATTGTTTCGATCCATGACGTAGGTGCAGGTGGTTTATCCAATGCTTTCCCAGAATTGGCTGATGGTGCTGGCTTAGGTGCGATCTTTGATATGCGCAAAGTGCCATTAGAAGAAAGCGGCATGAGCCCTGCAGAGATTTGGTGTAACGAATCTCAAGAGCGTTATGTATTAGCCATTGCTAAAGAAAGTCTACCTATCTTGCAAGCCATGTGTGAGCGTGAGCGTTGCCCTATTGCTGTTGTTGGTGAAACAACGGCTGAACGCCAACTTTTCTTGGTCGATACCAAAGAAGCTGAAGGCAAAGACGAACGTTTACCGATTGATATGCCAATGGAAGTGCTTTTAGGTAAGCCACCTCGCATGCATCGTGATGTCAAGCGCCTTGAAAAGCAATTGCCTGAAGTTGATTTGACCGATGTGCAATTGGATATCGCAGCAAGTCTTGTCTTGCAACATCCAACAGTTGCTAGCAAATCATTCTTAATCACCATTGGTGACCGAACAGTGGGTGGCTTAAATGCTCGCGATCAGTTTGTTGGTCCTTGGCAAGTGCCTGTGGCGGATGCTGCTGTGACTTTGATGGATTACAAAGGCTATCGTGGTGAAGCGATGTCAATGGGTGAGAGAACGCCATTGGCTGTGATGAATGCACCAGCTGCTGCACGTATGGCTGTTGCTGAATCAATCACTAATATTCTTTCTGCTGATATCGACAAAATTGAAGATATCAAGTTATCTGCTAACTGGATGGCTGCCTGCGGTAACCCAGGTGAAGATGCCAAACTATTTGATTCTGTTAAAGCAGTGGGTATGGAGTTATGCCCAGCTTTAGGTATTTCAATCCCTGTTGGTAAAGACTCTTTATCGATGCGCACGCAGTGGTCAGATGATCAGACGCAAGAAAAGAAAGCAGTCACATCACCGGTGTCATTGATTATTTCTGCTTTTGCACCTGTTGCTGATACTCGTCAAACGACCACACCATTGCTTCAGGTAAAAGATGAAGCAGGCCAGGCGCTTGATACAGAAATTCTTTTAATTGATCTTGGTAGATCTAAGAGCCGTATGGCAGGTAGCATCTTGGCGCAAGTGATTGACCAAGCCGGTCAATCAACACCAGACCTCGATGATCCACAAGACTTAAAGAACTTGGCTGCTGCGATTATCAAGATGCGCCGCCAAGGTTTCTTGCTCGCTTATCACGACCGCTCTGATGGTGGTTTATTTGCTGCAGCGGCAGAGATGGCCTTTACCTCTCATGTAGGTGTTTCACTGAATGTTGATATGTTGGTCTTAGATAAAGACCATGAATCAGATTTTGGTGATGCTAAGAACTGGGCTCAACAAGTTTCCGGTAGAAGAAACGATTTAACTTTAAGAGCGCTCTTCAATGAAGAGTTGGGTGCTTTGATCCAAGTGAAACGTGCTGATCGTGATGCTGTTTTAGCAATTCTTAAAGAGTATCAGCTCTACGGCTGCACTCACCTTGTCGCTAAGCCTAATACCAATGGTCAAGTTGAAGTTTGGCGTGATGCGAAGAAGATCCTGGATGTGCCACGTCATGTCTTACAAAAGTTGTGGCAAAGCACGAGCTGGCAGATTGCCCGCTTGCGTGATAACCCAGCTTGCGCTGATAGTGAAAATGAGCTCGTGGATAACTTGGCTGATGTAGGTATGCAGCCAAAACTCACATTCGATCCAAGCGAAGATGTTGCAGCTCCTTATATCGCTAAAGGTATCAAACCTAAAGTGGCGATCCTAAGAGAGCAGGGCGTGAACTCTCATCTAGAGATGGCCTACGCCATGGATTGGGCTGGTTTCTCTAGCTATGACGTTCATATGAGTGATCTCATCTCAGGTCGAGTCAATCTAAAAGACTTCCAAGGCTTAGTAGCTTGCGGTGGTTTTAGTTATGGTGACGTTTTAGGCGCCGGTGAAGGTTGGGCTAAATCTATTCTCTTTAATACTGAGATCAAAGACCAGTTCCAAACTTACTTTAACCGCCAAGACACTTTCGGCTTAGGTATCTGTAATGGTTGCCAGATGATGTCTAACTTGGCCAGCATCATTCCAGGTGCTGACACATGGTCGAAGTTCACGCGTAACCAATCTGAGCAATACGAAGCGCGTTTGGTCATGGTTGAAGTAACAAAATCACCATCTATCTTCTTGCAAGGTATGGCTGGTAGTCAGTTGCCGATTGCTGTGGCTCACGGAGAAGGTTTCGCCAACTTCAGCCAGCAGGGCAATCAAGCTCAAACTGAAGCCAAAGGCTTGGTAGCGTTAAGATTTGTTGATAACCAAGGTCAGCCAACCCAGACATATCCTTTGAACCCGAATGGTTCACCAGACGGCATTACTGGTTTAACCACCCCGGATGGTCGTTTCACAGTCTTAATGCCGCATCCTGAGCGTGTTTTCAGGACGGCGCAGATGAGTTGGGCACCAAAACAGTGGCATGACATCCAGGATGGCGCAAGCCCATGGATGCGTATGTTCCGTAACGCTAGGGCTTGGACTAAATAAGTCTACGCCTTCTCATTGATGCAGGATCTACCTCATGAGGCTCAACAAGCGTTGAGCCTCATTCTTTTATCGGAGGCCGCTATGGCTAAGACAAAAAAATCAAGCGCTCAAGTTAAGTTAAGTAAACCAATGAAGAAAAAAATTACAAAAGATAGTAAGCCGCAATTTGCGCCTGTTACTTTTTCTGAAGAGCATGGCGTTCGCTTTTTACATTTCGGGACCTGGTGGGTGCAGGGCGCAATGCGTATTGATCAACCCGACTTTATTGAACTCGAATATGCCCAGCAAATGATGGCAGGGCTATTATTTCTAGATCCTAATGACAAGCGCCTAAATCAGCCTAAATCATCAAAACCATTCCATATGGCTCAATTGGGTTTGGGAACGGGGGCATTAACTAAGTTTGCCCATAAGCATTTCCCCAAAGCCAAAGTCACTGCTGTAGATTTAAATCCTGCAGTGATCGTGGCTGCCCGAGTAATGTTTAATTTACCTGCCCCTAATAGGAACTTATCTTTATTAGAGGCCGATGCTCTTAAATATGTCACCCATAAGAATCAACGCGAATCCATCGATTTACTCCAGGTAGATTTATATGATGCAACTGCCAGAGGGCCCGTATTAAGTTCGGCTGATTTTTACCAGGGTTGTTATGACAGCTTAAAATCACCGGGCGTTATGACAGTTAATCTATTTGGTAATCATAAGAGCTTTAAAACCAATATTAAGAATATCTGTGATGCCTTTAATAACCGAGTGATGGTGTTCCAGCAAGTACATGACTGTAATGTGGTGGTCATCGCATTCAAGGGCCCATCATTGGAGGTCGACTGGAAAGATGTGAAGGGTAGAGCATACTATCTTGAGAGGAAGTATGGCTTACCGACCAAGACTTGGGTCCCAGGTTTACGATCAGAGAACGCAAGACAGGAGAGTTACTTGTCGATCTAGCGCTTCCAAAGCATCCTTCACCACATTCAAAGCCATCCTTGCGATGGTTTTTTTGTTATTCAGCCACTTATAAATTCGTTTTGGCAAACATTACGTTAAATTTACCTATTCTGCAAAATATTGCATTTGGGTTAAAAGATAAGAGGAAAGGAGAGTGGATATAGAAATGTTATTTACCAATTAAGGTAATTAAGGAAAATTCGCTACTTCTTAAAACAACTGAAGGTTAAGGTTAACCATGTTACCTCTAGATAACGTTACAACAATCTACTTAACTGGCTTAATTGCCATTGGGTTTTCTGCTACACAATTGATTCTATTGATTAAAAAGGGTAGGCCTGTACTGCTATGGAGCCTAGGAACCTTATTAATGGGCTGTGGTTACATCGTAACCTTGAGCCAAGTCGCTGAGCCATTGCCTCAATCATGGGTTATAGGGCCTGTATCTGTTCTATTAGGTAGCTTAATAGTGTTGAGTTCACTTGGAATCTGGGCTGGTTATGCATTACCTAAGAAAGCTTCACTTATTTGCCTAGGCGGAGTAGGTGTCACTGGAACTTTATTCTATTTCAGCCGTATGTTTAATGCACCTCTAGGTAGTTTGGAAGCTATCCTTTTGGCCCCTATTTCAGCAACGCTTATATATAGTGCCTGGTTCGCTGGTGTACAGGCTAAACAGACTCGAAGTAAATACATCTATTTAATTAGTGGTGTTCTATGGATTCAAGGTTTATTCATGGCCGTATTAACACTTGGTGCACTAGCTGCTATTGGTGATCAATATATTATCGTGACTTCCCAAGTAGTTTATTGGACTAGTCTTGTTTATCTTCTAGCCACACTCATTAATAACATGGCCTGGTCATTACAAATTGCTGAAGATTTACTACTTAGCCAAGGTCGCATCTTGGATATGCCGGCAATTTTCCCTTCTCCTGACTACGCTCTAGCTCAAATTGACGAACTAAGAGCCTTGGTTTCACAAAAGTTTGCGGAGGCCATGAAGTTGAGCGGTCAAGCAATGGCCGACACATCAGCCATAGTCTCTGAAATTAAGAAAAAATCTTAATTTAAGTATCAGTATTTCATTGAAATAAGCATTTTTCTAATGGTAATCCCTTGCTAACAATCTCCATGGCTAATTGTTCTAAAGCTTGATAGGGCATACATTCTCAGGAACCAGTTTTATTTGGTATCGAGGAGAATTCGTGGGATTCTTTAATAAAAATAAAAAGATGATTCAGGAGATCCCTAATGAATCATTCGAAAGTCTTATTGGGGCAAGCACCCAGATCTATGGCCGTCTAGTTGTCAACCATGGCGTCAGGATTGATGGCGAAATTCATGGCTCAGTGGAGGCTTCCATTGCACCAGGGGTCACTGTTCATATCGGTCATGAAGGTTTCATTAAAGGCGACCTTCATGCTCATAGAGTATTGGTCAATGGCAAGATCGATGGCAATATTTATGCTGCTGAGCGTTGCGATCTATTCGAAACTTCCTGGGTCAGAGGCGATATTCATTATGGTGTGATGGGTATTGAGCATGACGCTGAGATCTATGGCGAGTTGCTAAAAAAGGGTGGCCAAATACGTAGCGCTAAAAATGTCTCTCTAGTGGAGCTTTCACCCAATAACAACACTACAGATAGCCTAACCGGTTCGCTCTAAGGCTAATTAAGTGGGTATTTATGCGTATAATTGCTATAAGTACCTTTACTGTCATAGATAGTAAAGTAGCAACATGAACATAAAAGGTTCATATCAATCAAGCAGTTATTTCATCGAATGACATATCTGCTGCACTAAATGGGACACTTGCGTGATTTTTGGTCGTAAAAAGAAAACTGGTTTATTGATGCCAAGCATGGAATCTTTTGATTCTATGTTGGGGCCAGGCTCAGAAATTCACGGTCGTGTTGTCGCAAATAAAAGTATTCGCATTGATGGCATCGTTCACGGTAACGTCGAAACGCCACCTGGAAAAAAGAACATCACCATCGCTTTAGGTGAAACTGCTAAGGTCTACGGCGACATTAGTGCCTATCGTATATTGATTGGCGGTTACGTCGAAGGCAACGTTTATGGAACTGAACGCGTTGAGCTCCATGCCAAGGCTGTTGTTAATGGCGATGTCAGTTATGCAGAGTTAGGTATTGAACCTGGCGCTGAAATTGTTGGTTTAATGGTTAAAAAAGTACCTAAAAAATCATCAAGCGAAACATCTAATCCCTCTAAAAAATCTTAATTAACTGGAGTTCTTATGTCTGATCAGAATCAAAACGGCTGTTTAACCATCGGTGAAGGCGTAACCCTATCCGGCAATTTCACAGTACCTGACATTGCTTTCATTTCTGGAACTGTTGATGGTGAGCTATCAGCAAGAGAAATTCTTATTGGCGCCACAGGCGTTGTAAAAGGTAAAGTTTCAGCAGACATCATTGATGTTCGCGGCGAGATCCACCAAGAAGTTATTTCTAAAAAATCACTACTTATTCGTTCAACTGGCAAAGTAAGTGGAAATATCACTTATGTTGAGTTGGAAATTGAAAAGGGTGGTGACATTCAAGGCACTATGGTTAAAACTGATGCGCCATCAGGCAGCAGCTACTAATTGAGGTGAATGATGTTTAGTAGAAGAAGTGATGATGATCAAAATTCTCAAAATGAAGATTTTGTGAATGAAGAAATTGTTGAGGTTGATGATTCTGATGATGTTGAGCAAAGTGCTTCACCAGTTAGACATCTAAAGCCATCAATGATCAGTGAAGGCTTTGAATTCAACGGTGATATCAAATCGAATGGTTCTTTAACAGTGGACGGCTCTATTGTTGGTCAAGTGACTGTTGATAACTTAATCGTTGGTGTGACAGGATCTGTGTCAGGAACGATTACAGCTAAAACAATTAACGTTAAAGGCAAATTGGCCGGTAATGTGAATTGTTCAGACATTATCGTTGGTGGAAGATCTATTGTTGACGGTAATATCACTTACTCATCGATCACGATTCAACGTGGCGGTATTGTGAAGGGTGACTTAAAAAAGGTGAACTAATCATTTCCTTTTGATCACTTTAGCTCCAATAAAAAACCCACCTCACGGTGGGTTTTTACATTTCAGCTTGCTAAGAGCAGCATCAGATCTTTTCTATTACTTAACTCTAGCCTTAGCTTTTAGTTTTGTAATCATTTCATTGAACTTACCGCGCTGCCAGTTTTGATCTTGATTCATCATCTCAATCAATTGAGGCTTCAGCTCTGTCAGAGTTGGCGCTTTAGATTCACGAACATCATCAACACGGATCACATGGAAACCATATTGAGTTTTAACTGGCTTCTCAGTCAATTGACCTTTGCTAAGGGCTACCATGGCTTTTGAGAACTCTGGCACTAATGATTGAGGGCTCATCCAGTCCAAGTCACCACCTTTTACTGCTGAACCTGGATCCTTAGATGATGCCTTGGCCAATTCTTCAAACTTTTCGCCAGCCTTGAGCTTGGTAATGATAGCTTTGGCATCAGCTTCTTTTTCAACCAAAATATGACGTACTTTGTATTCTTTGCCTTCAAATTGGCCTTTGACTTGATCGTAAGCTGCCTTTAGTTCAGCTTCAGTCACGCCGTCACGTTTGATGTAGTCGTCAAATACAGCGCCGACTAGGATGTTTAAACGAGCTTCTTCCAATTGGTCTTGAATTGCTGGATTAGCAATCACGCCACGATTGAGAGCTTCTTGATTGATTAATTCACGGGTAATCAACATATCGCGAGCGCGCTCACGAATTTCTGGATTATTGGCTTGACCAGTGCTTTCTAGCATTTTGTCTAGCTTGGCTTTAGGAATAGATTTGCCATTTACAACCGCTGCATTTTGCGCAATTGCTGGACCAACAAGAGCCGCTGAAAGGGCTAGAGAAAGTGCAATATTTGATAGTTTCATAGTGATTATTTAGTTAGTAATAATTGCTAATGCATGGATTTCATGGGGCATCCAGGCTGATAAAGCATCATACACCAGGCGATGCTTTTGAACCCGGTTTAGATCCTTAAAAGATGCTGATTGAATATGGATGCGGTAATGTCCCGCGCCACCTTCGGCGCCAGCATGGCCAGCATGCAAATGACTTTCATCTTCAATCTTTAAAGACTCAACTTTGATAGCACTTCTGAGAGCTGCTTCAAATTTGGTAATTCTTTGTGTGCTGATATCAGTCATAGTTACTTAGATTCATGAACGATAAATTGGTTGAGCCAAATCCCTTGAGCAATGATGAAGGCAAATAAGATACCCATGCCACCAAAGAGCTTAAAGTTAACCCAGGTGGTTTCATCAAACTGATAAGCAACATAAAGATTAATGAAGCCCATGATCACAAAAAAGATCGCCCATGCATTGTTGAGCTTCACCCACAGCTCTTGACCAACTCCTGGCTTAAGACTGATTTGATGGGCCATTGCTGCTTGGATGAGATTCTTCTTCCAAATCGCCGCACTGGCAATCAAACCAACTGCAAATAACCAATAAAGAATCGTCGGTTTCCACTGGATGAAAGTCTTATCTTGTAAACCAATGGTTAACCCACCAAAAACCATGATTAGGCCTAAGCTGGCCCATTGCATTGGTTCTACTTTTTTGTATTTAGCAGCTACCCAAATAATTTGGGCAACAGTTGCTGCCATCGCAACTCCCGTGGCCACATAGATGTCAGCCATCTTGAAGGCAACAAAGAAAAGAATGACCGGCAGTAAATCAAATAAAAATTTCATGAAATGTCTTTATAGGTAGATTTCGTTATACGTATAGCTATTTTAGCTCTCAGCCTTGAACTTCAACGAAGCTGAGTTAATGCAGTAACGCAACCCAGTGGGGGCTGGGCCATCTTCGAAAACATGTCCTAAGTGGGCATCGCATTGAGAGCAACGAACTTCAGTTCTGATCATGCCGTGTGTCATGTCCTTATGTTCGTCAATACACTGATCATCAAGAGGTTTGAAGTAACTAGGCCAGCCACATCCTGCATCGAATTTGGTATCTGATTGGAATAGGGGAGTTCCACAACAGATACATTGATACTGACCATTTGCCCAATGATCCCAGTATTCGCCAGTAAAAGGACGCTCAGTGGCTGCTTGGCGAGTGACTCGATAAGCAATGTCACTGAGTTCTTGTTTGTATTCTTGATCTGTTTTTTTCATCTTGTTTGAATTTTCAATAGTTTCAATAGTTGTTGAGGTCTGCAGTTTTGAGCTGTACTTTTCTAAGACGAGCAGCTAAAGGCAATGTGCTCCATATCTGGAGATGGCGGAAGAGCATATTCATCTGACACATTCTGTGTCTCAATCGGGTTCTCTAATATTTTTAATAATTTAGCCACTTCAGAGAAGTCCTTTTTCTGAGCCATCTCAATCGCGTGTTGAGCTAAGTGATTACGTAGTATGTATTTGGGGTTAACTGATTGCATATTTTGTAAGCGCTCATCCTTGCAGAAGTCTTCAACAGATAAGCGATCTTGGTATAACTTGAGCCACTCGGCCATCTCGATTGGAGCAGATTGACCTTCAGATAGCCCTCTAAAGAATTGAGTGAAATCTATCCGATGCTCATGCATCGTTTGCATCAGCTTTTCCAATAACTCAATATCCTCAGGAAGTTCTTTCCTTAAGCCCAGCTTTTTCCTGAAAATGGACTGCCATTGTTGGGTGTATTGGCGGTTGTAGCTAGCCAATGCTGTTTTGATTCTTTCAATTGCTTCAGATTCATTGAGTTGCTGTGTTTTAGCTAATTCATTCTGTAATGGGCTTAGCATGGCGCTGGCTAGACAGTACAAGTTCCAGTGAAGAATCTCACCTTGGCGATGGTAGGCATAACGTCCAGCATGATCAGAGTGATTACATATATGGTTGATGTCAAAGCCATCTAAAAAGCCAAATGGTCCGTAATCCAATGTCAAACCTAAGAGGCTGGTGTTGTCCGTATTCAATACGCCATGACAAAAGCCCACTGATTGCCATTGGGCGGTGGTATTGGCTACACGAATACAAATTTTCTCTAGCAAGCTTAAGAAAGGCGTTGGGGAGTTTTGGCATTCTGGGTAGTGATGTTGAATCAGAAACTCTAATGTTGCCTCTAATTCACTTTGCATATCCTGATGGCCATAATGCTCTATATGGCCAATTCTTAAAAAGCTCGGTGCCACACGAGTGCAAATGGCTGCTGTTTCGCGTGTTTCTCTAAAAACAGGAAGATCTGAACCAACGACAGCTAAGGCTCTGGATGTTGGGATCCCAAGAGCATGCATGGCTTCACTGCAAAGGAATTCTCGAATCGATGATCGTAATACTGCTCGACCATCACCTCTACGAGAATAGGCAGTTGGGCCAGCTCCTTTGAGTTGAACTTCATAGCCGTTGATATCGCCTAAATAGATGGCTCGACCATCACCTAGCTGACCAGCCCATTGGCCAAACTGATGGCCGCTATAGGCTGTTGCATAGGGCTGAAAAGTCTGTTGCCCGATATGCAGCTGATTGCCAGCCAATAGTTGGAGATATTGTGGGTCTATTGGCAAAGAACCATTGGTGTCTATGTTTAATAAGGCAGCCACTTTGTCTGAAAAACCAACCCAATAAGGATCTGACACAGGACTTGGTGCAACAAGTTCTGCTTGGGATAGATGGTGAAACGAGTCTAGGTGGAATGGCATAATTTTTTATAGTTGGCTCATTCTAGGTGTGTTCTGAATTATTTGCAGAAAAGACTTATCTAGAAGATATAACCCCGATTAAGATATGGCTATGGATCAAAAACAATTAAAAGATTTAGGTGTCGAGTTAGACGTGCCCTTTTTGAAATTATTGGGGGTACGTTGTTTGCGTGCCGATTTAGGTGAGGGGGAGGTTGTTCTTTCCTTGAAGCCGGAGCATAACAATAGTTGGGAAGTCGCCCACGGTGGAGTGCTTCTGACATTGATGGATGTGGGAATGGCGATTGCTGCTAGAGCTGCAGATAGTGCTGGACGCGGTGTGGTGACAATCGAATTAAAGACCAATTTCATGCAAGCTGCTAAAGGGGTTGTCCGTGTCGCTGCAAGAACAGTTCATGCGACCCCAACTTTGGCTTTTGTCGAAGCGAAGCTCTACGATGAAGGCAATGCTGTTTGTTGTATGGGTAGCGCTACTTTTAAATATTTCAAAGTATTGCCGGCAAGAAAATCATCAACAAAAGGCTGATTCAAAAAAAGCTTGTAGCACTAGGATGGATTCACTCCGGTTTTAGAGAGGTGAACTTTTCTAGCTGTCCTTCAAATTGCTGAGTATCTAGTTCTTTTTCAGCATCAAATCGTTTCTCTACAACTTCAAAGTGACCATCACGTCGAACTCTGATGAGTGAGCTGGAGCGCGTGCCATAGTGTTCAGTTTTAATAAATGCTGAAGAGAGAGCTTTTTCCCACTCGTAGGAAACTCCGGTTTTGGGAAGGTATTCATCCGGCGCCTGAGTCGCATCTTCCATGATCCGCATATATTGTTCGGCCTTTTTAAATTGCCCAGTATCCATGGCAAGGATTTGTGCAAAGGCGCCCACGCGATGCTGAACCTTAGGCCATGGGCTATCGAGCATGGCATTCGATAAACCGTAGACACCAGGTTTTAATTCTTGAGGATTCATCACTTTTCGAGGTCTTATGCTCGATCCCATTAGTACTCTGTTGCTGAGCCAAACCAGTTGTGGTTGAGAGAGCGATAGGTCAGCAGCTAAAAGATTAAAGCCGTTGTAGCGATGAAAAGTTTTCTCATGTTCCTGAATAAAGCTGGCTGGGCTATGAGAAGACGCCAAATATTTTGCTGAAATCTCGCCACGTGTCCGTGACTCAGGATTTTTCTCACTCGGTGCTCTGACGTTTGTCAGTGCAGCAAATTTGCCAGTTTTGCTCAGACCCATCCAAGTACCCGAAGAGCCATTCACATCAGCGCGATCTCTACCTGCCAATACGTGAGGTTGATCATCCCACCAATGCATGGGGTCGGTCGGTCTTTCATAGAACTCATCCCGATTAGCAAGCACCACCAGCGGATAGTCTGGGTGAGATTGCCAAGCAGTTAAGATCAAACACATCGATGTTTAGATTTCGATTAGTGGATAGGGCAAAGCTTCAAAGCGAAGTTCAGGCCCTTGGATGCTTTTGAGATGGATGCTGCCACTTTGCAAGGCTTCCAATTTACATTCAACTTGCAAGGTGATTTCATCAGATATAGAGGGGTTGTGTGCAGCCATCACAACCATGCCACATGGTTGCTCAGGATCAGCACTATGAAATATTTCTGTACCAGGAGCAGGGGCCTCGGAAGAATTGATTGATGCCAATTGCAGTCTTCTTTTGATAGTGCCACGATACTGACTTCTGGCAACCACTTCTTGACCAGGGTAACAACCCTTTTGGAAATCGATGCCTTTCAGAGATTCCATATTGATCATTTGAGGAACAAATTGTTCAAAGGTGTTCAAGCTAACTCGTGGGATAGCACTCTGCACCTCTAACCATTCCCAGAAATTAGCATTCGGATGATTGGGGGTTAACTGATGCTCAGTCATCAAGGTCTCTAAAGCTACTAGAGCGCTATTCATATCTTTTGGAATCGTCATCAGATGACGATGGATCAATCGATCCTTTAGATGCACTGGAGGAAGTTCTTCCAAGCGAATCCCTTCGATACTTTGTAATACTTGCAGTGTTACATCTGTCACACCAGCTAGACTCTCATGGATGTATGCAAAACTGAGTAGTTGATCTGTTTGGTCGATGACTTTGACCTTGGCCCTCAAAACAAACATGCCTAGACGTTTGGCAGTTTGCGCGGCTAGATCTTTGGATATGGCCAATTGAAATTGTGGAACTGTTTCACCAGTATCTGTGGCTACCTCATAGCGGCTCATCCAAAAAGAGGCCATCAGACGGCCCTTGGCAGAGCAGTAGCCAGAAAAGCGGCTACCTTGCTCAAGCGAGGCAATTTGTCCTGCTGGAGTACTTTTCATCGATTTGACGCTATTGGTGAGCTGGCTTTGTAAAAAGTCAGTTGCGTCAGGCCCCGTCACGGTGATGACTGACCAGTCAGATAAAGGGACTAATTCTTTAATTGGTGATGGCAACATATTTTCAGTTTAGTTTTTCAGTGATTTCTTCAATAAGCTTTTATCATAGAAGGATGAAGCGCATATTGACCCCTCAATTTCTAAAACTATTTGTCTCAGTCATTATCTTATTGGCTTTTGTCTTTGTTTACTTGGCTTTTATTGCGAGTGCTGTTCCCAAAACTATCAGCCCCCTAACAGCAGAGAGTCAGTACAGGGTCAAGATTGCCCCTGGATCGAATGTCTCTAGTGTCGCCAAGCAGTTAGTCGCCCAGGGTGTGGATACGTCAGCCTGGCAGGTTCAGTTCATCACTCGAGGGCTTTTTTTAGGTAAAAAGCTCAAAGCGGGTGTGTATGACTTTTCACCAGGAGCAAGTCTTGGGTCTATTTTGATGAAAATGGGCCGTGGTGATAGCGTCAAGTTGAGTGTGACTTTGGTTGAGGGTTGGACTTTCAAGCAATTTAAAGCAGCTGTTGACGCCCAAAAAGACCTCAAAAAGGACGCTAAAACTTGGGGCGCTAAACAAATCTTGACTGCCATAGAAGCTAAGGAGTCTCATCCCGAGGGCATATTCTTTCCTGATACCTATGTGTACGAACCGGGCGACTCGGATGTACTCATCTACCAACGTGCCTATAAAGCGATGTCTAAGAAGCTAACTGAAGCCTGGGAGCAACGTGAGAAGGATTCACCTGTGAAAACTCCCTATGATTTATTAAAGTTGGCTTCGATTGTTGAGAAGGAAACAGGACACTCTGAGGATAGGGGTTTGGTTTCTGCGGTTTTTAATAATCGTCTAAAGACAGGTATGAAGCTTCAGACTGATCCAACTGTTATTTATGGACTTGGAGATCGTTTTGATGGTGATTTACGCAAGAAAGACCTTTTAAAAGACGGCCCATACAACTCCTATACACGTTATGGCTTACCGCCAACGCCGATTGCTATGCCAGGTAAAGATGCCTTATTGGCTGCAGCCAAGCCTTCTTCATCTAAGGCGATTTTCTTTGTAGCCAAGGGCGATGGCAGAAGTCATTTCTCAGAGACCTTGGTAGAGCATAATCAAGCTGTTAAACAGTATCAACTTAAAAAATAATCTGGATTTTTATGTCTCTTTTGGCTCAATCAGCAAACAAGCCTGGCTTTTTTATATCCTTTGAAGGGATAGATGGCGCTGGCAAAAGTACTCATATTCAAGCTTTTGCTGATGAACTAGCCCTGCGTTTTCCAAATAAAGAGGTAGTTTTGACCCGCGAGCCTGGTGGCACTGAATTGGGAGAGAAGCTCAGAGACATCCTATTGCACCATCCTATGCACCTAGAAACAGAGGCATTGTTGATGTTCGCGGCACGCCGTGAGCACCTGGCTACTGTGATTGAGCCTGCTTTACAGTCAGGAAAGATTGTCATTTCTGATCGTTTTACTGATGCGAGTTTTGCCTACCAAGGTGGTGGTCGTGGCTTAGATTTAGCCAAACTTTATGAATTAGAGGTTTGGGTACAAATGCGTCTTCAATCGAATGGGGTAGAGCAGAGGTATGTTCTCCAGCCGGATCTGACATTTCTATTTGATTTACCAAGTGCAACGGCAGAAGCGAGAAGAAGTGCTGCTCGTGACCCAGATAAATTTGAGCAGTTGAATACGGATTTCTTTGAAAAAGTAAGACAGGAATATCTCAGGCGCGCGCAGGATGATGCCGCTAGATTCCGTATTATTGACGCCAGCCAAAGCAGAGAAATTATCTGGAAAAAACTTAAAGAAATATCTCTATCTATATGATATTTAATAAAAATATCAATGATTAATTTTAACTATTACGCAGCATATAAATAATGGCTATCGATAAAGGGCTATACCCTTGGTTCACGCAAGCTTGGTCAGAATTGAATTTTGACAAGATGCCTCATGCCATTTTGATTCATGGTCAAACGGGTATTGGAAAGTTCGACTTTGCACTTCGCTTGGCCAAAGCCCTTGTTTGTGAGTCAGATTCAAATATCAAGCCTTGTTGTTCTTGTGAAGCCTGTCATTGGTTTGATACGGGCAATCATCCTGATTTTTTAGGGATCGTTCCAGAGGATCAAGCTCAATTACTCCCTCATGAAGCTATGGATGGGGCAGAGGGGGCTGAAGATAAGCCTAAAAAGGGCAAGAAAAAGACAGATGACGATGCTGAAAAAGCGGATAAAAAAGCCAGCTCTTTTATTAAGGTTGATCAAGTTCGAGAAGCATTAGAGGGCATCAATACGGCTCCGCACAGAGGTCGTCAACGAGTCGTTTTATTAAACCCAGTGGAGTCTTTGCAAGCTGTTTCAGCGAATACTCTATTAAAAACATTAGAAGAGCCTCCAGAAAGTACTTTGTTTATTTTGGTGAGTGATCGTCTTGATCGTGTTCTTCCAACCATACGTTCACGTTGTCGATTATTAGCTTTGCCAAGACCTAGCCAAGAGCAGTCTTTAACTTGGTTAGTGCAAGAATTAAGCATGGCGGGCATTAAAGTCGATCGAGCTCAAGTTGAGCGCGCTTTGAGTGAAGCTGGTGGTGCGGTCATGGATGCTAGAGATTACCTTCTAGGTTCTGGTGAGGAGGGTGCAGGAGCCCTTGTCGAACCTTTACTAAAAGCTTTATCAGAGGGTGGGCAGATCAATTGGTTAGTGGCTGCAGAGCTCATTCACAAAGCCCCTATGCCAGAATTGTTGGTGATTTTGGAGAGATGGATAGCTGATCTTTTAAGCGTTCAACAGGCAAACCTTGTTCGTTATTACCCCTCTAAACAAGCAGAATTACAGCGTTGCGCTCAGTCAGCTCGCTCCAATAAATTATCTGATTTCTGGAAAGCACTCTTAGATGCGCGTCGCCATGAACTTCATGCATTAGCCAATAGACTTCAGATCGAAGCTTTATTGATTAGATATCAAGAGATATTTAAAGATTAAAAAGGAATACGCTGGATGTTTGTAGACTCACATTGCCATTTAGACTTCCCTGAATATGCCGACCATCTGCCGGATATCTTGGCTCGCATGAAAGAAGCTAAGGTCCAAAATGCGATGTGTATTTCTGTCGATATGCCTGACTTTCCTAAGGTGCTTGCATTAGCTGTATCACATGAGCAGTTATTTGCAACGGTGGGTACTCATCCTGACTATGAGGATACACCTGAGCCCACAGAGGATCAGTTGGTAGAGTTAGCTAAGCATCCCAAGGTTTTGGCTATTGGCGAAACAGGCCTGGATTATTACCGTATGGGCGATAAAACTTATGCCGATATGGAATGGCAAAGAGATCGTTTTAGAACCCATATTCGTGCGGCAATTAGAGCAAATAAGCCCTTGATCATTCATACCCGCTCAGCATCTGAAGATACGATTAAGATCATGAAGGAAGAGGGTGCCAGCAAAGTAGCAGGGGTCATGCATTGCTTTACCGAAAGCTGGGAGGTTGCTCAGGCCGCTATGGACTTAGGATTCTATATCTCATTCTCCGGCATAGTGACCTTTAAAAGCGCCAAAGATTTGCAAGCCACTTGTCAACAAGTGCCCTTAGAGAGAATGCTGATTGAAACTGATTCTCCATTTCTTGCACCCATCCCAAATAGAGGCAAAACCAATGAACCAGCTTGGGTTGCCCATGTGGGTCAATTTATTGCTGATTTGAAGGGGGTGCCTGTTGAAACTGTTGCAAAACACACCACTGAGAACTTCAAAACCTTATTTAAAGCCCCTATTTAACATTTCCATTCATCTAGAAATTAATGTATATAACACCCCTAAATAGATGTTTTTTAAGCGTATTTATTGCTTTTATTTTTACCTTATCATCATCAAGTTTGGTTTCTGCTCAGATAAGCCAAGATCAGCAATATCTAATGGATGATTTCATTAGAGACGTTAAGCTGAACAATGCTCGTGGCGTTAAAAAGGCTCTGGATAGTGGTATGAGCCCTAATGTGTCAGATAACAGAGGCAATTCAGCTCTAGCGCTGGCAATTTCTGAGAAATCTACAGATGTAGCCAAATTGTTGATAAATTCACCATCCATTGACCTTGAGCGTCCTAATTTAGCTGGTGAAACACCTTTAATGATGGCTGCTTACAACGGTTCGTACGATTTGGTGACTTACTTGGTCACTCAACGTTCAGTTGAAGTCAATCATCCAGGCTGGTCCGCGCTTCATTACGCGTCTACCAATGGTCATCTAGAGATCGTTAGATTTTTATTGGATAACGGTGCCTACGTAGATCCTGAGAGTCCCAACGGAACAACAGCCTTAATGATGGCGGCCCGAGGTGGGCATATTCAGATTGTGAAGTTACTCATTGATCGTGGTGCCAATATTTCCAATACGAATCAGTTGAATTTATCAGTGATTGATTTTGCTTTGGCTAATAACCAGACTGAGATAGCTGATGGGCTTAAATCTCGTTGGCTCAAGCTTTATGGAAAGCCTTACTCTCCCAAACAATAATGTCGCATAATCATTATTATGTTAAATAAGATATATCTGGAGTTTTCAGATATCTACCAAAATGCGAAATATGAGGTTTTGATCTCTCCTCCAATTGCTTTTAGGATTGGTGAGTTGAACCAGGGTTTAGAGAAGCTATTGGTTGATGAGGCAGTTGAAACAGCCGCATTGATAACAGCCTGTAATCCAAAAGGAATAAAACATGGCCATGATGAAAACCATGGTGCGATGGAAGATTTGAAGTTTTCACTTAATGAAAGGAAACTCCCCTTTCTCCCAGCAGCAGGTTCAGATCCGAAGGGCGCTTGGAAGGAAGAAAGCTATTTCATTCTTGGAATAACTATGGATGAAGCAGAAGCTTTAGGCAGGCAATTCCAGCAAAATGCATTTATTTTGATAGAAACAGGCCATGCGCCTAGATTAGTCTGGCCATAAAGCAAACTCAGTAAAGCTATTAAGCAGCAATAAAAAGGAAATCAGATGCAACTATTACATACGATGCTACGAGTTGGTAACTTAGAGAGATCTATTAAGTTCTATACCGAAGTCATGGGCATGAATCTATTAAGAACGACGGAGCGCCCTGGGCAAGATTACTCACTAGCATTTGTAGGCTACGAACAAGGCAATATATCTGGGCAGGCAGAGATTGAACTAACCTATAACCATGGCGTTGATAGTTATGAAATGGGCACTGCCTACGGTCATATCGCTATAGGCGTCAGAGACATTTACAAGACTTGCGAGAATATTCGAGTTGCTGGCGGACAAATCACCAGAGAAGCTGGCCCTGTTAAAGGTGGCAATACCCTGATCGCTTTTGTGCAAGACCCGGATGGTTACAAGATCGAATTGATTCAAAAATAAGGGGCCATACCCCTTATTAAAATTAAGAGACCGCCCTCTTAATTTCCTTCTCTTTATCTTTTCTTTCTTTTTCCTCTTCTGCTGTTTCTTGGAGCAGATCCGTCACAACTTCTTCCATACGAATATTGTCCTTAGGACAAATGGGTGCACCCATAGTGGCCCACTTCTTAAGAAGACTGACTTCGTAACCACACTGCCCACACTTCGCTTTTGCCCTTTGGGTGTTATTGGCTCTTGGAGGCGGAAATACAATTGCTTTGTGCGGGTACTGACCTAGTCTCTCGGCAATCATCATCAGTCGAACTTTGAGTTCTTCGGTTGCATGGGCGCTTCTGGCAGGACCTTCTAAACCAACGCAATGCGCGATCTCTTTGAAGTCTTCACCATGACCGCTATGACAGTCATCAATGGCGTGGCAAAGCTCATGTACCAATGTATCAAGCACTTCAACCGGGTCCTCTAGCTTGGGAGATACAAAGATCTCGTTAACCATATCGCCAGAGCGTTCACGAGGCCAACATTGGCCCAGGGTTGTTCTGGGTGCGCTAGATGCAGGCCAGCCACAAGAAACCTTCACCGGTGGAATAGCAAAACCCGCTTTTGAAAACGTTGGTTCTAATGAATGGACCGCGGCCTGTAACCAAGATTCACGTGTTGTGTGGGATTGAGCTATATTCGAGGACATGTTTTTAAAAAGATTACCTATATTTTTACTATTATCGATGAGCTTAGCGGCCTGCGATAGAAATGATTATGTTACTTGGCATTGCAAAGTAGATCCTACTAACGTCGAAGAAAAACCTCTACGAATGATTTTAAAAGGTTCAACAATGACCGTTGGAGAGCAAATTTATAACTATTGTGGCAGCCTAGGCCCGCAAAGCTATTTTGATATCAATTGCTCTGGAAAAGCCGACCAATCTGCAATTACCTTTACTTCTAAAACTGGCGCCTGGAAAAAAGGCGACGAAACTTTAAGCTGCGTATCCCTATGACGAACTCTAATAACCCTGGCACAAGGTCTGAATCTTCTTTGTTAATCAATGAAGAAAATGCTGACTCCCCATGTGTCGGTGTTTGCTCTACTCTATTTGATGACGTCTGCAAGGGATGCGGGCGAACTGCATTGGAAGTTTGTAACTGGGTTTTTATGACCCCCGAAGAGAAGCATGTCGTTTGGACGCGGATCACTCAAGAGGCCACTTCTATGCGTTTTACAAGAAAGAATTAACCTTCCAAGGACTGACTGGTAAGGTACTCTTCGTAACTACCTTCAAAGTCAGTCACACTGCCGTCATTTCTGACTTCTAGAATTCTTGTTGCTAGACCTGAAATAAATTCACGGTCATGCGAGACAAAAATCACGGTGCCATCATATTTTTCAAGTGAAGTTTGTAAACTTTCAATGGATTCCATATCCATGTGATTGGTTGGCTCATCCATAGCTAGGATGTTGTGTTTTTGAAGCATCAACTTACCCCAAATCATTCGACCCTTTTCACCACCAGAGATCACTCGAACTGATTTACCAATGTCGTTGCCTGAAAATAGTAGTCGACCCAAGGTGCCTCGAATAACTTGATCGTCATCACCAGGTTTGCCCCACTGCCCCATCCACTCAAGAAGAGTGGTGTCCACAGGGAAACATTCGCTGGTATCTTGTGGCATGTAGCCAACGTCTGCGTTTTCAGACCACTTCACCGTTCCAGAATCAGTAGCAATGCCACCAAACTTTTCACTCAAAATAGATTTAAGTAATGTGGTCTTACCAGCACCATTCTCACCAATAATCGCTACTTTCTCACCAGGTCGAATCATCAACTTGAAGTTCTTGAAGATATCGCGATCATAAGTTTTAGTCAGTGCATCACACTCCACCACAATGTTGTGTAATTTCTTGTCGTATTCAAAACGGATGAATGGGTTTTGACGTGATGAAGGTTTGATTTCAACAACTTCAATTTTCTCTAATTGACGTTGTCTGGATGTTGCTTGACGTGCTTTGGACGCATTTGCAGAGAAACGACGAACGAATGCTTGAAGTTCCTCAATCTTTTCTTTGGCTTTTGTATTGTTAGCTAACTGCTGTGAACGAGCTTGCATAGAAGCTAGCATGTATGAGTCGTAATTACCTGGGTAAACAGTTAGGGTTCCAAAGTCCATATCTGCCATGTGTGAGCACACAGCATTTAAAAAGTGACGATCGTGAGAAATAATGATCATCGTGCTGTTACGGGCGTTCAGAATATCTTCTAACCAGTGGATCGAGTGAATATCTAAGTTGTTGGTAGGTTCGTCTAGTAACAACACATCTGGGTCTGAAAATAGCGCTTGCGCTAAAAGAACACGCAACTTCCAACCGGGAGCCACTTCACTCATAGGGCCATTGTGTTGTTCAGTTGGAATACCAATACCTAGAAGTAACTCACCTGCCCTAGCTTCAGCTGTATAACCACCAAACTCAGCAAATTTTGCTTCTAGTTCAGCAGCACGCATGTAATCTTCATCAGTTGCATCTGGATTGGCATACAAAGCGTCACGCTCTGCAGCAGCATTCCACATATCTTCATGACCCATCATGACAACATCTAATACGCGCTTATCTTCGTATGCAAACTGATCCTGACGCAATTTACCAAGGCGAATATTAGGCTCAAGAGATATGTTACCTGCTGATGGCTCAAGATCTCCACCCAGGATTTTCATGAAGGTTGATTTACCGCAACCATTGGCTCCGATTAAGCCATAGCGATTACCACCGCCAAACTTAACGGAAATATTTTCGAACAAGGGCTTCGCCCCGAATTGCATAGTGATATTTGCAGCTGAAAGCACGTTATTTGCCTGTAAAAGAGTGAGACAACCAAAGCCCTCTATTTTAACCAATCAGACTAGCTAATACGGAGAAAGCTCGAAAATTACCAGTTAGATTGGAGGATATAGCCTGAGGAGCTGGCTGAAAGGCTTACAAATCGGCCAATTGGGAGGGTTAGTTTGTCAGAGCAATGGCCAAAAGGAAGGTCAGTCAAAACAGGCACCCGGCCTTTCAGTCGTGATCTGATAGCTGTAAGAGCTTGCTTGAGATCATATCCTCTGTCTGCATCGCCCAATTTATAGGCTGATATATCGCCGATCAAAATGGCTTTCTGCTGGTCTAAGTAACCAGCATCAAATAATTGATGAAGCATTCTCTCAACTCTATAAGGATGCTCGTTGACGTCCTCAACAAATAAAACACCGCCTTTTACTTGTTCGAGTGATGGCATGAATTCTGTACCCAATAAGCTAACGAGCATGGTGAGGTTGCCACCCCAAAGAACTGCTTGATCAGAAAGATCAATACCTACGGGTTTATCGAGTTGTTGAGGAGATAAAACTTCAACAGATAACTGACTATGATTAATCGCTTGATCAAAGTGTTTCCAAGTAAATGAAGAAACATCACCGCAAAAATCATAGCTAAACATAGGACCTGCAAAACTAGGCGCGCCAGTTTTGGCAAAGAGTGCCAGGTTAAAAGCTGTGAAATCACTATGACCGACAATCTGTAAACCTTTAGGCACTTGAGCGCCAATAGCTTGCCATTTGATATCACTCATCAAACGAGATAAACCATAGCCGCCCCGCAATGAAACAACCACCGTGTTTGATAAATGAGCTATGGCATTGATATCTTCAAGACGCTCGATATCTGTTCCTGCAAAACGTTGAAACTGTCGCTGACTACAGGAAACATTTTGAACATTAATACCCTTATTTTTTAGCCAAGCGATACCCTGATCAACAATGCTTGGATCGGGTAAACATCCTGATGGCGCTATAAGGTGCAAATTCATGAGTTTTGTGAGCGTCGTTCTTTGAAGAAATCTTTTAATACTTGAGCACACTGGTTCTCCAGAATGCCGCCTTCAACTATTGTATGGTGATTTAGCTGCTGATTGTCAAACAGATTTAAAACACTATGAACGCAACCTGTCTTAGGATCTGCTGCGCCATAAACAACCCTAGAAACTCGTGCATGCATGATGGCGCCAGAGCACATCATGCAGGGCTCTAAAGTGACATAAAGGGTTGTATCAGGAAGACGGTAGTTACCAAGAGTTTGACCTGCGGCTCTTAAGGCAAGCATTTCGGCATGACCACTGGGATCATTTTGCGTAATGGGTTGATTGTGACCTGTTGCAATCACTTTATCGTTAGCAACTAAAACTGCACCTACCGGGACTTCTCCAGACGCCTTGGCCAAATGCGCTTGCTCAAGAGCGAGCTGCATGAACTCAAGGTCGCGTTCATTAGGCATGAACATCAGCCCAACAGTTAGGTGTTTCGTAGAGGCGCAAACGACTTAAATTTAAACGGCCACCAAAACGTTCTTTAAAGATAGGGGCAAGAATGGCAAATGCAGCTTGAGCAAGATTTTCAACAGTCGGAATATGGTCCATCACCACGGTTTTATGACCAGGAATGCTAGCCAAAAAGTTGACTAATGATTCATCTTCTTTGGCAACCAAAAAGGCATGGTCCCACTTTTCAACAACTAGCTCATTTGTGATTTTTTTGATGTCGCCAAAATCCAAGACCATGCCATCATCACCATGACCTTGATGATCTAGAACCTGACCTAAGACAGTCACCTCGATAACGTAGCGATGACCATGAATATGTCGACAATGACCACCATGATGAGGAATACGATGCCCTGCATCAAATTCAAGTCGACGAGTTATTTCAATTTTTTTATTCATAAATCTTTGCCTAAGGCGAGTGCTAACGATGAGGTTAACGGATTCCCAATAATTTATGGGTCTGAGTACTTAAACGCCATAAAGGACGTGATTGGCAGATTTTAATCGCTAAAGCTCGATTGGCTTCTAAATCTGGACCATCCATAGCTTGGAGAAAATGATGTTTGAATGACATCTTCTCAAAGCGAATTAATAGTTGCGGCAATTGGCCAAGATGCCCTGCCTGAGGAATAACAACCTTAATTTCATCACCTTGCACCTGAACTAGCTCTGCCCCAGATTTAGGGCTGACACAAACCCAATCAATACCCTGAGGTGCTCTGATCGTGCCATTCGTTTCTATACCTATTTTGAAACCTTTAGCCTTGAGCGCTATGATCAAAGGTGTATCAAGCTGTAATAAGGGCTCTCCACCTGTAAAAACAACATATTTATGATGCGGGTCACCGTTCCCCCACTCCTGATTGATAGCATCCGCTAATAATTCAGGGCTTTCAAATTTGCCGCCACCAGCACCATCTGTACCCACAAAATCGGTGTCACAAAATTGGCAAACAGCGCTTGATCGATCTTCTTCTCTTCCTGTCCATAGATTACAGCCTGAGAACCGGCAAAAAACAGCCGCACGACCTGCATGCGCACCTTCGCCTTGAAGAGTGAGAAAGAGTTCTTTAACGCTATAAGTCATTTCGTCCTAGTAGATGAAGCTGTTATTACTATTGTAAAGAATTGAGAGCACAAATGATCAAACTAATTGAGCTGTAAGGCTTTGGCTATTTTGTTTCTTGGAATACTTGTTTTAGGGATTTGCTCAGCAGTTTGATCAAACCAATTTCGAACATCTATATCAAAGCCAACACCATGCATATAGTTGTAAATAGCCTTCTTAAGGCCTTGCCCCAAGACATCATGATCAACCCCAGTAGGGTCAATGAAAGCAATATCATTTTTAGCAAAGGTAACGGGTGGCAAAGGAATTAGTGTCACGCCATAGGCTTCAGGATTTTTCCCAACTGGAGAGTGAACTGTGCAAGTAAAACGGTGGAAAAATCCGCTTTGGATACAACCAGTCTCAAATAACTGTCTCACGTATTCAAGAGAGTCCACTGTTTCTTGAACGGTTTGAGTTGGAAAACCATACATGAGATAAGCATGCACCAAGATACCAACATCAGAAAAACTTTTGGTGACATGAGCCACTTGTTCAACTGAAACACCTTTTTGCATTAAATCAAGTAATCGATCTGAGGCAACTTCCAGGCCACCCGACATAGCAATGCAACCACTCTGGGCAAGCAGCTCCGCTAACTCGGGGGTGAAAGTTTTTTCAAAACGAATATTGCCCCACCAAGAAATGGTGACATTTCTTCTAATTAATTCTTCGGCTAAAGCTTTTAAGATTTTAGGTGGTGCTGCCTCATCTACAAAGTGAAAGCCGGTTTCACCTGTCTCAGCGACAATTTGTTCGATACGGTCAACCAACAAACTGGCTGACGCAGTCTCATATCGAGAAATGTAATCTAAGCTTACATCGCAAAAACTACATTTCTTCCAGTAACAACCATGGGCAACGGTGAGCTTATTCCAGCGACCATCACTCCATAGACGATGCATCGGATTAAGCATATCTAGAAGAGATAAATATGAACCCAATGGCAAACCATCCCAAGTTGCTGTTCCCACATCTTCAAACGGAATATCGGGATCAGGCCAGTTAATATATTGAACTTGCCCTTCATCGTTTCTAATAAAGGTTCTTACTAGTCGATTGATTGAACGCTTATTAGTGAGGTGCTCTATGAGAGCTAAGATTGGCGCCTCACCAGAATCTAATGTAATAAAGTCAACAAAGTTAAAAACTCGAGGATCACTTAGTTCTCGTAATTCTGTGTTTACGAATCCCCCACCTAATCCTATTTTTACTGATGGATAGTTGTTTTTAATGGTTTGAGCAATTCTCAATGCTGCATAAACAGATCCTGGAAATGGAACTGATAAAAGTACTAAATCAGGCTGATGTTTGGAAAGTGCTGAGATTGTTAATTGCTGTAGATGTCGATCTATTAGAGTAGGCTGGGCAGCCAAAGCGCTGTCTAGTAGATCAAAAGATGCCTGACTTCCAGCAAGAGACTCAGCATATCGAACAAACTCAAATCGATCGTCAACTGCATCACGTAGGACATCTGATAAGTCATTAAGGTAAAGGGTCGCTAGATGCCTTGCTCTATCTTCAGATCCTAAGGCACCAAATGCCCACGACAAGCTGTCCTCTGAGAATTCATCATCATAGACATCTAGACTTGCAAATCGAGGGCCCTCTGGTAAAAAACTTCGGCTATTAATGCGATGACTAAGAGTACTGTCTTTTCCCTGGAGAAACCTAATGGTGGGTTCAATGGTGCGTTGATAATCTAGAAAATAGTCTAGGAAAAAGTTGACGCTGGCACTCCGATTTTCTTCCGGCACCTGGAGAGCTTCTTGATGTATTTCAGCAATACCTTCGACTGTAAAAAACCCAAGGACCAAAGACAAAGCTAAATCATCTTGGATTGCATCAATATGTCGTGAACGTAAAAAACCAGTGATATAAGCCGTTGAAGGATACGGCGTATTTAACTGCGTCATCGGTGGAATGAGACTAAGAACCCTCATACCAAGAAGCGAGGACAAATGCCCCGCTTATTCCCACTCAATAATTACCTTGAAAATTGTTGTTTGTTTTCAACAACTTAAAAGCGTATTTTTTTAGCGTGTAACTTTTGTGCAACTTCATTTTTTATCACAATCCCATAGTTACGTTGTTTTCATAAACATAAGTATTTTACGTGAAATGAAAGTTACACGCTGTGCTATTTGAACCAATGTGTCAGAAATCAAAATAATTAACTATGAAATTAGTGTTTTAGCATTTGAAAAGACACAAAACCGAATGGCGCAATTTGCACTATTCGATAGATTCATTTCTTGGCAGCAAAGTGCATTTAACTAATGCTGGCTGCAGCGATGCGTGAAAAATAAATCCCCCACCATAAATCATTCAGAATCCCCTTCTTTTGACTCGTTTGGTGGAGTTTCAGTACTCACTGGGCAGCATCAGCACCCAATACTCACCATCCCAACAAGCGTACAAAATGAAGCTTTGAAGTGGGAAGTCTGTGTAAGGGATGGCCTGTTCAGCGTGAATATTTCCATTGCCGTCTTCGTATCGCATTACTGCCGCTGTGTCCGCGACTGTGACACGAACGAGAACAAACCAGTCATCAGTTCCAATTTCACTTAGATGGCTTGCCACTGCATCCATCATCCAAAACGCCCCAGCAGTTTCAGCTACGTATTTGGTGCCATCCGTTAGCAAGTGTTTACGGCTGATGCGGTAGTAGCGTTCTGTGCCTGTGAATTGATACAACTGGTTTTCATCAAAATTTTTCATCTGTAGCCCTTTCGTTGCTTGACTACAGTTTGTTTTCACACGAACACTTGGACAACCGAATTGATTGGTATCCCGCCATGTTGGCAGGACTCATCACTGCGCTGCTAGCTTGACCAGTGATTGCTGTGTTTTCTGCATCTTCATGCGAAGCGAAGCCTCTTTGGCACGCCTCTGCGCCAACTTAGCTTGCTGCTTTAACAAGTTGACACGCTGTGTGGCTCCATCTACAACTTCTTCAATGCGCATGGTTACCCCTCCCACAGTATTTAGTGGGGAGTGCTGGCGCTTGAAACGACAGCACTCATTCGCATTACTTAACAAAGCCTTCTCGTAACTTCATGCTGGCTGCTTCAAGTTGTGCATCTAGTTCACCAGCTTGCACAGCAACCTTAACGGCATCGAGTGCTTCGATAAGTGCTGCTGGGTTGCTAACTTCAATGGCTGTTTTGCCTTTTGCCAGTTCAATGACCTTTGCGCCATATCGAATAGCAATGCAGACCTTGCCACTCTCGCTGACAAACCACCATGGCTTGATTTTTTTTGGCTGACTGACCTGCACTCGTTCACCAGCTGCATTGGTAGTAGTCTTAACGTGCATTGGCGCATAAGTCTCGCCTTGATTGTGCGCAGTAGCAAGGTGAATTTGCTGCTCCAGCTTAGCCAACAGCTTGTTACGGCGCTGGCTTGCTGGGGGCATGTTTGCTGGCTTCTTTGCCGCTACGAGTTTGAGAGAAGCTAGTGTTGCCATTGTGTTGTCCTTTCGTGTTTAACAGGGCGTCACTAATTTATGTTCGTGACACATCGTGGACAACCGAAAAGTTTGGCACTAAGTAGGCCTAGGCCAAAACTAATGGATTTTCATATCAGTGAGCTAAATAACTGCATATGCAAAACAATGAAAACTACTCGGACAATCTAATTGCTTTACCTCATAGCGACCGAATACAGTGGGTAGCAGTTGGGCATACACACATGCACATTTACAACAAAACAGACAAACAAATTTACGGCATGATTTTGAATGCTAAAAAAACAGGCAAATTCTTCTCACGCAAGCTAGTTCAATTTTTTAATGGTCACAAAGGCTTAACCAATAGCGCACATTCAAACAACCCGCTCGTCATCAGCCATCTGCACACAGGCAAACTAAACAGGTCCACAAGCACAATCCACTATCACTTTGCATTTGGCAACATTCCAGCAAGCATCACAGAGCAAGACATGATTACTGTATTTAGAGAACTATGGGTAACTAAGGCAAAGCAATCAAATAAAAGCATATGGCTGCAAAAAGCAGATACTGAAAACATAGGCTGGATGCACTACGGGCACAACGAAAACAAACTTCACGAACAATTAGGCTTAGACATTAACTCCACGTATATTCCATCACAAGCTTGAGCAAGCTAGAGCCTTAGTTCACTTGCTTATTAACACTTCAGCTGCTTCATGACATGCAGTAATAGCATAGCTTTCTCTAAAAATTCAAAGAAAAAGAAAAGTGCGAAGCAATGCGAAAGAGCTAGCGAGTGAAAATTGCAGAGACACGGCGAACTGCGGTTCGCTTACTGAATGTAAATACAACATGTTCAAAGCACAATACAAAACACGCAGCCCCTACGAATCATGGACAACCCTTGGGAAATACGGTACTGAGTCCACAGCAATCTCAAGTGCAATGCAAAAGAAGCAGCGTGGCGCTTTGTTGGTTCGAGTAGTAGATAAGCGTGGTGCTGTTGTCTATGTGCAATAGCTTTTGTGGAAGCTAATGATTTAGCTACGTTTGCGTCACATCACTTTGCACCTCCAGCGTTACTTAAGTAACACTTCAGATAAATTCAGTGCCTACCCCTTGTACTGCTGAACCAAACCACTTAATGTTGCGCTTGGAAGAATTGCTGTGTGCGGGATAAGAACGTAACGCCATTCTTTTCCAGCATTTTTAAGTTCGTGTTCAGTGGCGTTTTGGCACCATGTAACTGCTGCACTCTTTTTAGCTTGCACGTTAGGGTCGTTCATCAAGCTAGCTTGCTTCGGCTCGATGATGTATTTGTGCGTAGCTGTCTCAACAACAAAGTCAGGCTCGTACGTTGCAGTGCTGCCATTTGCATCCCGATAGCTAATTGCAAACTGGTCGCGAGTAGGCTTAAACCACTTCTTGGTATCTAAGTCTTTCTCAAGCAAACTGGCAAACATACGTTCGCTGTCACTACTAAATTTTTGGACTGGATATGAGCAACGTTCAAAGCCACCAAACAACATGCCGCCAATCCTGTCACGCTCACCAGTTGCCAGTGGTTGATGCACGTTACGTAGCTTTTCATCGCCATCAGCTGAATAGCTTGTATCGGTAAACGTTTGATAGCCACGACTCACAGTTACTTCGTAGCCTTCATCAGCCTCCTGCCACCAATGCTTTTGCATCTGCGAATGGATGTATGTTGAAAACTGACGCTGGTTGAACTGGATAACGTTTAGTACCTCTTCGTCTGTGTCCAAGTAGCTTCTAAGCTTTGACACAACTTGACTAGACAATTTATACAAAATGTCTGCGTGTTCATCGTAGCTAATGTCATCAAAGTCAACGAGATTACGAACGATGTAGTCCTCAAATCTATCTTCGGTTGCGTATGCTAAATCTGCGTGAATACGCTCCCTGTCACTTGTGCGTAGGAGTTGAATCAGAATGTTTTGGTCAACGGGCTGTTGATTGATTGCACTTGTATCAAGCTCAAAATCTTTAAAGCCTGTGCGAACAGTACCTTTAGGTCTCACGCTGATACGAGGTATGCCGATGTTCAAGTCCAAGTAGCGCCGCAAGCTGTCTTTGACAATAGCTGCGATATCTGGCTTAGTGCTTGTTTCAGCAAACTCAGCTTGCGCAGGCTGATAAGTTGTCTCGTACGCCGCAGTGACTTTTTTAGCAATGCGCTCTTGCACATCTGGTTTTATAAGTGCTTCGAGGTTTGGAACATCCGAAACCCTACGTTCATTTTCTTTGATAGCCTCAACAATCAAATTCACAACAGTTTGCTCTTCGCGTGTTGTGAGTACAGGTTTCTCCTGCACGCCCAACTCAAATTGTTGTTCTGGCACTGGTTGCACTATGGGACGACCAATAAGCTGCTCGATGGCAGTGTTGGTAACAGTGACAGCTTTTTTGCCAACCAAACTAACGTCTTTGCCAATCCGAATGACTGAGCGAATGATGGAGTTTGGTTTGTTAGCTTCGTTAATAATTGCATCAAACTTGTCATGCGCCACGATAGTTAATCGATCTACCGCTGCAACACCCATTCGCTTACCGTAGGGCAAACGCAAACCTCGCCCAATGCTTTGCTCAACTAGCGTTGATGAATTTGCAGCACGAAGCGGAACGATGGTGTACAAATTACGAACATCCCAGCCTTCTTTCAACTTGTCTACGTGTACAACAATTTCAGTTGGCTCGTTAGGGTCTTCAACTGCTAGCAAACGTGCAATTGTCTCGTCACTCTCTGTGCCTTTTTGGTTTGAGTGAACAGTAATCACTTTATCTTTGTAACGTCCGCCAAAAAAATCATCGCGCTTAATTCGTTCAACAATGTTGTCGGCATGTGCTGTATCTTTAGCCACAACAAGCATGAACGGTTTGACGATTGGCAGATTGTGATTACGTGCAAATGTTGCAAGTTCAATCTTTGTGTCTTCGTGAACAACTACGCCGTCACGAATTTTCAAATCCTCAAGCTCTTCTTCACCGTAGTTATCTGCATTAAAGTCTTCACGAGTCGCAACAGCTGGCTCTTTGACAAAGCCATCGGCAATAGCGTTTGCTAACGGATAGTCGTAAATAATATTCTTGAAACGTTCTGGTGTCGTGCCACTTTCAATTTGCGGTGTTGCAGTTAACTCCAACCCAAGCATTGGCTTCAATTCGTTAATTGCCTTGAAGCCTGCACTAGCGCGATAACGATGGCTCTCGTCCATAATCATCACCAAGTCTTCCAAGCTAGCTAGGTACTCAAAGTAGCTTTGCCCGATGTATTCGCTTAGGCGCTTGATACGTGGCGCTTTCCCCCCACGCACCTCACTGCTTATCTTGGCAACGTTGAAGACGTTGATAGTCACTTCGTCTTGATTCAGCCTGCCACTGCCTACGTCAATCCCGCTATCGTAGTTGTCACCGGTAATAACAAGTGGTGGATTGTTGGCAAACTCTTGTAGACCATTCAGTACGTATTTGGATGACGCTGGCGAAAAGTCAGTAATCAGCTTGGTGTAAATAGTTAAGTTAGGTGCCAACACAAAGAAGTTGCGAACACCGTATTGCGTGTACAGCAATGCCATAAATGCACCCATCAAGCGTGTTTTACCAACGCCCGTAGCTAGTGCAAAGCAAAGCGATACAAACTCACGATCAAAGCTAACAACATTTGGATATGCCTCTTGCACCTTAGCGAGTTCAGCCACTAAGTCTCCACCTTTTACCGGCGGATTCAGTTCAAGTATGTGAGCCAATATTTCAAGGCTGTCGCGTTGAGGTTGACGAAGGCTAAGGCGTGAACTGATAGCGTTCACACTGCGTTTGGATTGTTCGTTAAGGCTGTAGAAGGCTGTCATGTTGGCTCTCACGATTCTTCGCCAAATAAGTCAGCTTCTTTTTTAGCTGTCTTCTTTTTTGTTGAAACTTCTTGTTCCACATCATCATGGTCTGCGACTGGCAACTTAGAAATATTCAAGCTGTAGTCGTCTTTACCCCACTCACACTTTGATAGAAGTGCATGTGGCATCTTCTTGAGAGTTAAGTTTGATAGCTTGTCATTTAGCATTGCTGAACTAGCTTTGAAGGCTGCACAGCAGACAAGCAAAGTGCGGTCATTCCCAACGTCCTCACTAAGCGCAAGTAGCTGCTCTTCTGTCAACGTTTGGGTTGTAACGTAAATGAAATCGGTTTCAGTGCTGTAACCATGTGCCCACCAATCAGTTTCACTTGGGCTATACGTAAATCCCTCGTGCTTGCACACAGCAGCAGCAAGCATGTTTGCATCGTAATCTTTGTTAATTACCCAGTTGTCCCATTTATCTTTCGCAAGCAATGACGGTGCAAGTTTGTAGTAGCGAAAACCACCACCACCTGTCCAGCCTATTGCTTCTGTGATGCCGCCTGCATCATTACCATCGATCACTTTTTTAAGTCTAGGAATTACATGTGTATGGCAGTGCTCTCCTAGTTCCACTGTTATCCACCTTCTACTCATCTTGTGTGCTACAGCGGCGGTAGTGCCAGAGCCAGCAAATGAGTCAAGAACAATATCTCCGATATCAGTTGTTAACTCCAAAATACGTTTAATAAGACGCTCAGGCTTAGGTGTATCAAACGCATTTTCCGCTCCAAATAATGCATTGATTTCTTTTTTCGCTTCTTGGTTATGACCTACTTCACTGTTCGGCCACCAAGTCCATGCCGTGTTGCCCTCCGACTCATTCAAATAAGTTTTTTTACGCGGCATTGCGTCGCCTTCACGACCGTAATACATGCGACCGTCTTCGTGCATTCTTTGATAAACCGATTCAATATTTTTCCAACATCTTCCAGCAGGTGGGACGTATGTTTTACCCGATGGTGTTGTTATTGAATACATTTGATTTGGCCGAAATCCTTGCGCAGTGAAATCAGACGAAACCCAAGGACCATATGGGTCGTTATCAGGATTTTTGTACTGACCAGCTTGGTCATCTGTCTTCGCAATTTTCTTGATCACCCCTTTAAAAGTAATTAAGTTTTTTGCATAAACTAGAACATGGTCGTGTCCAGCACCAAGCGTTGCACGCATGTCAGGGGATGTACGCTTTTGCCAAACAACGTTTGCAACAAAATTATTTCTGCCAAAAATTTCATCACAAAGTACTTTTAAGTAGTGCGCTTCATTGTCGTCAATTGAAATCCAAATCGAGCCAGCCTCACTCATAAGCCTCTTTATGATTTCTAATCGATCACGAATAAGACTAAGCCACATTGAATGCTCAACGCCATCGTCGTAGTGCTCAAATGCTGAGCCGGTGTTATACGGTGGATCAATAAACACACATTTCACTTTTCCAGTAAATTCCTGCTCCAAAGCTTTCAAAGCAAGCAGGTTGTCACCAAAAATTAGCTTGTTTTCGAAAAGATCATCTTCACTATGGCGTTTTGGTGCGTGATAAGACAGCTTCGAATCTTCAATAAGAATTCGCGGCTCTAACTTAGTAACATCATCTTTGCCAATCCACGTCAGTTCTAGTTTTTGTTTTTTTGTCATTTACTTTAAGCTCCATCTCACAGCAAACAGTTTCGTGTTTTTAACTGTGCATTGCAATTGCTTTTCCACTTTTTTAATTAGCGTATCGCGTTGTTCGTCAATACTGTCCTGCGCTTCATACAAGCTTCTACGCTTTGCATTCCTACTCTGCTCAAGCTCACGTAATTTCTTTTGATGCTCAAGTTTTGAAGCTAGAGACATTGACACAGAGGCTGCTTTCTTCGCTTCCTTAATGTCTTTGTCTAGCTGCTTAATTTCAGTTTCAAGTCCAAACTTTAAGTCATCAGCCCAGCTATCAAGCTTGCCAGTCTCTTCGTCAAAGTAAACCGCATTGCGCTCATCCAGCTGCCTTGCTACGGCATCGCGTTGTTTTGTAATTGCCTTATCAAGCTGTGCAGTTGGCGTTTGAGCTTGGCAAGATGAAACGGCTGGGCAATGTATGGCCATTAACCGTTCAGCAAGTTCAGCGTCAAGCACTTCACCGCTATCTGTGATTGCAGTGATTGCTAAGAAATCTTCATCTTCAACACTGCTAACAGTAATCTTCTCAGCAGCAACCCAGCCACTCTTACCGATATATGGCTCTAGCGCACTAACTTTGAAAGGGTAAGCCTTGTAATCAAGCTCAAGCGTAACGCTGCTGTCTAAGTCACGTCCAAGCGCATTACTCACAACCCAGCTTGCAAGTGGACTCGTTTCCGCAAAAAAGTGTTGGTCTTTGCTGTCAGCAGCCCGCCAATCAAAGTTGTATGTGCCAATTGCCGCGCCACTGCTAGATGGGCTACTGTGTAGGTCAAAAACAGTGCCGCTAGCTTCAAAGCTAGCAATGTCTGCTAACTCTGTCTTAGCCAGCATAAGTAACAAGCTGCTACGTTTATCCAGTATCGCCTTAGTCTGGTCGTGACTAACTTTCAAACGTGCGTTGACTTCTTCGTCAAAGTTTTCAAGAAGCTTTAGGCGCGTTGTTTCAAGTGCAGCCTTAATTTGCTCATCCAGCTCTTGCTGAATTTCATCAAAAGCATGTTGAATTTCATCAGCTGTACGACATGTTTGATACACGCCTGCAATGCGCTTTTCAATGTCCACGCCGTTTTCAATTACTCCAAGCACTTCGTCACTCGCGCCGAAAACACCATCAAACAGTTTGAATTTTTCGGCAAGTAGCTGATATACACGCTGGTCAGCAGCATTACGTTTGTTCAAAAAGTTAACTACAACTACATCAAACTTTTGACCATAGCGATGACAGCGACCGATTCGCTGCTCAACACGCTGCGGATTCCAAGGCAAATCGAAGTTAACGACCAGCGAGCAGAACTGCAAGTTCACACCTTCTGCCGCGCTCTCAGTGGCAATTAGGATTGTTGCAGTGTCTCTAAAGTGTTCAACAATTGCAGCCTTCATGTCGGCTGTTTTTGAACCCGATATTTTGTCACTGCCAGCGTGTTTCTTAACCCAGTCAGCGTAAATTGCTTTTGATTGCGGGTCGGTGTTTGTCCCGTTCATCATGCATATCTCGTTTTCAAAACCAGATTGCGATAACAAGTCCGCCAAGTAACGCTGTGTGCGTGTTGACTCGGTAAAAATCACAGCCTTCTTTGCTGCACCGATACCTTGCAGCTTCTCAAACGCCGTTGCTAAGACCTTTTGCAAAGCCGCGCCTTTAGCGTTATCACGAATGCCACTAGCCAACTTTGCATAGTCTCTCAGTTCAGCTAGCTCAAGCCGCAAGTCTTGCAATTCTTCTGCTGATAACTTGCCGCTGGCTTCTTCAACTGCATCAGCGCCAATTTCTTCAGTCAGCTCATCAAGCCCTTCAATCTCGCCATCTAACAATTCAAGAACACTTTGGCGTGCCTGTGTGTGCTCAAGACGCTCAACAAGCTTTTGCAGTGTTGCAGCAATTGCATAGCTACTTGATGCAAGCAGCTTGCGAAGCACAAGTGTCATCAACGTCCGCTGACTTCTTGGAAGTGCATTTAATTTTTCACGTTGAAGGTACGCTGACACTTGCTCGTAAAGCCTGTGCTCATCATCGCTTGGAACGAACTCTTCCGTCATCGCCACACGCTGCGTGAACTTGATGTACTCAAGAACTTGCTTACGAAGCGTCCGTTGGCAGAACGGCTTGATGCGCTCTTTGAGCCTTGAGTTACGCAGGTTTTCGTTTACGCCACGGACGTACTGTTCTTTGAATGATGTGATATCACCAAACACATGCGGGTCGATGATGCTTACTAGCCCATACAGCTCTAGCAAGCTATTTTGCAATGGCGTTGCGGTGAGTAGAAGCTTGGGCACATCAGCAAGCACACCTGCAATTGCAGATGCCATCTTGTTGCCAACCTTGTATACGTTTCGCAGTCTGTGCGCTTCATCAACAACAACTAAATCCCAATCAACTACTTCAAGCACATCGGCTTTAGATGCCGCAAAGTTATAAGAGCAGATAAGCAAGCTATTGCCACTTAGCAATGTGCCTTCTTTTTTTAATTGTTTGTAGGTGCCGTTTTCAAGAATAGTGCTTGGGATGTTGAACTTGTCCATCAACTCCTGCTGCCACTGCTTACGCAGCGTTGCAGGCGCAATGATTAGTAGCTTGCGTCTGCGTTCAGCCCATTTTTGTGAGATGACGATACCTGCTTCAATGGTCTTACCCAAGCCAACTTCATCAGCAAGTATTACGCCCTTACTAAGTGGGCTGCGTACAGCAAATAAGGCTGCATCAACTTGGTGTGGATTCAAGTCAACTCGTGCTGAGGCTATTGCATGACTGAGCTTGTCAATGCTGTTAGCTGGTTGCCTCAACGTAAGTTGTGTAGCAAACAGCTTTGATTGGTAGTTTGAATACGGGCGCATGGTATGAGCGTTAGTCTTGCTCATCCTCCAAGCGCAAACGTCGAGCTGTCAATGTCTCATCTTCAAATTTCCAGTAATCACTACCACTTACAGCTGCCCATTTGTAACCCATCTTTTGGGTTGCCAATAATGCGGCTTTACTTGGCGACATGATTTGGTTATAGAAATTCACCTCACCGTTTGCAACAACTGTGCATGTAACTGCATCATCTTTTACAAAAACAAGAGTAGCTCCGACAGGTATGTTTAGTTCACTGAATTTAAGTCTTGAACGCCTATCCTGCGCCACTGCTGCTTTTTGCAACGCCTGCACATCACTAGCATCAACCACTACGTCTGTTCGCGGTGTAACGTCTTTGGGACTAGCAATCATGATTGCGGCACGAACTTGATTTGGGTCTACACGAAAGAACTCTCGATTGTTTCGGACACGTTTGTCAGCGAATGCTTTGTGTAGGTGTGCCTCAACATAAGTCGAATCTCCCACTTCACCAGCAAAAAAACATTGGAATGGCAGAGGGGTACTGGTGTTGTCTAGCTCTTTGATGCGCTGCTCAACACTTGTAGTTGTTCTGCCAATTTTCACCAACCCATCCATTGCTTCATTAGTAAGCACGTAAACGATTTCAGCCATAGTTACCCCGCAGCCTTTTTATTCTTGGTTTCAACTTTAAGTTTGGGTGAGCTAGCTTTGAACTGCTCAACGTAGCCACGCATAAACTGGCGAAGTACCTGCGCTGCAGGCGTGTGTTGAGTTTGGCAAGCAGAAATAAAATCTTCTCGCAAATCTTGCTCAACACGTATACGCATCCCTGCATCTTTCATAGAACCCCCGTGTCTCCAATGTGTATCCACTTTACCATAAGAAACGAATTTGATAACTAGTTTCAAGTGTTACTTAAGTAACGCTTGATATGGGGTCAAGAAATCACCACCCAGAAAGCATAAGTACTCCCCTGCAACTTTTTGCGCAGTTGATTTATTGGGTACTGCAACCCTTTTTAACGCAAGACTACTGCTTTACAAGCCCTATACGCTGCGCAAGCCTCAGCCCAGCTACCCAAGCCAACCCTAAGCAGCAAAAACGCTTGTAGGGCTTGCTAGTAGCTCTACCCGTTTTCGTGGCAGTTTAGCCACGCGATTTGGCTAAATAGCACTGAGCATAAATTACATAAAACATGCTCAGTGCGCATAACCTGTTGTTTTTATTGAGGTCTGTGCGAGGCAAAAAAGGGGTAGGAATTTTGCACATACGAAAACATACTAAATGCACTTTTTTAATAGCAACGCGAAAGGTGCAAATGTCCAAGCAAGCCAAAACACTAAACGAACGTGAGCTGCAACGCTTGCTAGATTTTGTGAAAACAACTAAGAACGCGACACGCAATCGCGCAATTCTGCTACTTACGCACTTAGCTGGGATGCGCATTGGAGAAGTGGCTGCTGTACGTGTTTGTGATGTACTTGCGAGCGATGGAACAGTTCGCGATGAAATCAACTTGAGTGCTGCACAAACTAAGGGCAATCGCAGTCGTAGCGTTTTACTAAATGACCGTATGCGCAGCGAGTTGACTGCTTACATGCTCACTGTTCGGGTTCGTGACACCAAGCAGCTCTTGTTCGCTACACAAAGAAGCGTAGGGTTTACGGCGAACTCACTGACACAAGTTGTGAACGGGATTTACCGAAATGCAGGTTTTGATGGTGCAAGCAGCCACAGCGGCCGCAGAGGTTTCCTAACTAACTTAGCAGAAAAAGGTGTCAGCGTTCGCGTGATGATGGCGTTAGCTGGACACGCAAACATGGCAACCACTCAACGATACATCGACCTGCGTCCTGGAGTACTTCGTAACGCAGTAGAGCTTGTATAAACAAATGAATTTTTAGTTACGTGCGATGCCTCAGCTCACAATATAGTAATCACTTAGTGCGTTTGCTTTCATTTTTTCACGTGTAGTGCGGTAATACGTTTTTTCAATTTGCGCTACGCTTGTCCCAGCCATTTCAGCAACCGTCATTAAGTTAAGCCCACTGTTTACCTTGTGTGTAATGAAGGAGTGTCTAAAGCTGTAATGCACTATTCCGCGCTCAGCCACATCTTGAATTTTTGCTCGCTCCAGCAAGTTATCAAAATGCACGTAGATTGCACGAGGTGTAATCGGCGTTTCCCCATCAATACTAAAAATCAAATCATTTCGAATGATTGCCTGTATTGCATGTATATTTTTTATCATAAAGCTTTCGGCTTTACTTGAGTAAGTAGCTGGCAAATCCTTAAATTTGATGCGCTTTGCAGCTAGATAAAGTAATCCGTAAATATATCCATCATCACTAACCATAAATTGCCGCGTTCGCCTAACTTTACTTATGGCACCACGAACAGTGATAAAGATAAGGGCATCAACAAACTTCCCGTTATTAACGCGAACTTGATGTTCACTTTCTTTAAAGCTTATGTCACTCCACTTTAATTGCAGCATTTCGCCTCGGCGCATACCGGTAAGCATTGATACTCCATTGAAGTATCCGCAGACCGCCTTGGTAGCGTTATTCTTATCGTTCTTGTCATCTGCTGGTTCACGAACGTACTGGCTTAATATTTCAGAAATCTTTGCAAGCTCATCTTTTGTAAAGATTGGACGCTTCAAAGCCAAGTCGCCAGCATCAATTGGCTTCAATTTCTTGAAATCAAAAGACTCAATGTAAGTCTCGTTTTTCTTAAACAACCACGACAACATTGCATTGATACTGCTTTGTTCGTTAACAATAGTTGATTGACTGATTTTTATGTCGTTTCGCTTTTTGGTTTGACGACGCTCGCTAAAGTAATTTTCACAGTCTGTCCTGTTCAGCTCTTTTAGCTTCGCGTCTTTGCCAATATATTTAAGCCAATGCTCCAAATGCGTTGCTATCGTTTTGTACCTGCCAATAACAATAATTTCAGCCTTAACGTCTTTCATGCGTTGCTCTAGATACATGGCAACGCCTTGTTTTGTTGTTAGCGAGAAATACGTTCTACCACCCAGCTCAGCAGCTTTTAGCTCGTGATATTGCTTCTTAGCTTTTGCCTCAGCCGTATCTCTATTTCTTGTGCGTAGACTGAAACGTGCGTACTTCTTTTCCATAGCCAACCACATACGCATCTGCCAGTATTCACCGCGCTTGTATATGACAGCTTCGTCAAATATTGCTATCTCGTCTTCGTTGTATTCAGTTTTTTTAAGTGGCATTTTGGGTACTGAAGCAACTACGAAAACCAATAGTTGCTTCTTTGTGTAGGTTTACGTGCAACTGTAAAACCTACGCCCAATAAAATCAAGAACTTATTTAAGCTTGTGTCACTTTTGTGTAAGTTGTAAATCTATATAAATCAACAACTTACGTTGCAAAAACTACTCCCACTCAATGGTTGCTGGTGGTTTACCGCTGATGTCATACACAACACGGTTAATGCCACGCACTTCATTAATAATTCGATTGGAAACCTTACCTAATAATTCATGAGGTAAATGCGCCCAATGAGCCGTCATAAAGTCTTGCGTTTGAACGGCGCGTAAAGCAACGACATATTCGTAGGTGCGGCCATCGCCCATCACCCCAACCGATTTAACTGGTAGGAAAACAGCAAAGGCCTGACTTGTTAAGTCGTACCAAGATTTTCCACTAGCTGTATCAATGGTTGAGCGTAACTCTTCAATAAAGATAGCATCGGCTCTGCGAAGCAAATCAGCAAATTCTTTTTTAACTTCACCAAGAATACGAACACCCAAACCCGGTCCTGGGAATGGATGGCGATAAACCATCTCATGAGGTAAACCTAAGGCAACGCCTAGTGCGCGAACCTCATCTTTGAATAACTCACGAAGCGGCTCAAGTAATTGAAGCTTCATATCATCGGGCAAACCACCAACGTTGTGGTGACTCTTAATAGTATGTGCGCCCTTTTTACCCTTACCTGCAGACTCAATCACATCAGGATAAATGGTGCCTTGGGCTAACCATTTAACATTTTCAATTTTTGCAGATTCTCTTTGGAAAACTTCAACAAACTCTTTTCCGATAATCTTGCGTTTAGCTTCAGGGTCAGAAACACCCGCTAATTCACCCATGAATTGCGCTGTTGCATCGACATGGATAACTTTGACACCTAAGTTTTTGCCAAACATCTCCATGACCATCTTACCTTCGTCTAAACGAAGTAAGCCGTGATCTACGAATACGCAAGTGAGTTGTTTGCCGATTGCTTTGTGAATCAAAGCAGCAGCAACACTGGAATCAACGCCGCCAGATAAACCCAAAATAACTTCATCACTGCCCACTTGTTGACGTATAGAAGCGACAGCTTCTGCAATGTAATCACCCATAACCCAATCTGTGCCACAAGCACAAATTTGATGAACAAAACGTTCTAACAAGGCTGTACCTAAAACTGTGTGGGTTACTTCTGGGTGGAATTGAACAGCATAAAAACGACGATCTTCATCAGCCATGCCAGCGATCGGACATGAATCGGTAGATGCCATTAATTTAAATCCAGCAGGCAATTCAGTAACTGAATCACCATGACTCATCCAAACCTTTAACATCCCATGACCTTCAGGTGTTGTGAAATCTTGGATATTTTCTAAAAGTTTTGTGTGGCCACGAGCACGTACTTCTGCGTAACCAAATTCGCGAGACTTCCCTAAAGATTCCGCTGTTGCAACTTGGCCGCCCAATTGAGCTGCCATCGTTTGCATGCCGTAGCATATACCTAAAACAGGAACACCTAGATTAAAAACAACTTCAGGTGCACGTGGTGTGTCACCTTCTGTTACTGAGCTTGGACCACCTGACAAAATAATGCCCTTACAGCCATTTTCTTTAACGAATTTTTCGATAAAAGAAGGGTCAACATCATACGGATGAATTTCTGAATAAACACGTGCATCACGAACGCGTCTAGCAATCAATTGGGTCACTTGTGACCCAAAATCCAAAATTAAAATCTTGTCGTGCACGGTAGTCCTAAGTAAATGGGCTGATTAGTCAATGTGATAGTTCGGAGCTTCTTTGGTAATTTGCACATCGTGCACGTGAGACTCACGCATACCAGCAGCAGTGATCTGAACAAATCCAGCCTTCTCATGTAATTCAGAGATAGTTTTGCAGCCACAATAGCCCATTGAAGAACGAACACCACCTGTTAATTGGTGAACAATCGCTAGAACACTACCTTTATAAGGAACGCGTCCTTCGATGCCCTCAGGTACTAATTTATCGACGTTGGCACTGTTATCTTCTTGGAAATAACGATCAGCTGCGCCATCTTTCATGGCACCAACAGAACCCATGCCGCGATAACTCTTGTATGAACGACCTTGATAAAGGAAAACTTCACCAGGAGCTTCTTCTGTGCCAGCAAACATGCCACCCATCATCACGCAGTGAGCACCAGCAGCAAGCGCCTTTGAAATGTCACCGGAGTAACGAATACCACCGTCAGCAATCAAAGGTACGCCTGTGCCTTTGAGCGCCTCGGATACATTCACAACGGCAGTAATTTGAGGCACACCAACACCCGCAACAATACGAGTTGTACAAATAGATCCAGGGCCAATGCCCACTTTGACGCCATCAGCACCATGAGCTACCAATGCTTTCGCTGCTTCACCAGTGGCGATGTTGCCACCGATCACTTGAATTTGCGGGTAGTTTTTCTTAACCCATTTCACGCGATCTAAAACACCTTGGCTATGACCATGGGCTGTATCAACCACAATCACATCCACACCAGCTTTAGCAAGCAATTCAATACGTTCATCGTTATCAGGGCCAACGCCAACAGCAGCACCTGCAATCAACTGACCACGACCATCTTTACTAGCTAAAGGATGTTCCTTTGCTTTCAGAATATCTTTAACTGTCACAAGACCACGAAGCTCAAAAGCATCATTAACAACCAAAACACGCTCAAGACGGTGCTTGTTCATTAAGCGCTTAGCTTCTTCTGGGCTAGAGCCCTCTTTGACGGTAATCAAGCGATCCTTTGGAGTCATCTTGTCACGCACCTTAGCGTCTAGATCTTCTTCAAAGCGTAAATCACGATTAGTGATGATGCCAACAACTGTCTTACCTTCTAAAACAGGGAAGCCAGAAAAGCCATGCTCTCTGGATAGTTCGATAACTTGGCGAACACTCATCTCAGGAGAAATGGTGATTGGATCACGTAATACACCTGATTCGTAACGCTTCACCTTAGCAACTTCGCGAGCTTGTTCAGCAGGCGTTAAATTTTTATGAATAATGCCAACGCCACCCTCTTGTGCCATCACAATCGCTAAGCGACCTTCTGTGACAGTATCCATTGCAGCGGATACCAAAGGAATGTTGATTGAAATATCACGTGTTAACTGAGTACCTAATTGGGTATCACGTGGCAGAACTGCTGAATAAGCAGGAACGAGAAGCACATCGTCAAATGTAAGTGCTTTTTGTATGAGTCTCATGCAAAACCTCTATGCGCAAAAGCGAATTATAGAGGTTTTATGATTATTTGCCTGAAAAACGCCCTTTTTTTGACGCTGCTTTCGCTTGAAGCCTTGCATCTAGGTCTTTATTGGCCTTTTTACGGCGTGCAGCCATAGGGTCTACTAGAAGCTCACTGTAAAGCTCAAGTCGGTCCCCATCATAGATGGGAGCATCCCAGTCTTTACGCTTGCCAAAAACCCCAAAACAACCTTTTCTGGCAATTTTTGGGTCTGTGGGTGAGTCGGCAACCCCTAAAGCCATCAAAACTTGTCCAACAGTTGGAGCAGAATCTCTGGGCTCCCAAGTAAAGTCTTTGAGAACAGGGTCCCCTTGACGGGCATCGCAGACCAAAATATGAAGCTTAGTTGCCATATAACTGATCCGCCCTCTTAACAAAACCATCGACAAAAGTACCGGCAATCATGCCGAACACTGGCCCGATAATCTTTTCTAGAAAAATACTCTCAAACTCATAATGCAGTTGAAACTCAACTTTACAGGCATCATCACGCAAAGATACAAACTTCCAATGACCATGAAATTTCTTGAAGGGACCATCAACGAACGCCATATCAATGGCTGATGGCCTTGTATTGGCATTCCTGGTATGGAAAAACTGGTTAATACCCTTAAATTTAATATGTACTTTGGCATCCAAAACTTCGTCAGTTTGCTCAAAGACCTCAACTCCGCCGCACCATGGGAGGAAATCCGGATACTTGGCAACATCAATCACCAAGTTATACATCCGCTCTGCGGAGTGCTGAATCAGCACAGTCTTAAATACGTCTGCCATAATCTCGCATTCTAACGATAAATATATATGAGCATCATTGATAACAAAAAAGCCTTCTTTGATTATTTCATTGAAGAGCGCTTTGAAGCCGGCATGGTTCTACAGGGATGGGAAGTAAAAGCCATCCGGGAAGGTCGCGCCCAAATCAAAGAAGCTTACGTTGTCATTCGAGATGCTGAAATTTATTTGATTGGCTGTCACATCAGCGCCCTTATTTCTGCATCCACCCACGTCTTAGCTGACCCGGGCAGAACTAAAAAACTCTTACTGAATGCCGTAGAGATCAAGAAGCTCATTGGTAAAGTTGAGCAAAAAGGTTACACCTTGGTTCCTCTTAATTTGCACTTCAGCAAAGGTCGCGTTAAGTGTGAAATTGGACTCGGTCGAGGCAAAAAACAGCATGACAAACGCGAAGCCACCAAAGATCGCGACTGGCAAATTGAAAAAGCCCGAATCATGCGTTCGGGCTCTAAGCTAGGCGAATAAAAATCAGGCCAAGATCTATTGGCCTGATAACGGATTACTTCTTCGCAAGCATTGACCAAGTATCAACAACGCTATCAGGATTTAATGAGATAGATTTGATACCCCTATCCATTAACCACTTAGCAAAGTCAGGATGATCTGAAGGTCCTTGACCGCAAATACCGATGTACTTGCCCTTAGCAATACAGGTGTCAATGGCACGAGCGATCAAGAACTCAACCGCTGGGTCACGCTCATCGAAATCAATCGCCAACAATTCCATACCAGAGTCTCGATCTAGACCCAAAGTTAATTGGGTTAGATCGTTAGATCCGATTGAGAAGCCATCAAAATGCTCAAGGAATTGCTCAGCCAGAATGGCATTAGATGGAACTTCACACATCATAATGACGCGTAAACCATTCTCACCACGCTTCAATCCCTGCTTACCTAATAGACCAATCACCTTTTCTGCTTGCTGAACAGTACGCACAAAAGGAATCATGATTTCAACGTTGGTTAAGCCCATGTCATTACGCACACGCTTCATCGCTTCACATTCCATAGCAAACGCTTCAGCAAAATCTTCAGAGATGTAACGTGAAGCACCACGGAATCCAAGCATTGGATTTTCTTCATCTGGCTCGTAACGAGATCCACCAATCAACTTCTTGTATTCATTTGACTTGAAATCTGACATACGAACAATCACTGGCTTTGGATAGAAAGCGGCAGCAATAGTAGCAATACCTTCAGCTAATTTATCAACATAAAAAGCTTTAGGACTAGCGTGGCCACGAGCAACGCTTTCCACGGCTTTTTTAAGGTCCAAATCAATTTTTGGATACTCCAAAATAGCTTTCGGGTGAACGCCAATGTTGTTATTAATAATAAATTCAAGACGAGCTAAACCAACTCCGCCATTCGGGATTTGACAGAAATCAAAAGCCAACTGAGGGTTACCAACGTTCATCATGATCTTCAAAGGAATCTCAGGTAGAACACCGCGACTGACTTCAGTGACTTCTGTTTCAATAGGGCCGTCATAAATACGACCCTCATCACCTTCAGCACATGACACAGTAACAACCGCACCATCCTTAAGAACATCCGTGGCATCAGCACAACCAACAACTGCTGGCACACCTAATTCACGCGCAATAATGGCAGCATGACAGGTACGCCCACCACGGTTAGTCACAATGGCAGCTGCTCGCTTCATCACAGGCTCCCAATTAGGATCTGTCATATCCGCTACTAAAACATCGCCAGGTTGAACGCGATCCATTTCGCTCGCATCTTTAACAACGCGAACTGTACCTGTACCAATTTTTTGACCAATAGCTCTACCAGTAGTTAATACAGTTGAATTACCTTTCAACTTATAGCGCATTTCTACCTGGCCATGCGCCTGACTTTTCACAGTCTCAGGGCGCGCCTGCAGAATATAAATCTTGCCATCGATACCATCTTTGCCCCACTCGATATCCATTGGGCGCTCATAGTGCTTTTCAATGATCATGGCGTATTTAGCTAATTCAGCCACATCATCATCAGTAATGGAATAACGATTACGCTGCTCTAATGGAACATCCACCGTTTTGACTCGGCCCTGCTCTCCAGGAGCCGTAAATTGCATTTGAATTAGTTTTGAACCAAGGCTTCTGCGGATGATGGCGTATTTACCAGCAGCTAAGGTTGGTTTGAACACATAGAATTCGTCGGGGTTAACTGCACCCTGAACAACTGTTTCACCCAAACCATAGCTAGATGTAATAAAAACAGCATCTTTGAAGCCAGACTCTGTATCTAGAGTAAACATCACACCAGAGGATGCTTTATCAGAGCGAACCATTCTTTGAATGCCTGCAGATAAAGCCACTTCAGCGTGAGCAAAGCCCTTGTGAACACGATAAGAGATAGCGCGATCGTTATAAAGAGAAGCAAAAACTTCACGAATACGATGCAAAACATCATCTATACCAACAACGTTCAAAAATGATTCTTGTTGTCCTGCGAAAGAAGCATCTGGTAAATCTTCAGCAGTAGCTGAAGAACGAACTGCAAAAGAACCTTTGCCATCAGCATCCAAAACCTTAAATGCTTGGCGAATCTCTTGTTCAAGAAGATCTTGAAATGGGGCTTCTTCAACCCAGCGGCGAATCTCGGCACCAGCTTGGGCTAGAGCTTTGACATCATCAACGTTCAAAGCATCTAAACGTTGATTAATTCTTTCAGTTAATTTGTTATGAACCAGAAATTCACGGAAAGCCAAAGCTGTGGTCGCAAAACCTGTCGGCACACGAACACCTGAAGCATTCAATTGTGAAATCATTTCGCCTAGTGAGGCATTTTTACCGCCGACTGACTCAACGTCAGACATGCGTAATTCCTCAAAGGGTAAAACGTATGCATTTGCATGGTTAGGATTAGTCATAAAAACTCTCGATGTAATAGAAAATCTGCACTGCTACCAGTAACTTAGGGTAAATTTAAGTTTTAGGCGTGTAATAGTGCAATTGTAGCCCTTTACAAGCCCACCAACACAAGTAAAAGAACACCCCTTATGACAGCTAAACCCCGCATTGTTTTCATTGTTTCAGATGGCACAGGTATCACTGCAGAAACCTTTAGCCAATCGATTTTGGCGCAGTTTGAACTGCCATTTAGACAAGTAAGACTCCCTTTTGTGGATACGGTCGACAAAGCTCATCAAGCGGTTAGAGAAATCAATGATTACGCTCAAAAATCAGGTCAGCAACCCATTGTTTTTACAACTTTAGTTAACCCTGAAGTGAATCAAATTGTTACTGGCGCCAAGGGTCTCATGATGGATATGTTCCAGACCTTTATTGCGCCACTGGAGCAGGCATTTGGTATTAAATCCAATCATGCTATTGGGCGCTTCCACAATAATGCTGATACAGATTCTTATAAGAATCGTATTGAAGCCATTAACTTCTCATTGGCGCATGATGATGGGCAATCGAATCAAAATCTTGCTGACGCCGATGTTATTTTGATTGGCGTTTCTCGAAGTGGAAAAACCCCAACCAGTCTCTACTTGGCGATGCAGTATGGCCTGAAATCAGCTAACTACCCTCTTATCCCTGATGATTTCGAAAGAAGTCAGATGCCTGTGGATATCCAACCATTTAGAAAGAAACTATTTGGTTTAACTATTGACCCTATGCGCTTGTGTGAAATCCGTAACGAACGACGTCCAGGTAGCAATTACGCCAAAATTGAAAATTGTCGTTATGAGGTCAGCGAAGCTGAAGCGATGATGCGCAAGAACGGGATTCCGTGGCTCTCAACAACTAATAAATCTATTGAAGAAATTGCCACAACGATTCTTCAAGAAATCAAACCCGAGAGAAGCAACTACTGATTCGGGAATTTGATTCAGATTTAACGAGATTCTCTTCGAACTCTTTTGACCTCAAAGAGGCATATCGCTGTCGCAGCACCTACATTTAGAGATTCAATACAGGGGTCTTGAGGAATTAAAACCCCTTTAGAGATAGCCAACAATTCCGGGGTGACGCCAGCGCCTTCATTACCAAAAACCCATGCATGAGGATCAATCAACTCATCACCCAAATCGTAAAGATCCTGCTCAGCAACTAAATTGGTAGCCAAAATCGGTAGCTTCACTTTTTCGCGAATATCATTTAATGACCATGACTCATAAATTTTGAGATGTCGATGTGCGCCCATAGCAGCCCTCAGAACTTTAGGTGACCAAGTTTGTGCTGTACCCTTCATGCAAACAACGTGCTTAAGACCAGCACCAGCAGCAGTTCTCATCATTGATCCAACGTTACCTGCATCTTGAATGTTATCTAAAATTAAAACGTCATCATTCAAATGAACTGGAAATTCGGGCTGTGGAATTCTGATACTAATAAGAATTGGTGGTGCATGACCTAGATCAGATATTTTTTTCCACAAAGACTCTTCAAGGATATACAAATCAGTATTGGGCACCAAAGCTAATTGCATATCAATAACTGCTGCAATCTCTGGCTGATTCATACCTTCTTCAGTAGTTATTATTTCTGTTAAGTCTTCGCTGCCCAACCAAGCTTGCGCCAAATGAACACCTTCAGCAACGGCTATTGAAAGTTCAGCCCTTAATTTATTAGCTTTAACACCACCTTCCAAAAGAGTCTTAACTCTTTTAACCAAAGGGTTATCAAGCGAACTGATATGTTTAGCTGATTTCATATAAATTTAAGTTCCAATACTTCGCGCACCGGAGAAAATGAGCGACGATGCTCAGGACAAGGACCAAATTCCTTGAGCGCGGCAAAATGAACTGGCGTTGGGTATCCCATGTGCTGATTAAAGCCGTACATAGGATACTTGTCGTGCAACACTTGCATATCTCGATCCCTGGTGACCTTGGCTAAAATGGATGCGGCTGAAATGGCTTGAACTTTACTATCGCCCTTCACAATTGCTTCCATATCAATATTCACTTTGGGACAACGATTACCGTCAATAAGTGCTTTGTCTGGCAAGCGGCCCAAAGATTTTTCTAAACCTTCAATAGCTCTTTTCATCGCCAGCATGGTTGCTTGAAGAATATTGAACTCATCAATTTCAGATGGGCTAGCTTCGGCGATACACCAAGCCTTTGCATCTCTAATAATGATTTCATACAAGTCTTCACGCACCTTAGCGCTGAGCTTTTTAGAGTCTTTCAGCCCATGAATAGGTCTCTCAGGATCTAAGACAACAGCTGCAGCAACAACAGATCCAGCCAAAGGCCCACGACCTGCTTCATCAACACCGCAGATCCATTCTAATAACTCAGGCATGGATAACTTCCGCAATCACTTTTGCAACTAGTTGCCCAGTTGGTAAATGCAAGGATTCGTGCATTTTCGTAAAGCGCTCACGCAAAATGGATACCTTCTGAGGCTGGTCAAGCCAATCCAGAGTGGCATTTGCTAAGGCAGCCGGTGTACCTTGTTCTTGTAATAACTCAGGAACAATAAACTCACCAGCCAAAATATTAGGTAAACCCACATAAGGTAAATAGGCCTGTTTTCGCATAATCCAAGCTGTTAATGCAGGAACTTGGTAAGAAATGACCATTGGTTTTTTCCAAAGCGCCGCTTCTAATGTTGCTGTACCACTAGCAATCAGAACAACATCAGAGGCCTCTAAAGCCAAGCTAGATTGACCATCTAATAGATGAATCGAAATATCAGGACACCGCAAGCGAGTCTCATTCGCTAGTAAATCAATAGATGCTTTAAGAGCTGGGGTCGCAATTGGAACTACAAACTCAATGCCAGCGCCATGCTTTTGGAACATCAACTCAATTGCCTTGAAAAAACCTGGGGCAATCATGGCAACTTCTGATTGGCGACTTCCCGGGAGAACAGCAACCAAAGCAGACCCCTGCTTCACTTTTAATTTTTCTTTAGCACCAGCTGTATCAGGAATCATTGGAATAGTTGAAGCCAATGGATGTCCTACATACGAAGCCTTCATTCCAACCTTATCGTAAATAGCAGGCTCGAATGGAAAAATACAAAGCATACGGTCAACAGATTCTTGGATTCCTTTAATACGACCACCACGCCAGGCCCAAATAGATGGGCTAATGAAATGAATAGTGGGTATACCAGCGGCTTTTAATTTCTTTTCTACGCCCAAATTAAAATCAGGCGCATCAATACCCAAATAAGCAAGTGGCCTGTTTTGTAGTAATTCTTTAACCAAAGAACGGCGCAAGGACAAGATGGACGGTAGCTGCTTAATCGCTTCCACATAACCACGAACAGCTAATGTTTCCATAGGCCATGCAGCAGTAAAGCCTTCAGCAATCATCTTTGGGCCACCAACGCCTTTGGTTGGTAAGTCAGCAATACTAGGTAATTGCTTCATGCCTGCTAAAACACTAGCAGCCAGCATATCTCCTGAAGGCTCGCCTGCTACACAAGCCAAATAGGCTTGTGCGTGATTAGCGGGCAATGCCGCGCTGTGAAGCGGCGATGAAGTCATGGAATAGTCTTATCTTTTCAGCAGTGTCAGGTTCAGATGTTTGCTTCTCAAGAGCGATCTCTAGGATGGCCTTCTTAGCTTCTTCAAAGCTGAGATTTTGTTTATAAAGCAATTTATATACATGTCTTAATGCTGTGATTGATTCCGGTGTAAAACCACGACGCTTCAAACCTTCAGCATTTAAACCGTGCGGTTCAGCAACTGCACCAGATGCAATCACGTATGGCGGTAAATCTTGAACCAATTTTGAGGCGCCACCAATCATTGAGTGCTCGCCAATTCTTACAAATTGATGCACACCAGACATTCCGCCCAAAATAGCCCAGTCACCTACATGAACGTGCCCTGCAATTTGTGCATTATTTGAAAAGATCGTATGGTTACCAACAACACAATCATGGGCAATGTGGACATACGCCATGATCCAGTTGTCATTGCCAATTTTTGTAAAACCAGCATCTTGAGTAGTACCTGTGTGCAATGTCGTAAATTCACGAATCACATTGCGATCACCAATAATTAATTGGGTTGGCTCATCGCGATACTTCATATCCTGAGGCGCACCACCAACCGATGCAAAATGACCAATCTTGTTGTCAACGCCAATGGTTGTACAACCTTCAACCACTGTATGTGCGCCAACCTTGGTATTTTTTCCAATTTTTACTTGAGGACCAACAACGGCATAAGGGCCAATCTCGACACCCTCAGCAATCTCAGCCTTTGGGTCAATGATGGCAGTTGAGTGAATCAACGACATCTTAGGCACCCTTTTTACGAATAGTGCACATTAAATCTGCCTCAGTCACGACGACATCGTTGACCGTAGCAAACGTTTTGAATTTCCAAATACCACCTTTAAATCGTTCAATAGATGCATTCAAGATCAACTGATCGCCAGGCGTAACAGGACGCTTAAAGCGTGCATTATCAATGCCTACAAAGAAGTAAACAGAATCATCAACCGCATCACTACCAAAAGTTAAAAGAGCTGCTGTTTGAGCAAGGGCCTCTAGAATAAGAACGCCTGGCATCACTGGGAACTCAGGGAAGTGACCAGTGAAATGTGGCTCATTCATAGTCACATTCTTAAGAGCCTTAACACGCTGACCAGCCTCTAACTCTAGAACACGATCAACTAATAAAAAAGGATAGCGATGCGGAAGCATCTTTAAAATTTGGTTGATATCAAAATTCACTAATTCAGTCATGGTATTTCCTTTTTCCCTTTTTACTTCTTCGTGTCCGTCAATAATTTAATTTGCTTCTCTAAATCTTTTACCTTCTGGCGCATTTTATCTAAGCCTCGCAAAATTGCAGCATTCTTTTCCCAATCAGAATGAGGAAGCATAGGAAAGATACTTGTGAAGTGCTGACCTGGTTTTTCGATTGAACGAATAATCGTTGTTCCACCAGAAATAGTTGTTTGGTCAGCAATTTTGAGATGGCCAGAAAAACTAGTAGAACCGCCGATCATGCACATTTTGCCGATCGTTGTACTACCTGCAACAGCCGTATTGCCCGCAATTACAGTTAATGCCCCTATATGGACATTGTGGGCAATCTGAACAAGGTTATCAATCTTGCAACCGTTTTCAATAATCGTGTTTGCCATAGCACCTCGATCAATCGAAGTATTCGAGCCAATCTCAACATCATCACCAATAATCACATTACCAACTTGCGGCACCTTGACCCATTCACCGGCAGCCAAGTCAGGCGCAAAACCAAAGCCATCAGAACCGATCACAGTACCGCTATGAATGATATTGCGTTGACCCAATGAGCAACCGTGATAAACCGTCACATTGGAATAGATCTTAGAATCATCACCAATCGAGGCATCCTGCCCAAGATGAACATGAGATAAAAGGACAACGCGCTCTCCAACTTTTACCCCTTTTTCCACATGGCAAAATGGGCCAACATGAGCGCTAGAGGCAACAATAGCACCATCCTCGATGACTGCTGATGGATGAATGCCAGCCTTGAAATTTTGGGCATTAGCTTTGGCAAACTCTTGTGAAATTCTTGCGAATAAGGCGTAAGGGTTCTTAGTAATCAAATAGGATCTATTTTTAGAAGCCTGTTCTTGATTACTTAAATACTCAAAATCAGCGGCAGACACAATTAAGCCTGCAGCCTGACTTGAGAGCGCTTCGTTTCTATAAAGTGGATTAGCTAAAAAAGCCAATTTTGATGAATCTGCTTCAGCCAGCGTAGCAAATCCATTAACTGCAGCAGAACCACTGCCCACTAAGCGAGCTGAAAATCTTTCAGCTAACTCGGCAATAGTAGGCATGTGTAATCCTGAGATCTTTTAAACAATAATTAACGTGAGCCGTTAAGCGCTTTAATGACGTCATCGGTTACATCAATGCGAGGATTAACGTAAGCGGCTTCTTGAACGATCAAGTCAAGCTTACGTTGCTCAGCAACTGTCTTGAGTGCCTGATTCGCTTTTTGAGCAATCTTAGAGCGCTCCTCAAAACTACGTTGGTTAACATCTTCTGTAAATTCACGTTGTTTACGTTGTAATTCACGATCAGCATCAGCAAGTTCACGTTGCTTTCGAACGCGATCTGTATCTGACATCACAGCAGCTTCTCTATCCAATTTCTCAGCAGCAGCTTTAATCTTTTGAGCATCATCGCGTAAATCTTTTTCGCGCTTGGCGAAATCACTTTGAAGTTTGGCTTGGCTAGCTTTAGCCATATTAGATTCTTTGAAAATTCGCTCGGAATTAACAACACCAATTTTTCCGCTAAAGTCTTTTTCATCAGCAGCAACTGCAGAACCAATAACACCAACAGACAACAATGCGGCAATTAAGCCTTTGTTTAAATGATTAACAACTGAGTAGTTCATACATATACCTTTAATAAATTAGAACGCGGTACCAATTTGGAATTGGAATCGCTGTAAACGGTCCTCTGGCTTGCTGCTAATAGGCATACCATAGCTAAATTTTAACGGACCCAATGGTGAGATCCAAGAAAGACCAAAACCATAAGATTTTTTGAGTTCTGATGGATTAATTGTGCTATCAAAAACATTACCCGCATCGAAGAAGCCAAATAATCTCAATGTTTTATCAACACCAGATCCAGGAATTGGGAATGTGTATTCAGCATTAAGAATCATCTTTGATGATCCTCCGGTTGGACTCCAAATTCCAGTTGTTGTGCTTTGAGTTTGCGGACCAAGTGAGCCAGGCTCATAGCCCCTAACAGAGCCAATACCACCAACGTAGTAGTTCTTGGTAATCGGGAAGGCCTTGCCGTTATAGGTGTCACCGTATCCAATCTCACCATTAAGAGAGATCACATTACCCTTTAGTAATGGGTAGAAATACTGGTGCTGATAATAACCACGGTAGTATTGAAGATCGCCAAGAGCAGTGCCAAATTCCAAGCTTACCTGTTGGTAGACACCACGTGAAGGTACCAATGCACTATCACGACCATCACGAGACCAACCGACAGTTAATGGAATATTGAGGGTGTTCTCTCCATATTCATTCTTATAGTTCAGATATGCCTGAGGGGTATTGATACTAGTTGTTAAATTCAACTGCTCAGCACCAATACCAAAGAAAACACGATCGATTTCAGAATAAGGAACGCCTAACTTAAAGCTGGCACCAGTTGTCTGAATTTTGTATTCAGTGTCTCCCGTGTAATACAAAGGCATATTGGAGCGCGTGTACAACTCTGTAAATCGGCTGATACCATCTTCAGTGAAGTATGGATCGTAATTAGAAAGAGCGATCGTACGATTAGTTTTACCCGTATTAACGTTTAAACCAATGCTCGTACCAGTACCAAAAGCATTTTCTTGTGAAATACCAGCGCTTAAAATTAACTTATCGGTAGAAGAGAAACCAGCTCCAAGACTCAATGAACCGGTCGGCTTTTCAGCCACTTTTAAATTAACGTCAATTTGATCAGTTGTATTTGGTACTTCTTCATTTGAAATATCAACTTCTGTGAAATATCCAGTTCTGTTCACTCGATCTTTTGATAACTTGAGCTTCTCACTGTCATACCAAGAACTCTCAAGTTGTCTAATTTCGCGACGAATCACCTCGTCACGAGTTTTCAAATTACCAAGAACGTTTACCTTGCGAACATAGGTGCGCTTACCTGGGTCAACAGTCAAAGTTAGATCAACTAACTGCTTTTCTCTATTGAGATTATTAGTTGGTGTTGTGGATGCAAAAGCATAGCCATAAGCGCCCAATTTATCGGCGATAGCTGTAGTTGAAGCTGTTAACTTGCTTGATGAAAATGTTTCACCAGGTTTAATTTGAAGTAGTTTGTTTAATTCCTCTTCCTTGCCCAGTAATTCACCAGCTAATTTGATGCTAGATACCTTGTACTGAACACCCTCTCTGATATTAATGCTGAGATACATTTCAGTTTTATCAGATGAGATAGATACTTGAGTTGACTCGATAACGAACTCTAAGTAACCACGGCTTAGGTAGAAAGAACGGATAGCCTCTAAGTCAGCAACTAACTTTTGCTTGGAGTAAAGATTGTTTTTGGTATACCAAGATAACCAGTTACCTGGTGACAGTTGCATTTCATCGCGTAGATCTGCCTCTTTGAATGCTTTTGCACCATTGATATTGATTAGTTTGATTTTTGAAACTTCACCCTCTTCAACGTTAAAGAGAATCGCCACCCTATTTCTATCAACTGGCGTCACGGTCGTTTTAATATCTGCGCCGTAAAAACCACGTGAGATGTACTGCTTCTTAAGCTCTTGCTCAGCTTTATCAATAATCGACTTGTCGTAGTAACGGCCATCAGTGATGCCAGCTGCTTTCAATGATTTCTTCAAACCATCTTTATCAAACTCTTTAAGGCCTGTGAAATCAACTAATGAGATCGCTGGGCGCTCTTCTACCGAGATAACTAAAACTTGGTTTTCTGATTCAACTTTGACGTCTTTAAAAAAGCCAGTGTTATAGAGTGCTCGAATGGCATCTGCACCCTTGTCATCCGTAAAAGTCTCACCAACACGAACTGGCAAATAGCTAAAGACTGTGCCAGGTTCAACTCGTTGCAAACCTTCTACACGAATGTCCTTAACCACAAATGGGTCAGCAGCCAATGCATGGCCAGATATCAAACTGGCTGCAATAGCAGCCAAAGGAGTCAGTATTAATTTTTTACTTGGTTTCAACGTAAAAACAATCTAGAAATATCATTAAACAAAGCCAGCACCGTCAACAGCATTAGGCCGGCCACTCCAATTCTTTGTAGTACATTTTGCCAGGACTCAGGAAGCCTTTTTCCTGTGATTAACTCCCATACATCATACAGTAGCTGACCACCATCTAGCATGGGGAAAGGTAGCAAATTAAGAATGCCTAAACTAATGCTAATAAGGGCTAAAAAGCCTAAATAAGATTGCCAGCCAACCTGGGCTGATTTGCCAGCCATATCAGCAATGCTCAAGGGGCCGCCTAATTGCTTCATAGACGATTCACCTGTAAAGATCCCAGCTAGCATTCGAACAGAGACCACACTGATATCCCAGACTCTTTCTGAGGCTGTAAAAATTGACTGAATGGGGTTTAGGCGTAATTCAAACCACTCAATCGGCTCTGAAGTATCTGGTTTTAAGCCCAATTGAGAAATTGGATCGGTATTAGGAGATAGTTTTGGCAGCTTTTCTTTATTAAAAACAATAAGTTGTGGCTTCTTTTGGATGTCCAGAACTTCCAAGGAAAAGCTCTTTTGTGCCGTTAAAGCATCCATTAAACGCCAACGAAGTTGGTTCCAACTCGCTATTGGCCTAAAGGACTGCTCACCTTCTGATTTCCAGCCAGTGATTTGGTCTCCTGCATATATACCTACCTCATAGGCCAAAGTGTCTTTTGCAGGGTCCACCATCTTTGCAGGTAACTGAGGAACGCCTGAGCTAAATAAAACTGTCAAAAATAGAATCGCTAATAAAAAATTAGCAATAGGTCCTGCTGCAACAATCAAAGAACGTTGCCATAGTTTTTTAGACTTAAAGGACTCGTCATCCATTTTGACGTATCCACCCAAAGGAATACTGCTAATAGCCCACTCTGTTGAGTTCACATCTTTTTGATACTTCCAAATCGATCCACCAAAACCGACAGAGAACTTAAGAACTTTAACGCCGCAAAATTTAGCGGCCGAGTAATGCCCCAATTCATGAAAACTGACCAACACGCCCAAGGCGACAAGAAAAGCTAATAAGCTCCACAAGGCGTTCATTGCATCATGCCCTTCATAGCTTCTTGCGCCAGGATCCTGGCTTCATGATCAGCATTTAAGATTGTTTCTAGTGAATTTGCTGGATGAGTCTTAAACCTTGTCAAGGTCTCTTCTACAACATGAGATATATCAAGAAACTTTAATTGCTCATCTAAAAAGGCTGTCACAGCAATTTCATTGGCAGCATTTAGAACCGTAGGCATCACACCCCCCATTTCCATAGCCTTGTACGCAAGAGCTAAACATGGAAAACGATGGTGATCAGCCTCTTCAAAACTGAGGCCCTTTAAGCGCATGAAATCTAAAGCCTCTACACCGGCATCAATACGATGAGGCCAAGCTAAGCCATATGCAATAGGCGTTTTCATGTCGGGCTGCCCCAGTTGAGCAATCACTGAACCGTCAACATATCTCACCATGGAATGAATAACACTTTGAGGATGGATCAGAACTTGGATGAACTGACTATCCAAACCAAATAAATAATGAGCCTCAATCACTTCAAGACCCTTATTCATCATGGTTGCTGAATCAACTGAAATTTTCCGACCCATGACCCAGTTGGGATGAGCACATGCTTGCGCTGGTGTCACCTTCTGTAAATCTTCGAAGGACGTATTCCTAAAAGGTCCGCCAGAAGCAGTTAGCAAAATTTCAGATACGCCCAAATCGCCGTAGACACCACGGCTTCCACCATTCGAAGTGTTTGCATCAGGTAGGCATTGATAGATGGCATTATGTTCACTATCAATCGGCAATAACTCCGCACCACTTTCTTTGATGGCGGACATAAAAATATCACCTGACATCACTAGCGCTTCTTTATTGGCAAGCAAAATTCTTTTGCCAGCCTTCGCTGCTTCGATAGTTGGTACAAGCCCTGCTGCGCCAACAATGGCAGCCATCACTGTGTTAACAGATGACAAGGTTGCAGCATCAATCAAAGCATTTGCACCATAAGCAACTTTGGTTTTCAAACTTAAGGTTGCTAGTTGGGCTTCTAAAGCTTGAGCAGCTGTTGCAGTTCCAACAACAGCAAGTTCTGGTTGAAATTCCTGACACTGTTGTGCCAATATTTCCACATTGCTATGAGCAGTTAATGCTTTGATAGAAAATAAATCTGGATGCTCTCTAACCACATTGAGCGTGTTAACACCAATTGAGCCAGTTGATCCTAAAACACAGATATGTCTCATATTAAGCAATCAAGGCAACAATCAGACCGGCCAGAGGTAGCACAGGTAATAAGGCATCAATACGATCTAAAAAACCACCATGCCCAGGCAATAAGGCACTACTGTCCTTGACCCCAGCAATTCGCTTGAGCTGCGATTCAAACAAGTCACCTTGAATACTCATGGCCACCAATAAAACAGTCAGAGCTAACATCCCAGCCCAGCCTAATTTTCCTTGAATCAAGTCAAAGAAATTATGTTGAAACAATTCAAAGTCTGAAAAATAGGAAGACCCTAAGATTGCAATCAATAGAACTAATAGACATCCGCCAATTGCGCCCTCTATCGATTTACCCGGACTTAAGCGAATGGCTAATTTATGTTTACCAAAAGTCTTGCCCGCAAAGTAAGCGCCAATATCTGCGGCCCAGACTAAAACCAGAACAGATAAAAATAGCGTCATGCTGATTGCTCGTAAATGCATCAATGCAAACCAACAAGCTGGCAAAATAAATAGTCCAGCAATAGCAAGTGGCCAACGCCAAAATTGCATATTGAGATCAAGCGCACGACTCATCAATACTGGCACAACCAATAACCAAAAAGCCAGTGTGAACCACAGCAATACCTGAATCGCTTGCATACCTGCATACATAAACCAGGCGCTCAGGCTTAATAAGCAAAGTCCTGCATAAGAAACAGCTCTCTTAGGATTTTGCGGGAATAAAAGTCGCCACCATTCCCAGGCTGCCAAAGTAATAACAACAGCCATTAATACCCCTAACCAAATGAGAGGAGCAAACCAAAGAACCGGCAAAAAAATGGCCAATAATGCTAGTGCTGTTAAGACTCGAGCTTTCAACATAAGAGCTTATTTCCCTGTCTCTTGAGCACTAACAACTTGCGCACTTGTTCGACCAAAACGTCGCTCTCTATCCCGATACCAGTCAAATGAATTCTGAAGTTCCTGAGTATCAAAATCAGGCCATAGAACATCTGTGAAATAAAGCTCTGTATAAGCTAGCTGCCAAAGTAGGAAATTACTAATGCGCTGCTCCCCACCAGTTCTAATAAACAGGTCAGGCTCTGGCGCATAAGGCATGGATAAATAGGGGGCCAAAAACTCTTCATTAATAGCATCAGGATCGAGATTCGGATTAGCCTTGATACAGGCTGAGACTGCCTGGAGAATATCCCAGCGTCCGCCATAGTTAGCTGCAATAGTTAAATTGAGACCTGTATTTTCTGCTGTACGGGCCTCAGCTGCAGCAACGCGCTCCTGAATAAGTGGATCAAATCGAGATAGATCCCCAATCAATCTGAGTCGAACATTATTGCGGTGAAGGCGAGTAATTTCTTTTTCTAGAGCAGTGAGAAATAGTTTCATTAAGAAACCAACTTCTTCAGCTGGACGCCGCCAGTTTTCTGAGCTAAATGCAAATAGGGTTAGATACTCAACACCCTTGTCACCGCACTCTTTGACAATTTTTCGAACCGTATCCAAACCTTGAGAATGACCAGCTACGCGGGGTAAAAATCGCTTAGTAGCCCAGCGGCCATTGCCATCCATAATGATCGCAACATGCTTAGGCACACCAGCAACCTCAGGAACATCTTGAGTGGAGCTAGTGTGAATCATGCTGGATAATTTTTTTCTCATGGAGATTCTATTTAAGCCTTAGCCTAAACAGTCATGATCTCTTTTTCTTTTTCAACGATGATTTTATCGATTTCAGTAACGAAGCGATCTGTCATTTTTTGAACCTCATCTTGCGAACGACGCTCTTCATCTTCTGAAATATCTTTATCTTTTGCTAATTTCTTTAATGACTCATTAGCGTCACGACGAAGGTTACGAACAGCAATCTTGGCATCCTCACCCTCACCTTTAACCACCTTTGTTAACTCTTTGCGGCGCTCTTCAGTTAGTGCTGGCATTGGAACGCGAATAATGTTGCCTTGTGTTGCTGGATTCAAACCTAAATCTGATTCGCGGATAGCCTTTTCAACGGCACCCATCATGCTTTTTTCCCATGGCTGAACAGTTAAAGTTCTGGCATCAGCTAAACCTAAGTTGGCTACCTGAGCTAATGGTGTTGGGTTACCGTAATAGTCCACATTGATCTGCTCCAAAATACCCGGATGAGCACGACCTGTTCTAATTTTTTGCAAATTCGATTTCAATGAATCAATCGATTTGGTCATTTTTTGTTCTGTATTTTTTTTGATTTCTGTTGAAGACATCTTGTTTTCCTCTATACCTCTTAAACGTGTACCAAAGTACCTTCACCCTCACCCATAATGACGCGCTTTAAAGCACCTTGCTTCAAAATAGAGAAAACCTTAATAGGTAGTTTTCTGTCACGACATAAGGCAAAAGCAGTTGCATCCATGACTTGTAGATTTTTGATGATAGCCTCATCAAAAGTAATCGTGTCATAACGTGTAGCACTTGGATCCTTTTTAGGATCGCTCGTATAAATACCATCAACTTTAGTGGCTTTCAGCACTACTTCAACGCCCATTTCGGCGCCACGAAGTGCTGCAGCTGTATCTGTTGTAAAGAAAGGATTACCTGTACCGGCAGCAAAAATAACTACCTTACCTTCTTCCATATGACGGATGGCTCTTGGGCGGATATATGGCTCAACCACTTGATCCATTCTCAGAGCTGATTGCACACGGGCTTCAACATGTTTCTGACGTAGCGCATCTTGAAGAGCCAACGCGTTCATCATAGTTGCCAACATACCCATGTAGTCGGCTGTTGCTCGATCCATACCTGCAGCACCACCAGCAACACCTCTAAAAATATTACCGCCACCGATCACAATTGCGAGCTGGACTCCATTGGCCACAACCTCGGCAATATCAGTCACCATCGCATCAATAGTTGTAGGATTAATTCCGTAAGAATCATCTCCCATTAAGGCTTCACCTGATAGTTTTAGCAAAACTCGTTTGTATGCTGGCATGGTATTTATCTCTCTTAATGTAGGTGAATATCAAGTTCCGAAAGTATAAAGGGCACGAAGGTTTTCACCCCGTGCCCTTGTCGAACTACATGTACTACTTAGGCCGTGGCTTTTGCAGCAGCTACTTGCGCAGCAACTTCAGCTGCGAAGTCATCTTGACGCTTCTCAATACCTTCACCAACAACATACATCGTAAAGCTCTTAATTGTTGTATTTGCTGCCTTCAACATTTGCTCTACAGTTTGCTTGTCGTTTTTAACGAAAGTTTGATTTAACAAAGATACTTCTTTCAAGTATTTCTGAACTGAACCTTCAACCATCTTAGCAACGATTTCAGCTGGCTTGCCAGATTCAGCAGCCTTCAATTCAGCAACGCTCTTTTCAGTAGCAATTTTGTCCGCTGGAACATCAGCAGATGACAAAGCGATTGGCTTCATAGCAGCAATATGCATCGCTACATCTTTAGCAGCAGTGTCATCACCGGTGTACTCAACCATCACGCCGATACGTGTACCGTGCAAATATGAAACTAACTTGTTCTCACCTGAAAAACGTGTGAAACGACGTAAAGACATGTTTTCACCGATACGACCGATCAACTCAGCACGTACTTCTTCAACTGTCTTGCCAGCATATGGCAAACCAGACAAAGCAGCTACGTCAGCTGGGTTTTTCTCAGCGATCAATTGAGCACAAGCATTGCTTAATGCTAAGAAGTCATCATTCTTAGAAACGAAGTCTGTTTCGCAGTTAACTTCAAGCAAAGCACCTGTTGTGCCATTGATGAAAGCAGTAATCACACCCTCTGCTGTTACACGTGAGGCAGCTTTACCAGCCTTGCTACCTAACTTAACACGCAAAATTTCTTCAGCTTTGGCCATATCGCCATCAGCTTCAGTCAATGCTTTTTTACACTCCATCATTGGAGCATCGGTTTTAGCGCGTAACTCGCCAACCATTGCAGCAGTAATTGCAGCCATTACTCGCCCTTTCCTTCTTCAACAAACTCTTCAGCATCGCCCTTAACAGCATCTAAAACTTGCTGAACAGCGTTTGCTTTGCCTTCGAGAATGGCATCAGCCATACCGCGAACATACAATGCAACAGCTTTGCTTGAGTCATCGTTACCAGGAATGATGTAATCAACACCTTCAGGTGAATGGTTTGTATCAACAACAGCAATCACAGGAATACCTAATTTCTTAGCTTCTGTAATAGCAATCTTATGGTAACCAACGTCAACTACGAAAATCGCGTCTGGAGTACCAGCCATATCTTGGATACCGCCCAATGACTTCTCAAGTTTCTCGATATCACGGCTTGTTGTTAAAGCTTCTTTCTTAGACAAACGCTCCCAGTCGCCGTTTTCACGTGCAGCTGTCATATCTTTAAGACGCTTGATAGAGCCTTTAACAGTTTTGAAGTTTGTCAAAGTACCGCCTAACCAACGAGCATCAACGTAAGGCATACCAGCACGAGCTGCTTCCTCTGCAATGATCTCTTTAGACTGACGCTTTGTACCTACGAACAAAATTGTTCCGCGGTTAGCCGCGATTTGACGAACAACTTTTTGCGCTTCCAAATACATTGGAAGTGTTTTTTCGAGGTTAATAATATGAATTTTGTTGCGATGACCGAAAATATAAGGGGCCATCTTTGGTGACCAGAAGCGAGTTTGGTGCCCAAAATGGCAACCGGCTTCTAGCATTTGACGCATAGTCACTGACATGTAAATCTCCTGAGGGTTAAGTCTAGAACCAAGTCCTGACTGCACTAAAAAGTGCCACCCTGGACGGCTTGGTTCGTGATTCTGCTTCAGACCATCTGAAACAGTAGGCAAATTATACCCCAAAAATAGTGATAGAGCCATGAAAACAATGGTTTTATGCTGGATAATGGCCATATGTTGACCGAAACCAAAAAACCAAGCCCCCAAGAATTCATCGCTGGTATGCGAGAAGCTGGCCGTTTAGCCAGTGAAGTCCTAGATCACGTCACTCCGTTTGTTAAAACAGGGGTTACAACAGGTGAATTAGACCGAATTTGCCATGAATACATGGTTAATGTGCAAAAAACCGTTCCAGCCCCCCTTAATTACCAGCCACCTGGCTACCCGCCATTCCCTAAATCAATCTGTACATCAGTAAATGATGTGATTTGCCACGGGATTCCTGGGGATAGGATTTTGAAGGATGGGGACACAGTCAACTTGGATATCACTGTGATAACACCGGATGGGTACTTTGGTGACACGAGCCGTATGTTCATGATCGGTGAACCTTCTATTATGGCCAAACGCTTAGCTCAAATTACCTATGAAGCCATGTGGCTAGGTATTGCTCAAGTTAAACCCGGCTGCACTCTTGGTGACATTGGTCATGCTATTCAAACGCACGCTGAGGCTGCTGGATATTCAATTGTCAGAGAATATTGCGGTCACGGCATTGGTCAGGTTTTCCATGATGACCCTCAAATTGTTCACTACGGTAAACCCGGGATGGGACAAGCTCTTCATGAGGGGATGACTTTTACTATTGAGCCCATGATCAATGCGGGCAAACGAGATATCAGAACAATGCCCGATCAATGGACAGTCAAAACCAAGGATCGCAGTCTTTCAGCACAATGGGAGCACACTTGCTTAGTAACTTCGACGGGCGTTGAAGTTCTGACTTTCTCTGACGGCAGCCCCAAGCCGCCAGACTGCGTTGCTGGCCTTCAATTTAGACCTTAAGAAATCAACACGCCATCCATGGATACACTTGCAAAACTCAAACTGCGAAGAGAGAGTTTGTTAGATCAATTTAAAGAAGACTTAAATGTTACAAAATTGACGAAAGCAAGCTGTGACCTGACGGATCAGCAACTGATCCTCGCGTGGAATGAGAGTGATCTCAGTCATCATGCAGCCCTAGTAGGTGTTGGAGGTTTTGGACGTGGTGAATTATTCCCATACTCAGACGTAGATATTTTGGTTCTTGTGTCAGAGAAACTCTCTGAACAAGATCTGCAAGTGATTAATCCCAAAATTGAGGCTTTTATTACACGCTGCTGGGATCTGGGTATTGAAATAGGATCATCTGTCAGAAATATCAGTCAATGTCTTGAAGAGGCAGCTGCAGACGTCACCGTTAGAACATCTTTACTAGAATCACGCTGGATCAGCGGAGATAAGAAAGTTTACAAACGCTTCCTTACTCAGTTTGATGACGCGATGGATGCCAAAGCTTTTTATCAAGCGAAACTTCTAGAACTTCGTCAAAGACATCACAAACATAATGACACGCCTTATTCGCTTGAACCAAACTGCAAGGAAAGCCCTGGCGGATTAAGAGATTTACAAGTCATTCTATGGATGACCAAGGCTGCCAAATTGGGCAATAGTTTTTCAGACTTGCATAAGAAAGGCTTGCTTACCAAGCGCGAGTCTTTAGAGATCAATCGTAACCTCAAGTTTTTGCAAACTCTCAGAACGCAGTTGCATTTAATTGCAAGGCGCCGACAAGACGTATTAGTTTTTGACTTGCAAACTCAACTAGCAGAATCATTTGGCTTGGCAGCGGAAGCTGGTAAAAGATCTAGCGAGCAGATTATGCGTCGCTACTATTGGGCTGCTAAAGCCGTTACTCAATTGAATGAAATTTTGCTACAGAACATTGAGGCGATTCTTTTCCCTAAAGAGTCTAAAGGGACGCGCCCTATTTCAGAGCATTTTGTTGAGAAACAAGGACTGCTAGATATTATCGATCCGGCTTTATTTGAGAATCATCCAGAACAAATTCTTAAAGCTTTCTTGCTCTTCACAAAAACACCGGGTGTTGAAGGTCTTTCAGCACAAGTGTTACGCAGTTTGTATAACGCCAGACATCTCATGAATGCCCAATGGCGAAAGCAAGCCGTCAATAAAGAGTTATTTATGGAGATCGTTAAGCAGCCTAAAGGTGTAACGCATGCATTTAGGTTAATGAATCAAACCAGCGTGCTCGGCAGATATTTACCAGCCTTCAGAAAAATTGTTGGCCAAATGCAACATGATTTATTTCATGTGTATACCGTTGATCAACATATTTTGATGGTCTTACGTAACGTTCGACGATTTTCTATCGTTGAGCACACTCATGAGTTTCCGTTTTGCAGTGAGATTGCTGCCAACTTCGATAAGCCATGGCTTTTAGTCTTAGCCGCTCTATTCCATGACATTGCTAAAGGACGTGGTGGCGATCACTCTGATCTAGGGAAACGTGATGCAAGAGCTTTCGCGAAAAGTCACGGCCTAGATAAGAATGAAACAGAATTACTTGTTTGGTTAGTTGCTGAGCATTTAACTATGAGTCAAGTCGCACAAAAGCAAGATATTGGCGATCCAGATGTGATTAAAGCTTTTGCCAAAAAAGTTAAAACTGAAAATCGCCTCAAAGCACTCTATTTGCTAACGGTTGCAGATGTCCGCGGAACAAGCCCTAAGGTTTGGAATGCATGGAAAGGCAAACTATTAGAAGATCTCTATAAACTGACTTTACGTGTTATTGGCGGTGGCAAACACGATGTCTCCTCAGAGTTAGAGCAACATCAAGAAGAAGCTAAGAAGATTCTTCGTTTATATGGTTTGCAGTCAGATGCTCATGAGAACTTATGGAAGCAATTAGATATTTCATTCTTCTTAAGACATGAGCCTAGGGATATCGCTTGGTTAACCAAACATCTCTATGGACGAGTCAATCATGAGGAACCTATTGTTCGAGCAAGATTGTCTCCAATTGGTGAAGGATTACAAGTAGCGGTTTACATCAAAGACCAAACTGATTTATTTGCCAAAATATGCTCCTATTTTGACCAGCAAGGTTTTTCAATTTTAGATGCGCGCATTCATACAACCCAACATGGTTATGCCCTAGATACCTTCCAAATATCAGGTACCAACCTATTGCGTGAAGGCGGTCATTACCGCGACATCATTCAGTTAGTGGAACATGGTCTTACAGAGTGTTTAAAGACAAATACACCCTTACCTACTCCGAATAAAGGTCGTTTATCTAGGCAATCTCGCAGCTTCCCTATTCAGCCGCGTGTGAGCTTGCGCGCCGATGATAGAGGTCAGTATTTTGTCTTATCGATTTCCGCCAGCGACAGAGCAGGATTGCTGTACACCATTGCAAAAATTCTTGCAGAACAGCAGGTATCTTTACATACGGCCAGAGTCAATACTCTAGGCGAACGGATTGAAGACGTATTCTTATTAACAGCCAATCATTTGGCAAGAGATCCGAAGCTTCAAATCCAATTGGAAACTGAGTTACTTGAGGCTTTAGCTATTTAAAAGCTGCATCATGGCAGCTTCATCAATCACAGCAACACCTAATTGCTGCGCCTTTTCCAACTTTGATCCGGCCTCATCCCCAGCAACAACATATGATGTCTTAGCGGAAACTGAACCTGCAACCTTAGCGCCAGCATTTTCTAAAAGAAGTTTTGCCTGATCTCGGGACATTGTTGGCAAAGTTCCTGTCAGCACAAAAGTTTTACCCACTAAAGCTGGATTGATAGTGGATTGCTCAACTTCCAGCTCTAATCCTGCAGCCAACAGCTGTTCAATCACTTCACGATTATGGGCTTCCTGTAAAAATCCCAATAAAGATTTGGCAACGACAGGTCCAACATCATTGACTTGCAATAAATCTTCTTCATTAGCATCCATTAATTGATGGATGCCACCAAAGTGTTTAGCCAAATCTTTGGCCGTACTTTCCCCAACATGTCTGATGCCTAGGGCAAATATGAATCTTGCTAAAGTATTTTTTCTGGATTGATGAATGGCCTGCAATAGATTTTCAGCAGATTTTTCACCCATCCTTTCAAGATTAGCGAGCGCCATTAAGCCAAGTTGATAGAGGTCAGCTGGAGTTCTAACAATTTGAAGGTCAACCAGTTGATCAACAATTTTCTCTCCCAAGCCATCAATATCCATGGCTCGTCGTTGTGCAAAATGCAATAAAGCTTGCTTACGCTGAGCGGGACAAAATAGACCACCAGAACACCTAGCAATCGCTTCGTCTTCAAGCTTCTCAATATGAGACTCACAAACTGGGCATCTTGTTGGCATCACAAAAGCGAGCGCGGAATCGGGACGCTTCTCTTTGATAGCAGAAACGACTTCAGGAATCACGTCACCAGCACGTCGAACAACGACAGTGTCACCAACATGAATATCTTTTCTGCGAACCTCGTCTTCGTTATGCAAAGTGGCATTTGTGACAGTAACACCACCAACAACAACGGGTGACAGTCTGGCGACAGGTGTGATGGCACCAGTTCGACCAACTTGAACATCAATTCCAAGAACTGTTGTTAGCGCCTCTTGAGCAGGAAATTTATGCGCCACCGCAAATCGAGGTGCTCTTGACACAAATCCCAAGTCCTCTTGTTGTTCGCGGGAATTAACTTTGTAGACAACCCCATCAATATCGTAGGGCAACTGATCTCTTAAATCACCAATCTTGGTATAGAAGGAACTTAAGCCTTCAAAGCCCTTGAGAACATCACGGTGCTCACAAACTGGCAGTCCCCACTCTAGATATTGATCAAGTAGTTTTGAATGTGTGGATGGTATGAAAACTGCAGGCTCGCACTGACCAACCCCATAGGCATAAAAAGATAAGGTTCTTTGTGCTGTAATTTTGGGATCAAGTTGCCTCAAGCTGCCTGCTGCTGCATTACGGGGGTTTGCAAAAGTCTTATCGCCTTTTGCAATCGCCTGTTGATTCAAGGAATCAAAATCGCGGTGAGACATAAATACCTCGCCACGAATTTCAATCGTGTCAGGATGAATAGCTCCCTTTAGTCGTAAAGGTATAGCCTTAATTGTCCTGATATTGGCCGTAACATCCTCGCCACTATAACCATCACCTCGCGTAGCAGCTTGCGTAAGAAGACCCTTCTCATAACGCAAAGAAATAGCCAGACCATCAAATTTAAGTTCAGCAGCATATTCAACTTGATCTAACTCCAAACCCTCTCGGCAACGTCTATCAAACGCTTCGGCCTCACTGTCTTCTAGAGCGTTATTAAGGGACAACATGGGAACTGCATGTTTTACCTCAGTGAATAAGTCACTGGCATTGCCGCTGACTCGCTGAGATGGAGAATCTGGTGTAACCCAATCCGGATGAGCTTGTTCTAATGAAATTAATTCACGGTAAAGCTTGTCGTATTCAATATCGGGAAGCTTGGGATCATCTAAGACATAGTAAGCATGATCCAGACTAGCTAGCTCATCTTTCAGCCATGCGTATCGGGCCGAATCAGTCATGCCGGACCTTTAAGAAAAGAGACGGCTAGCAGTTGAGCTGCCGGCAGCAATGCCATGCTGGAACATGGATTGATAGATTTGATCCAACTGCGCCTGAATAGCTGAAACAGCCTCATCAACCAAAGGTCGACCTGCATCATCAACTAAATGTCCATTTAAAGATTCAGCCAATAAATGAGCATCATTCAACATGGTTTTAAATGGGCTCATCTCTTGAGGAACTTTTGGCAAATCCAACAATAAGGTAATTGCTGAAATATTTTGCTTATCTAAATCATCGCGCAAAAAATTAGACTGGTCTGCAATTAATTTATAAGTAGTTAAACCAGAGATAATTCGATGATATTCACGGCCATCTCGAGATAGTTGGAATCCAGCTTTTGATACGGAATTTTTAATTTCATTCAAATTCCATAATCCTGCTTTAGGTTGAACCGTAATTCCCAACTGAATATCACTTTGCGCAGAAAAAGAATCAATCGCTTTAGCTTCTTCCAAAATATCATTAATAGGTGGCAGATCAATTTCAGCATCCAAAGCATTGGCTAAAGTTTGTGCACGAGATGCGAAATCTGATAAATCAACGACTCCAATTGGGCCTGTTCTGTTAGCCAACTGAACAGCAACCTGTAACTCGAGGTAACTGCTTGAAGCTTGAATATTTTCCCAGAGAGCATCTGTACCAGCAGATTGAGAAACCAAGCCCTCACACATCCATAAATGCTGAGAATTCTTCGGCCAAGAGCTCAAGCCAGTCAATATTTCTTCACCAGTAATAGGCTCTGAAAATCTCATAGCGATCACGCAATCAATCAGTGAGTCTATTTTTTCACTGGCTAAATCACTATTAACTTTCGTAGCTGATGGCAACCCAAGAGTCGGCTCAGCCCTCGTATCAGATGAATGAGCAGAATCAATGACTGCATTCATATCCTCTGCATCCGTGAAAGCAACTTCATCAACTTCTGCTTTGCGAATACGTAAGGCGTTATAAATCATCAAAATGATTAATAGGCCAAAGCCAATAAGTCCAAGCAATAACTGAAGTTCTGACAACCCTATCGATGCAGCGAATTCAGCAAAGCCGATCATTAAGCGGCCTCCACCAAGTTTGCCGCAGCTTCCAAGTCAACAGCAACAATCCTTGAAACACCCTGCTCTTGCATAGTTACACCAATTAATTGATGAGCAATTTCCATGGTGATCTTGTTATGAGAAATAAATACAAACTGTGTATTTTTAGACATACGCGCCACCATATCAGCATAACGACCTGTATTAGCATCATCCAACGGTGCATCAACCTCGTCGAGCAAACAGAACGGTGCTGGATTCAACTGGAACAATGAGAAGACCAAGGCAATCGCCGTAAGCGCCTTTTCGCCACCTGATAACAAATGAATTGTTGAGTTTTTCTTTCCAGGTGGCTGAGCCATCACCTGAACGCCTGAATCAAGAATCTCTTCACCAGTCATCACCAATTTCGCATTACCGCCACCAAATAAATCGGGGAATAGTTTTGCGAAATGTTCGTTAACTTGATCGAATGTACCTTGCAATAATTCTCTTGTTTCGCCATCAATCTGATGAATCGCATCAGTTAAAGTGTTAATAGCTTCATTCAAGTCAGCTGATTGAGCATCCAAGAATGTCTTGCGTTCTTGAGCGCTAGCCAATTCTTCAAGCGCCGCCATATTCACAGGACCAAGACCTTGAATCTCTTGATTGAGCTTATTCACCTCTGATTGCAAGCCGCTAACTTTTAAGTCTGGCGTTAAGCGAGCTTTCAACTCTTCAATATTTGCTTCTGCATCCATCAACATAGTTGCAAACTGCTCAACGTTGAGTCGAGCAGCCTGCTCTTTCAATTGAAGCTCCATTGCTTTATCGCGCAATGGCTGCAAACTACGTTCAATGGTTAAACGAGATTCATCACCCTCACGCAAGCGGTGAGAAATAGCGTCCATTTCAGTTCTGGCATTAGCCAAGGCAGCTTCTTTAGCACTTCTTTGAATCAATAGTCCTTGTAAAGACTCTTGAGCCACTTCATCAGACAAAGTATGTAGCTCTTCTTGAGAGTTACCTAAACTGACTTGAATATCAGAAACTTGCTGCTGAGCTGATTGCTGATCACGTGTTAAGTCAGTGATGCGCTGAGCTAACGTTCTAGTTGTATAAGAGGCTTCACTGGCTTCGCGCTCTGATAATCTCAAAGCTTCTCTAGCTTGCTCTAGAACGTGTTGAGCTGCTTGATAGGTGTCTTGCGCAGACGCTAAGCTATCTCCATGAGCGCCCTTTTCTTCTTGAGCTTGGTCCAATTGACCTTGGCCCTCATCTCTCGCAGACTGGAGTTCATTCGCTTGCTGAGTTAATTCTTGTAACTCTTGATTAATTTGTTCAGCACGAATTCTGTATTTTTCATCCGCCTGGGCTAACTGTAATCGCTCAACCTCTAAGTTATGAGCCTCACGAACAGCTTGCTCAGCTGTCTGTCTTGCTTCTTGAGCAATTTGTTGAGCTTGTTGGTAAGCGTATTGAGTATGCGAAGCATTACTTTGAGCTTCGTCCAAAATTAACTGCTGGGCCTTTAGTTGAAGATCTAAGTTTTCAATTTCTTGACCGCGAGCAAGTAAACCAGCCTGCTCTGAGTCCTCGGCATAAAGCTGCAAACTCACACGACTAACAATATGTCCTTCTTTAACGACTAGAACACCACCTTGCGGTAATTGTTCTCTGCGGCGCATAGCATCATCAAGATTGTCAGCTATGTAAACATGGCCCAACCATTCTTGAACTACAGTTCGAATAGCGTTATCTTTGATTTGCACGCGACTCATCAAACTAGTCAAACCATTCGCATTGGAGTCAGAGTGACTCACCGCATGACTTGAGTAGAACGCTAAACGAGATGGCGGCGCATCCTGAGCCAAACGAATAGCCTCACTAAGGTCTGTTGCTTGTAAGGCCGTAACACGTTCTCGCAAAACTGCTTCAAGACCTGTTTCCCAACCTTTTTCAACATTAATGTCTTGCCATAAGCGTTGCTTTTTATTCAAGCCTTTTTGTTCTAACCATGGACCAACTTTGGCCTGAGATTGAACTTTTTCTTGTAAGGCCTGGAGCGCACTTAATCTTGCTTGCGTCTGACTTAAAGCTGCAGAAGATTCTTGCAATGTTTGCTGTGCAGTATGACGAGCAGCATCAGTTTCAGGAACTTTTGCTTGCGCTTCCTCTGAAATCTGTTGAGCTTCATCAGCTTTGCGCTGAGCCATTGTTTGACGATCTGTGGCAAGACTCAATGCCTCGGCATCTGGCTGAACCAAAGATCCTAAATCAGCTTTCAAACGTTCTTGTCTTTGATGCAATTGATCTAGCTGACGACCAGCAGCTAAAACTCTCTCTGCCAAACTAGCTAGGCGTTGATCAGTCGAAGAAACTGCTTGTCTTGCTACATCAAGAGCTTTTTGAGCCTCTAAATAAGTCACTTCATGCGCAGGAATTTTTTCCTGAACGGCATGCAGCGCTTCGAGATAACGCTCTTCATTTTCTCTTGCAGCTTCAAGATCAATATTTGTTTGTCTTAAAGAGTCAGCAGCAGCCAATTCTTGTGATGACCAACGGGATAGCTGCGCTTGCAAATCAGATATTTGTTGTTGCAAGCGTGCACGAGATTCTTGTACATATCGAATTTCGTTTTCTAGCTTGCCAACTTCTGCGTTAACTTCATAGAGCTCACCTTGAGCACTTGAGACTAAATCTTGTGAAGCGTAATGTGAAGAGCGTAGCTCCTCCAATTCAGCTTCAGCATGCCTTAATTTAGCCGTTTGTTCTTCTAATTGAACTTGTGCATCGCGAATAGCATTCGCGTGACGCTCTTGCTCTTTGCCTGCTTCAGTTTGACGAACTAACCACAATAACTGTTGCTGCTCTGTCATTTGAGCATTTAGCTGCTTATATTTCTCAGCAACTTCAGCCTGACCTTCTAGTTTTGTTAGATTCTGCGTGAGCTCACGAAGAATATCTTCAACACGAGTCAAGTTTTCACGGGTATCTTCAAGTCTAGATTCAGTCTCTTTACGACGCTCTTTGTACTTTGAAACACCAGCAGCCTCTTCCAAGAAAATACGTAACTCTTCTGGTTTAGCTTCAATAATTCTAGAGATCATGCCTTGGCCAATGATGGCGTATGCACGAGGGCCCAAACCTGTTCCCATGAACATGTCATGAATATCTTTACGACGCACAGACTGGTTATTGATGTAATAACTAGAGGCGCCATCACGCGTTAAAACACGCTTCACTGAAAGTTCAGCAAAAGTACTCCACTGACCAGCAGCACGGCCATCAGTGTTATCAAAAATAAGCTCAACGCTTGAACGACCAGCAGGCTTGCGCTGACCAGAACCGTTAAAAATAACGTCTTGCATGGACTCGCCACGCAATTCACTGGCTCTTGATTCACCTAAAACCCAGCGAACAGCGTCAATAATGTTGGACTTGCCACAGCCGTTAGGGCCTACAACGCCGATTAATTGGCCCGGAAGCTCGAAATGAGTAGGGTCTACAAAGGATTTAAAGCCCGAAAGTTTGATTGATTTGAGTCGCACGGCTAACTTCTTTTAATGGAATCTAGTGATGATACCAAGGGCAGAGTCTTATGGAGCACTTCTCTGTCCTCACCGATATAATCTAAGCTTAATAGTTGTTATTTTTAAAGGAAAAAAGATTTATGGCAACACTACAGAACATTATTGATCAGGCTTGGGAAGACCGTGCCAATTTATCTCCTTCAGCTGCTCCAGCTGAGGTTAGAGAGGCTGTGGCTTCAGTTTTAGCTGGTCTTAACGATGGCTCAATTAGAGTTGCTGAACGTGAATCAGTTGGAAAATGGCATGTAAATCAATGGGTTAAGAAGGCTGTATTGATTTCTTTCCGTCTTGAAGACAATCAGGTGATGAGCGCTGACGGTAAAGGTGGTTTCCCACAGTTTTACGACAAAGTACCTACCAAATTTGCTGATTACACAGCTGCAGACTTTGCTAAGGGTGGTTTCCGCGTGGTTCCCCCTGCTACAGCTCGCCGTGGCTCATTTATTGGTAAAAACGTGGTTTTAATGCCTTCTTACGTCAATATTGGCGCTTATGTGGATGAAGGCTCAATGGTTGATACATGGGCAACTGTTGGCTCATGCGCTCAAATTGGTAAAAACGTTCACTTATCTGGTGGTGTAGGTATTGGCGGCGTACTTGAGCCAGTTCAAGCTGGTCCAGTGATCATTGAAGATAATTGCTTTATTGGTGCACGCTCAGAAGTAGTTGAAGGTGTAATCATCGAAGAAAACGCTGTTTTATCGATGGGTGTTTACATCGGTCAAAGTACAAAAATTTATGATCGTGAAACTGGTGAAGTGCATTACGGTCGAGTACCTGCTGGTTCAGTAGTTGTTCCTGGTTCATTGCCATCAGCGTGTGGCAAATACAGCTTGTACGCTGCAGTTATTGTTAAAAAGGTAGACGCTCAGACTAGAGCTAAAACAGCTATTAACGATTTATTACGTGACTAAACCAACTCATTAAAGATTATCTGTGACTACAAATTCAACCTTAGCCTTAACTGAACAGCTGATTTCTCAGAATTCCGTAACGCCTGCTGATGGTGGTTGCCAAGACCTCATTGCTGCACGCCTCAAAGCAATCGGTTTTGAATGCGAAACCATGATGAGTGGTCCAGATAATTTTCGAGTTACCAATTTATGGGCAGTCAAAAGAGGTAGCCTAGGCAAAGAAGGTTCTTTATTAAGTTTTGCTGGCCATACAGACGTTGTACCAACCGGGCCTCTGGATCAATGGACTTCTAATCCATTTCAACCAACACAACAAGATGGGTTTTTATATGGGCGTGGCTCAGCTGATATGAAAACATCTTTAGCTGCATTCGTGGTGGCCACGGAAGAGTTCGTCAGCAAGAATCCTCAACATCAAGGTTCGATCGCATTTTTGTTAACTAGCGATGAAGAAGGCCCTGCTCATGATGGCACAGTGATTGTCTGTAATGAACTCAAAAAGCGTGGTGAAAAACTGGATTACTGCATCGTTGGAGAACCGACATCTGTTGATCGATTAGGCGATACGATCAAAAATGGACGACGTGGTTCTTTTTCAGGAAAGTTAAAGGTCATTGGTCTTCAAGGTCACATTGCCTATCCTCATCTGGCTAAAAACCCAATACACCTCATAGCTCCCGCACTTGCTGAACTTGCGGCGGTAGTTTGGGACAATGGCAACGCATACTTCCCACCTACTGCGTGGCAAGTTTCTAACATTCATGCAGGAACAGGTGCGACCAACATAATTCCTGGTGAGGTAGTTGTCGATTTTAATTTCCGTTTCTCAACTGAAAATACTGCTGACAAACTGAAAGAGAAACTTGAGGCGATCCTCAAGAAACATCAATTGAACTACTCGATCGAATGGAATCTCAGTGGCGAACCATTTTTAACGCAACCGGGTGACTTATCTCAAGCTATGCAAGAGTCAATTCAGGCGGAAACAAATGTTACAGCTGAGCTATCAACAACAGGCGGTACAAGCGATGCTCGCTTTATAGCGAAGATCTGTCCACAAGTTGTTGAATTTGGTCCTCGCAACGCCACCATTCATCAAATCAATGAACGCGTTGAGTTAGCCGACATTGAACCACTTAAAAATATTTACAAAGGTGTTTTAGAAAAGTTAATTGCTTAAGCCATTAACCAATTCGACACATTTATGAATACTGAAATAACTTTAGAAGTTTTTTGGCAACAACTGACTGAGAAATTAGATGCGGCGGGCTTGAGTTATGGTCATGGTGCGATTGATGCTCAAAGTGAAGCTTTATGGATGATTGCAAGCGCCTTAGGCTTTCCTCCTGAAGATGCCATTGAGTCTTTAGACACCCCTATTTCTTCAGAGATACAAACACAAGCTCACCAATGGGCTGATACCCGCATCAAAACCCGTCAGCCACTGGCTTATATATTAGGTGAAGCATGGTTAATGGGGGTACCTTTTTATTCTGACGAAAGAAGCATCGTGCCTCGTTCATTTATCGCAGAATTAATTGTTGATGGTCACTTAGAAACGTGGCTTCCTCCCAATGCTAAAGTTTTAGATTTGTGCACAGGTAACGGTTCTCTAGCAATTTTAATGGCGCTTTCATGTCCTGATGTTGAAGTCAGTGCAGCAGATATCAGCATGCAAGCCCTGTCATTAGCCGCAAAGAATTTAGATCGTCATAACCTTAGCGAGCAGATAGAAGTTTTTCAAGGGGACTTATTTGAAGCAATCCCCACCAAAAATGATGAAGATAAATTTGATTTAATTATTTGCAATCCACCTTATGTGAATGATCAGTCAATGGCCAATCTTCCACCTGAATACCATGCAGAACCAGAGATCTCTCTTGCAGGTGGGCAAGATGGCATGGACCTTGTTCGAAAAATCATTCATGGCGCCAAAGATTATCTGAAGCCTGAAGGTGCACTTGTTTTAGAAATTGGCAACGAAGCCAAAAACTTCTCAACTGCATTCCCAGAAATTCCAGTGACTTGGTTGGATGTTTCAGCAGGCGATGATCAGGTACTCCTGATACAAGCCGAAGATCTTTAATTCAACGTCTTAATCTAAGTTTCTAGCAGCCTGAATGGCTTGGTCGATACGATCGACTGCAATGATTTCCATGCCAGGAATTTTGCTTTTAGGGGCATTAGCCTTAGGCACGATCGCCTGAGTAAAGCCCAGCTTAGCTGCTTCTTTTAAGCGCTCTTGCCCTCTTGGACAAGGCCTAATTTCTCCAGCCAAACCCACTTCACCGAACACAATCAAGGTTTTAGGTAGAGCTTTATTCTTCATCGATGACTGAATCGCCAGCAATATGGCTAAGTCAGCTGCTGGCTCACTAATTTTCACACCACCAACCGCATTTAAAAAGACATCCTGATCAAAACATGCAATGCCAGCATGTCTGTGCAATACAGCAAGCAACATGGCCAAACGATGTTGCTCAAGACCCAATGCCAAACGACGAGGATTAGGAACGTGAGCTGTATCTACAAGTGCTTGGATTTCCACCAACAATGGGCGACTACCCTCTTGAGTCACTAGTACACATGATCCAGGAACGGTTTGATCATGCTGAGACAAAAATAAAGCCGAAGGATTAGCAACTCCTTTGAGGCCTTTATCAGTCATGGCAAAAACACCTAACTCATTAACTGCACCAAAACGATTTTTGAATGCTCGAACTAATCTAAATGATGAGTGTGTATCGCCTTCGAAATATAAGACGGTATCAACAATATGCTCAAGCACACGCGGACCAGCCAAGTTACCTTCTTTAGTAACGTGCCCTACCATGATCATACAAACACCCGTAGCTTTTGCTAAGCGAGTTAATTGGGCAGCACATTCTTTAACTTGCGCAACGGAACCAGGCGCTGAACTAAGCGCCTCTGAATAGATAGTTTGAATAGAATCAACAACAACCACAGTAGGTCTGGTTGATTCAATCGTAGCTAATAGTTTTTCAAGTTGTATCTCTGCTAAAACCTCTAGATCTGGTGCTTGGATCCCAAGTCGTTTCGCACGTAAAGCAATTTGTGACCCTGACTCTTCTCCACTAACGTAAAGAACAGAATCGCCTCTTGCACTCATAACAGCTAGCGCTTGCAAAAGTAATGTGGATTTACCGATACCTGGATCACCGCCAATCAGTGCAACTCCACCAGTCACGAGACCACCACCGAGGACACGATCAAATTCATCAATACAAGTGCTTAATCGTGGCAAGTCTTCAGCTTCAATGATGGCTAGACGTTGTTTGGGAGCGGCCTTAGCAAGACTTTGAAAGCGACTGTTGGAGGCATTTTCCTCTACGGATTCTTCCATAGAGTTCCAGGCTTCACAATTAGGGCACTGGCCTTGCCACTTTGCAGACATACCGCCGCAAGACTGACAAACATAAACAGACTTCACTTTAGCCATTAGAAAGGTGTAGCTTTCTTATTTTCTTTAGCGCGGTTTTCAGAATCTGCTCGTCTTTTCTCGAGATCAGCTTGACGCTTAGCTTCATCTTGTTGCTTTTGCTCAAAAGCTTTAAGGTTATCAGCACGCTTCTCTGCCTTAGCAGCATCTTCTCGCTCAGAGATTCTTTGAGCATCACGCTCATCTTTTAAGATAGCTTTGAGAGCCCTTTCACGATCATGCATGGGAACTTCTTGAGCACGAATCTCTTTAATTTCTTGACGGTGTAGAAGTCTGGCTTTTTCTAAGCAACGACTGGTAAAAAACTTGTCATAACATTCATGCTGACTTTTTTCTAAGCGGTATTTAGCCCAATCTCGCTTGAGATTCAGCTGTTCTTGTCGAGCAGCAATGTCATCCAATTCAGACTGTTCACCCGGACCAGCCCAAGCTGAGGAAGCAATTGAAAAGAAGAGCGTCAATAGAAGACTTTTTGAAATCATAGGCTCTAGGATAAGCTATTCATCAAACAGGGGTTAAATCCCCTGTTATTTATCAAATTTCAATTTTGGCACCCAACTCTACAACCCTATTGGTAGGGATCTGAAAGAAGTCAGAAGGTTTGGCTGCATTCTGGAACATCCAGGCAAATAAACGCTCTCTCCATAAAGCCATACCAGGCAATTTAGAAGGTACAACTGTGTCTCTTGCTAAGAAGAAAGATGTTTCCATCAAATCAAATTTGATCTGATACTGAGCCTCGATTAAGGCAAGTACTTTATTGATATCTGGTGTCTCTTTAAATCCATGAACCGCACGAACCAAGTAAATTTGGCCACCCATGTCTTTCATGGTGAGGCGTTCGTTGTCATTCACATAAGGCACATCCCAAGTACTCAACTTCAAAAAGAAAACTCTTTCATGAAGAACTCGGTTGTGCTTTAGGTTGTGCAACATGGCAACGGGTACATAGTCCACGTGTGCTGTTAAGAAAATACCGGTACCTTCAACACGATGCGGTGGGTGAGACAAGAGGCCTTGAACAAATGGCTCTAATGGAATTGAATCCTTAACAATACGTTCTCTTAATAATTTACGGCCTTTGTACCAAGTCATGAGACAAAGGAAACAAACCAAGCCAAGCATTAATGGATACCAACCGCCGTCTTTAATCTTAATCAAGTTAGCAGTCCAAAATGACAAATCTAAAACCAAGAATGAAAGTATTAAACAAACAATCACGATTGGATTGAGATGCCACTCTCGTCTCATCACGATACTTAACAAGATGGTCGTGATCAGCATGGTTGTCGTCACTGAGATGCCATAAGCAGCTGCCAAGTTACCTGACTCTCTAAACTCGATCACAGTAAAAATAACCATCACTAACAATGACCAGTTCACCACTGGAATATAAATCTGACCTCTTTCATCATCAGAAGTATGGCGAATACCCATTCTAGGTAAGAAGCCCAAAAGAATCGCTTGATTAGCCAATGAGTATGCGCCTGAGATAACAGCCTGAGATGCAATCACCGTTGCAGCAGTAGCCAAAGCAACCATCGGCCACAAAGCCCACTCTGGGACCATTAAATAAAATGGGTTTTTAATAGCCTCTGGGTTAGCTAAAAGCAAAGCACCTTGACCAAAGTAATTAATTAGCAAGCTTGGTAAAACAAAAAATAACCAGGCAAATCTCACTGGCTTTTTACCAAAATGGCCCATATCTAAATACAGTGCTTCAACACCTGTCACAACCAACACAACTGAGCCCATCACAATATAGGCCATCAAAGTGTGTTCAGAAATGAAGTTGATAGCGTAGATTGGATTAACCGCTGCAAAAATTTCTGGGTTATCTAAAACGTTATAAATACCCAAAGCAGCAAGTGAAATAAACCAAACTAAAGTAATGGGACCGAAGAATTTGCCAACTGCAGCTGTACCAAATTTTTGAATAACAAATAAGGCAATCAAAATAGTCAAAGTAATAGGAATAACGAATCGCTTTAACTCTGGTGTGGCGATTTCTAGACCCTCAACGGCCGATAAAACCGAAATAGCTGGCGTGATGACAGATTCGCCGTAAAGCATGCATGCGCCAAACATACCTAGCATCATGACTGTTAAATAAGATGTGCTGCCATTCTTGAGCGATCGCAAAGCCAAAGCCATGAGAGAAAGAACACCACCCTCACCTTTGTTATCTGCGCGCATCACAAACAATACATATTTAAAGGTAACCACTAAGAGAATCGCCCAAAACATCATGGAAATGATGCCAAAAACAGCAGCTTCACTAAATGGGATACCGTGTTCAGGACTAAAGCATTCTTTTAAAGCGTAAAGTGGGCTTGTACCAATGTCACCAAAAACCACGCCAATCGCTGCGAGGACCAAGGCAGCCATACTGCCTTTTTTATGGTGATCATGACCATGAAGTTCAACTGGCTTTAACAACGATGATTGCGAATATATTGGGTCGCTAATAGTCACCGGGTACTCCCTTTAAAAACATGATTTTGATTATATGCTCAGCTTATTGCAATGCAATATAAAGATAGGGCTTTAATCAAATAAACAACAAGCCCTGTATTTTCGCTAGGAACAAAGCACTTTATCAACTATTTCAGAAAACCAAATCACTGAAATGAAATGCCCAATTGCTTAAATACCACCTGTAATCACGCTATTTGATGAATTAAGGCTCAGATTGCAGACTCCGAGATCCCTAATAGTAAATCGGGATGGCAGCAATTTGGGATTCACCTTGCTATTTAGGGTTTTACCTGATATAGTTTCATTCTTCAGACGCGGGGTGGAGCAGTCTGGCAGCTCGTCGGGCTCATAACCCGAAGGTCATAGGTTCAAATCCTATCCCCGCAACCAAACATCTAAAAACCTCTTGATTTTCAAGGGGTTTTTTCTTTTCCAGGCTTCTTTGGCATACTTAGGACTTTGCTGCCCTACTATCCAGAAGAATTTAAATGAAAAAACTATTAGCTTCCCTACTCATCACTTTTTCAAGCCTGACCATTGCTGGACCTCTTGTTGAATTCAAAACCAGTGCTGGAGACTTTACTGTTGAGTTAAATCCAGAAAAAGCGCCTAAAACTGTTGAGAATTTTCTAGGCTATGTGAAAAGCGGCTTCTATAACGGCACCATTTTTCACCGCGTTATTAACAACTTTATGGTTCAAGGTGGTGGCTTCACAAAAGACATGCAACAAAAACCAACTAACCCACCTATTCCTCTTGAATCAAATAATGGTTTAAAGAACCTGAATTACTCCATCGCCATGGCAAGAACAAGTAATCCTGATTCAGCAACAGCTCAATTCTTCATCAATGTTGTTGATAATAAAAATCTTGATTACCCAAGACCAGATGGACATGGCTATGCGGTTTTTGGTTCAGTTATTAAAGGCACAGAAACGATCGATAAGATCAAAAAAACTGTCACAACAAGACAAGGTCCTTTTACTGATGTACCAGTTCAAACTATTTTGATTCAGAGCGCTACAGTTATTAGCAAATAATCATGAATCACCATGAGCATCTCTCTTGTAGCATTCTTCTAGATGATGCTCATAGTCCCATTGAGCAACCGACCAGTCGACTGTATCAATCTGCTAGTCAGTTCATTCAAGCACATGATTCAATTAGCCTTGAATCAGCTCTCAATCAAATACAAACTGCGATTGCCTCCCAAAAATATGTGGTGGCCTGCTTTAGCTATGAATTGGGTGAACATCTTGTTGGCCTCACTCCACGACAGTCGCCAACACCCTGGGTAAAAGCCTGGGTGTTTGATTCACTTCATAAACTCAGCAAACAACAAGTTGATCATTGGTTACAAGAAGAAATAACGCTGGAAGAAAGTCGTTCTATCGGAAGTACCAATGCATTTATTAGCAAACTTTCAAGAAGTATTGAGGAAGAAGCTTTTAAGAAAAAAATAAATGCCATTCAAGAATTAATTCGAAATGGTGAGACCTATCAAGTCAACTTTACCTATCGAATTAATGGCAGTGTCACGGGCTCACCCTTAGCTCTATATGAACAACTCAGAGAAAAACAACCAGGACCTTTTGGAGCCTACATAAAAGACCATGATGGTTGGATGCTTTCCTGCTCCCCCGAATGGTTTCTGGCCAAACAAGGAAAGAAGTTAATCACAAAGCCAATGAAAGGCACTGCAAAAGTTGGCGATATCGCCGCATCGCTGCTGGAGAAGGATCCCAAGAATCGCGCTGAAAACTTAATGATTGTTGATCTATTAAGAAATGATTTTGGGAAAATATCAAAGCCTGGAAGCATCAAAGTTCCAGAATTATTTCATGTTGATCAACACGGTGATGTACTACAAATGACATCAACCATCGAATCAACAGCCAAAGATCAATTAAATCTTAAAGAATTACTACAAGCTATCTTCCCCTGCGGTTCTATTACAGGAGCACCCAAGAAGAGAACGATGGAGATCATTCAAGATCTTGAAGATCAAGAAAGACGAATGTACTGTGGTGCTGTCGCCTGGTTTGACCCAAGCCCTGATGGAGAAATCTTAGGCGATATCGGTATGAGTGTTGTCATCCGAACCATTGAAATTGACCGAGAAAAAAAATTGATGATGGGCGTTGGTGGCGGCATCACCATTGACTCTAATAGCGAGTCTGAATGGCAGGAATGTCAAACTAAAGCTGGTTTTTTATATCAACTTGAACCAAAGATGGGTTTGTTTGAAACAATACGGGTTCAGCAGGGTCAAGCGCAACTCAGCGCTTTACATTTAGCCCGATTAACTGAATCTGCTAATCAATTAAATATCCCATTGAGTAGAAATATCGCAGAACTTACCATCAAGCAAATTTGTGAAAGTATTCCCGAGAACGAAAAAGATCTAACTCACCGTTTACGCTTAGATCTTAGCCATGATGGCGTCATTTCAGCCAAGATATTTAAGCTCAGTGAATTGAGAGAAAATACAAAATTGCTATGGGCTCAGGATTTATTTGCACATGATGTAACGATGAACTCGAGCAATAGCTTCTTAAATCACAAAGTAACTCAACGTAGTATTTATGATCAGGCATGGCAAAAAGCTGAAAAGCTAGATTCTTTTGATGCCCTCTTCCTGAATGAAAAAGGTTATGTCACTGAAGGTGGCAGATCTAATATTTTTATTAAGCTTGAAGGTCAGTGGCTAACACCACCAGTTAAGTCAGGATGCCTTCCAGGCGTCATGAGATCTATTTTGCTCGAGGACTCATCCATGAATGCCCTTGAACGAGACATCCTGCCAAGTGATGTGATTCGAGCTGAAGAAGTCATTCTGTGTAATGCATTACGTGGCATCATTCCAATTAAGAAATAACAGGGTTTAGGACTAGAAAATGAAATTTTGTCCAAAATGTGGGGCAACGGTTGAGATCAAAATCCCAGAGGGCGACACAAGGGAGCGCTACGTCTGCTCCTCTTGTGCAACCATTCACTATGAAAACCCAAGAAATGTTGTCGGCACTATTCCATTATGGGAAGACAAAATCCTATTGTGCAAACGTGCCATCCAACCTAGATTAGGATTTTGGACATTACCTGCAGGTTTCTTAGAGGTTAATGAGAGTACTCAAGCCGGCGCTCAACGAGAAACCCTTGAAGAGGCAGGTGCTCATGTTGAAGTTGGCCCACTCTTCTCTTTACTCAATGTGGCTCATGCAGAACAAGTCCATCTTTTCTATTTGGCAAAAATGCAGGAACCTGTTTTTAGTGCAGGTATTGAAAGTTTAGAAGTTCAATTATTTTCAGAATCAGAAATCCCTTGGGCGGATATTGCTTTTCCAACCGTCACAAAAACATTAGAGTGGTTTTTCTCGGATCGTAGCGCTGGCAAGTTGGTGAATGCCAATGATGTAGCAACGCATCTCCATGACGTTGGCTTTGACGATCGTATTGATAGAAAATATAAAAAATAATGAGTGTTCCTTGGATATCATCCGAAGATGAATTTCCATCACCAGGATCTTCTTCTGATAGTGACCCAGAGGTTCCTGGCCTTATTGCCATCAGCGAGGAAATTTCATCCGAACAATTATTAAGAGCGTATAGAACAGGCATCTTTCCTTGGTACTCAGATGGCCAACCCATTTTATGGTGGTCTCCAAACCCTAGGATGGTATTAAGACCAAAACAGTTCAAAGTTAGTCATAATCTAAAAAAAGATATTAAAAATATTCTGATGGATGCCGACTGGGAGATTAAGGTTGATCATAATTTTCATGAAACGATTTTGTCTTGTGCAACACAAACCAGGGATGGTCAAAATGGTACTTGGATTACCCATGCCATCATGCATGCTTATGGCTCCATCCATGAACAAGGTTATGCGCACAGCGTAGAGATATTTCATCAAGGTCAACGAGTTGGCGGTCTTTACTGCGTCAATATAGGTCAGATGGTTTTTGGTGAATCGATGTTTTCTAAAAAAACCAATGCCTCAAAAATCGCACTGGCTAGCCTATGCGCTTGGTGCATTGACCAAGACATAGAGATGATTGATTGCCAACAAGAAACAGAACACCTAACGTCTCTTGGGGGTGCGCCTATCCCCAGAGAGCTATTTTTAAAGCATCTCGAGGAAAAATGTCATGCAAACAATCCTAATTGGGGGTTTAATAAGAATGTTTTAAGTTACTGGCTAAATAAACATTCATGAGCAAATTAAAGGAACTTCCTTTTACAACCCTGCAGTTCTATGCAACAGCTCCTTATGAATGCAGCTATCTACCTAATCGCCTCGCTCGATCGCAAGTAGCTACACCAACCCATTTAATCCATGCTGATATTTATGGGGAATTAGTATCCAGTGGTTTCCGACGCAGCGGCCTTTACACTTATCGACCCTACTGTGATGGATGTAAAGCCTGTACTGCTTGTAGAGTTCAAGTTAATCACTTTCAGGCCAAGCGTTACCAACGTAGGGCCTTTCAAAAGCATCATGGTTTAAGTGTTCAAGTTGGTCATCTTGGCTATTTTGAAGAGCACTATCAGTTGTACATGCAATATCAAAAACATCGCCACCTTGGCGGTGGCATGGATAGCGATGATCAAGAGCAGTACAAGCAATTTTTATTACAAAGCAAAGTGAATTCTCGATTAATAGAATTTAGGGATGGGCCCAATGATCCTGAGCCAGGAAAATTGAGGATGGTTAGCATCATCGATATGATTCAAGACGGCCTTTCATCTGTCTATACTTTTTATGATGCTAGCGTTAAGAATGCCAGCTATGGAACTTACTGCATCATGTGGCAACTTCAACAAGCAAAAGATTTAGGCTTGCCCTACTTATATTTAGGCTACTACATCGAAGAAAGCCCTAAAATGTCTTATAAGGCTGAATTTGAGCCATTAGAAATATTGCTTGATAGCCAATGGCAAGTAAACCCAACTATTAGAACAATTAAGTCACAATGAATCTTTACCCTTTTGTTAAGCCATGGTTATTTGCCATGGATGCTGAACGTGCCCACAATCTGACCCTGAATAGTCTTGATAAGGCTCACGCATGGGGCCTAGGTTTTCTTAGTCAAGAAAAGATTCCTCAAGATGAGCGTATTTTTTGTGGTTTGCGTCTTCCTAACCCCGTTGGACTTGCGGCTGGTTTAGATAAAGATGGTAAACATATCGATGCTCTAGCAGATTTAGGTTTTGGATTTATTGAAATCGGCACAGTGACCCCTAAAGCTCAAGCTGGCAATCCTCAGCCACGCATGTTTCGTTTACCAGAAGCTCAGGCTTTGATTAATCGCATGGGCTTTAATAACGATGGTGTTGATGCTTGCGTAACGCGTGTTAAACAATCTACATTCTGGCAATCAGGTGGCATTCTTGGACTGAATATTGGAAAAAATGCGCTAACACCTATTGAATTAGCATCAGATGACTATATTCATTGCATGCAAAAAGTTTATGACATTGCTTCATACATCACAGTCAATATATCTTCACCAAACACCAAAAATTTACGTCAACTACAAGGTGGTGATGAACTAAATTTGTTATTGAGTGCAATTGCGCTTGAAAAGCAAAAACTATCAGATACTTATAAAAAACAGGTTCCATTGTTTTTAAAAATTGCTCCTGATTTAGATGCTGATCAAATTCAAAATATTGCTGAACTTCTTATCAAATATCAAATTGATGCTGTGATTGCAACCAACACAACTATTGCAAGAGATGCTGTAGCACACCTGCCCCATGGCCAAGAAACTGGTGGATTATCCGGAGCGCCTGTTAAGGCTTCTTCTGATGCTGTTATTCGACAGTTAGCAAAAACCTTAAATGGTCAGCTTCCAATCATTGGTGTTGGTGGCATATTGTCTGGGCAGGATGCAAAGGACAAGATCGAATCTGGTGCTAGCTTGGTTCAACTCTATAGTGGGCTTATCTATAAAGGTCCTCAGTTAGTGGCTGAATGCGCTGCAGCACTTAAAAAATAAACGAATAAAGTCGTTTCACAATGTGCAATTAGCTAGTTTTATGGCTAAAATAATGTCATGACAAGTAGAACAGCTATCCAAGTTCTAGACAGAATGATGTGTCTCTTGGATGCCCTCGCCCAAAGTGATGAGCCTGAGAGTCTTAAAAAGCTCTCAGAGATAACTGAACTTCACCCTTCAACAGCACACCGAATCCTCAACGATATGGTTGCATGCCGACTAGTTGAACGTGCTGATAGCGGAACATATCGATTAGGTCTTAAATTATTAGAATTAGGCAATCTTGTCAAAGCTCGTCTATCTGTTCGTGAGGCAGCCCAACTTCCAATGCGTGCACTTCACAAACTAACAGGTCAAACAGTTAATCTATCTGTTAGACAAGGTGATGAAATTGTTTATATCGACAGAGCTTATAGTGAACGTTCAGGGATGCAGGTTGTTCGAGCAATAGGCGGTCGAGCCCCCTTACATTTAACCTCTGTCGGTAAATTATTTTTAGCCGATGATGATGCGGCAAAGATCAAAGCCTACGTGGCTAAAACTGGTTTAAATGGTCATACACAAAATAGTATTCATGACGCAGCTCAATTAGAGAAAGAACTTGAATTAGTTAAAACTCTTGGCCATGCTAGAGATGATGAAGAATTAGAAATGGGTGTCAGTTGTATGGCTGCTGCCATCCTAGACGATAGCGGCAAACTAGTTGCCGGACTATCCTTATCTGCCCCAACAGAGCGCATTCAAGAAGAATGGCTCAAATCACTCAAAGAAACTGCCGTGCAGATTTCAAAAAGCTTGGGATATAAAGTTTCCAGCCCAACTATTAAACAATAATTTGTAAATTTAGAGTCGACGAATAGGTGTTGGATTGGGATTGCTTTCCAACCACTCTTTAACACGAACAGCATCAGCAAATCGTGAAAGCTTGCCAACTGAGTCCAAGAAAACCATTACAACATCACGGCCTTGAACCTTTGCTTGCATTACCAAACAACGGCCAGCTGCAGAAATATACCCAGTTTTTTGTAAACCAATATCCATATCACTGGCTCTGACCAAACGATTCGTATTAACGAACTTTTGCTCCCGTTTACCAATCATGATGCTGTAATCAGGCCTTGTTGAAAATTCTCTAATGACTTTATGCTGATATGCAGCCTCTACTAAACGAGTTAAGTCTTCAGGACTTGAGACATTCTCACTAGATAAACCAGTGGGATCAGCAAACTTAGACTGACTCATACCCAATATTTTTGCTTTGGCATTCATAGCATCGACAAATGCTGAAACTCCACCCGGATAATTGCGCCCTAAGGCATGGGCTGCTCTATTTTCAGAGGACATCAAAGCTAATAACAATGCCTGCTCTCTAGTCATTTGCGCATGTTCTGTTACACGAGATTTAGCTCTGCCAGGATAGGTGTTAACGTCATCTTGATGAATGACGATATTCTCACCTAAAGGTAATTGAGCATCCATCACAACCAAAGAAGTCATCAATTTTGTAATTGAGGCGATTGGCAATGCAGCATGTGCATTCTTCTCAAATAAAACTTCGTGTGTTTGACGATCAACAATGAGTGCCACACTTGACTTTAAATTCAAGGAATCATGATTGCCACGTAAACCCATCGCAGATGCAAAAGATGGTCGCTTTTCATCAGCAGTATCACTCGCCGTTTTACGGGTAGTTGTTGTTCTTACTTTTTTTTGCTTTTTAGGTGCTTTTGCTTGCTTACTTTTAGCTGCTTTGCTTTGAGTTTGAGATTGCGTCTGAGCTTGCGCTTCTAAAACAGGCGCGGCCAAAGTTAGCGATATCAAACCTATAAAAATGGCACGTAGAAATTTACTTGAAAGTGTCATGTGTGTCGTCAAAATAACCCAATAATTGATGTTTTCTTAATGTATGTGAATGATAAGCCATCAGACCTCATTTACTTAATCAATTTTGGTTAAATTTACCCGATTAACCAGTAATACAGCAGAGCTGGTGAGAGCAATACCTAGAATATTTGTCCAGGTAATTGGTTCATTAAATAAAACCCAAGCCATCAAAGCAGTTGTTGGGGGTGTTAGGTACATCAAACTAGTGACACGAGTTGTCTCACCATTACGAATCAGAATAAATAATAAAGAGATGGCCCCAATTGATAAGGCAAAGATTCCCCACAACAAGGCCCCAACCATTTCTGGAACCCATTCGATTTCCATCGTGTCAAAAATCAACATAAGTGGTACACAAATTAATACGGAAGCAGCAAATTGAATAACTGATCCAGTACGAATATCAAATTGTGAGCAATATTTCTTTTGATAAAGAGTGCCAGCGGTAATGCTTAATAAAGCAAAAAATCCAAAACCTAGAGATAGCCAACTTAATCCAATAAGAGATAGTTTTGTCCATACAACCAAACCAACACCCATTAAACCAATCACTAAACCCAACCACTGTTGCTTGGTGACTTTCTCAGCAATCAATGCAGCTAGCCAAGCTGTCAGAATAGGTTGAAGGCCTACGATTAATGCAATCAGCCCAGCTGACATGCCCTCTTTGACAGCAATCCAGACACCGCCCACATACCCTGCTTGCAAGAAAATTCCTGAAATCGCAATATGTATTACTTGTGATTCTGAGGGCCATGGTGCTTTGGATAAAAATACAATCGGCAACATACAAACAACCACACCTGAAAATCTAAGGACTAGAAAAGTCATTGGTTCAGCATGTGGCATGCCATAAATGGCAATAATAAAACCTGTACTCCAAAGAATTACAAATATAGGAGCGATCCATGGCGCTAGTCGATGTACCCACGGATTTTCAGTCATGTATTGGCCTTAAGCTTCTGATGATATTCAAAAGCTAATTGTATTGTTTGTGCATGAACACTAACTGTTGTTTGAATATCATGACCATAACCGCCTGCCATTGCTATGGCGATTGGACATTGATGACCATTTGCAAAATCTAATACCATTCGATCACGATTAGCCATGCCCTCTGTTGTGAGCTTTAATCTTCCTAAGCGATCACCCTCATGTGGATCAGCGCCAGCAAGATAAATAATTAATTCAGGAGTAAATCGAGCTTCCAAATACTCTAAAGCTTGATTAAGAATATCTAAGTATTCTTGATCCGATGTCCCGTCAATAAGACCCCAATCTAAGTGACTGGCTTCTTTTCTAAATGGAAAGTTTTTTTCTCCATGTAAAGATAAGGTAAAGCAATTCGGGTCTTGACCCAAGAGTGCTGCTGTTCCGTTACCCTGGTGAACATCCAAATCAATAATCGCTACCGATGTTGGTTTTATGTTTTGAACATATTTAGCAGCCACAGCAGCATCATTGAACACACAAAAACCACTTCCTTTATCCGCATAGGCATGATGTGTTCCACCAGCAAGATTAACTGAAACACCCTCTTTCATAGCTGATAAACAGGCTTCAATAGTTGCTCCAGCTGACCTTCTTGATCGCTCAACCATTTCTTCTGACCACGGAAAACCAATTTCTCTGATCTGTGCGGTGGTAAGTTGCCCACCCGATACCGCCTGGATA
>JAHEBW010000027.1 GCA_024642065.1 Polynucleobacter sp. | reverse complement strand
TCTTTAGCTTCAAAAGAAAGAATTTCTTTATCTGGTTCTTGCAAACCAGCTTCGTCAGGTACCACTAACCAACGGCGGAATGTTTCATATTCGCCAGTATCGCGATCAATCGCAACACGCATATCAACATCTTCTTCATAGCGTTTTTTACTTGCAGAGGCCAAGGCCATCTCAAGCGCTTCAAATACGATATCTCTATCAACGTTCTTTTCACGTGCTAAAGCGTCAGCTAGCATGAGGACTTCACGACTCATGATTTTCTTCCTTTGAAATCAACGACGGGAACCAACCGAGTTTTATCAACCTCGGCCAGAGTAAATTCAAACATGGCTTCGCTACCATCTGGGTTTTTAATCAACAAACCCAATTTGGCATCAACTGAATCAGCGTCACCACTGATTAAGCCTTGCAAAACACCTACATAGTTCTTTCTGCCTGCATGGGCCACACGCAATTTAACGTTAGCTTCCAATCCTGCAAAACGGATATGGTCAGCCACAGTTTTAACTGGACGGTCCAAGCCTGGTGAAGAAACCTCTAATCGCTCATAGTTCACGTTATCAACAGGCAAGCTGTAATTCAGATGACGACTTACTTTTTCACAATCAGTAATATCAATAGGACGCTCAAAATCAACGTTCTCAATTGTTACGCGCAATAGTCCGCGACCTTCTCGTTCAATATCCACGAGGAGGTAACCCAAACTTTTCAGCGCATCAGCAATCAGAACTTGTTCGTTCGCCATAAGCTATTACGTTTCATTTCACCAAAAAAAAATGGGCATATAGCCCATATTCCTAAACAAAGAGAACATGCCCGACTTACGTTGAACGCAACTTCAGCCGGAACTACTAAAGATTTGAATTATATAGGAAGTTTCCTTGACTGCCAAGGGATTCCCCTTAGCAATCTGCCTATTTAATTAGCTTTTTGTAAATTTTTTGCCATATTTGGCACCAGGTTTACCACCAGGACCTCTATTTTGACCCTGTGCACCTCTAGGACCACCTTGACCAGGGCCTTTTTTGCCAAATTTTTGACCTGAACGAGGTTTATCACCACCCATACCCGCACCAAATGCACTACCATGGTGCACGCCAGCTTGACTATCTTCATCGCGACGATGGCCAAAACCACCAGTTCGGCCATTTTGACCCTGAGCACCTCTAGGACCACCATGCCCACTGCCACTATGACCACCAGAACGTCCAGCGCCCTTACCTTTGTATTTGCTTCCACGCTCATCAGCACGACCTTGAGTGAAGCCACGTGTTGAATCAGAGGCTTGGCGCAAGGCATCTTTTGAACCCCAATAGGAAACAGAAGTTTGCATTGGATCAGGTTGACTGCCACTGTTGGCGCGCTGACCACCGCCCTCGCGAGGATCACGTCTAGGCTTTTCACCCATACCTTGAGGAACTTTTAAGCCAGCCATCTTCATCAATTGAACGATTTGATCTGAAGGCACCTCTTCCCAACGACCGCGACGCAGTCTTGGAGGCAAAACGAATAATCCGTAACGCGTACGAATCAATCGAGAAACAATATGACCAACAGCTTCAAACATACGACGAACCTCTCGGTTACGTCCTTCAGTTAGGGCTACGTGGTACCAGTGGTTAGCACCTTCACCACCACCATTAACTAATCTTAAGAAACGAGCAACACCATCATCAAGCTGCACGCCTGTTTTTAATAACTTCTCTTGCTCAGCATCTAAGTCACCCAAAATACGAGCAGCATATTCACGCTCAACCCCATAACGTGGATGCATCAAACGGTTGGCTAATTCACCTGACGTTGTGAAAAGTAATAAGCCTTCTGTATTGAAATCTAGACGGCCCACAGCGATCCAACGACCTTGCTTGGCTTTAGGTAAGCGATCAAATACTGTTGGACGCCCCTCAGGGTCAGACTGACTAACAATCTCTCCAGCTGGCTTGTGATACATGATCACGCGCGGCGGCTTCGTTTGAATCTTGCGATGAACCATCTTGCCATTGATACGCACTTGATCTGTTGGACCAACGCGCTGTCCGATGTGTGCAGGCATACCATTCACAGAAACACGGCCCTGAATAATCAGATCTTCCATATCTCTGCGAGAGCCCATACCAGCATCCGCTAGAACTTTATGTAACTTAACTGTGTCTTCATCGAAGTCATCTTCAACATCATCTAAATCTGACCAGACTTCATCACGCAAACTTAATGGCAGCTCATCTACGCTAGAGAACTGTAGACCGGGCATCATGTCTTCTTCAGCGCTTGGCTCTTTATCAGCGCCCTCTTCAGCTGCATGATCCTCAGCAGCGATGTCAGCTAAGGTTTGGGCAACCATGTCATGAGTTACCTCTGCTTCAGCTTCTGGAGCATCCAAACTTGCGTCAAACTCCCCTGAAACTACGGAAGCAAATAAAGCTTGGCTTTCTTCTGCCAATAAAGGATTTACTTTAGGAGGCTTCTGTTCTTGAGATCCACCTTGTAGTCGATCTTGGCGCTCACCTCGATCTCGGCGATCACCACGTTGCGGTTTGCCGCGCTGAGCTCTTGGGCCATTACGACCTTGGCCCTGTCTTGGCGGTCGGCCAGAATGAGAACTTCCTTCACCTTCAGCTTGAACACTTCCTTCAGCGGCTTGATCAGATGCGCCAGTCGCAGCAACATCTGTTGCTCCAGCAGGGGCATCAGACTCACCTAGAGCAGATTTTTCAGCGCGAGGTTTACCTCGACTTTTGTTATACGGGCTACGACTAACTCTCTTGCGACGCTCACCGCCCTCTGCTTGACCCGCTTCAGCTTGAGTGTCAGCTTGAGCTGGCTTTTCAGATTCAAATTCAGGAGTAGTCATTAGGCTTTATCGTTATTCTGGTTATCAACTGAAGAAGCATCTTCAGTTTTTTCGGCATCACCATCTACAGCTTCAGACGTATCAACCACATCAATGACTTCTTGATCAGTGGATGTCTCGCCATCTTTAAGCTCAGGATGCTCACCTTCAAATTCAATGACTTTTTGCGCCAATGATTCAGCTTGAGCATCTGCATCATCCAACATTGGCAAATCTTGCAAAGTTGTCAAACTTAAATCATTCAAGAACTGTCTAGTGGTTGCATATAAACCTGGGCGACCCACAGTTTCTTTATGTCCAACAACTTCAATCCAACCGCGATCTTCTAATTGCTTAACAACGTTAGAGCTCACTGTAACGCCACGAATCTCTTCGATTTCACCACGTGTAACTGGCTGACGATAAGCAATAATTGCCAAAGTCTCCATAACTGCACGAGAGTACTTAGGTGGCTTTTCAGGAGTTAAACGATCTAAATATTCACGCATCGACAAACGACTCTGAAAACGCCAGCCCGTTGCCAACTCAAGTAACTCCATGCCCTTTTCAGACCAATCCGCCTGAACTTCTACTAGAGCATTTTTAATATCTTCGTTGGGGATTTCTTCCATGAATAGACGACGCAAGTCGTTAATAGTCATAGGCTCATCAGCACATAAAAGTGCAGTTTCAAGCACAAGCTTGAGCTGTTCAGGATTCATAAATTAAAAAAGGGAAACGATTTATATTAGGGTTAAGGACGACCGGCACATAGACACCGGACATTTATGTAATTTTTATTAACCGACTAGGTATGCATTGTAATTCAAACTGGAGGCAATGCAAAAACCTCCTTTTAAAAGAGCGTCTGGAAGAGTAAATGCCCGGTACAAGCCAATCAGCCCCGTACCCAACATGAGGGCGGCAGCCAAGTATCGCGCCCAAGCCTGATGGCCCCAAGCAGCGATTCGAGCAGAAAATCCTGAAATAAGTAACAAATTTGGCAAAGTTCCCAAACCAAAGGCCAACATGAAAAGCGCCCCCGAAACTGGGTCCCCTGATAGAAAGGCCAAGGGTAAAACACCATAAATGAGTCCACATGGGACTAATCCCCAGATCAAACCACTTAAAAAACGACCCCAATAACCTCTTGAACCATCGGAACGCACGACGCTCTTAGATACTTTTGACCACAAAACACTGGTTTTAGAGTTCAACCAGACTTCCCAGGCACTTGGTTTAGCTTTATTTTTGAGCAGAATACGATAGGCTTGGAAGATAAAAATAAGAGCAGCTAAGGCAAACAGCCCGCGCTGAATAGGCAGCCAGTTTTGTTGCCAAACAGGTACCCCCAATAGTCCCGCAAAACCACCCAAGAACATATATGTAGAAATTCGACCAGCATGCATCACAAGCTGTTGATAGGCTAGATTAAGTTTAGAAACTTTTTGGAGAGTTTGAATTACTCCAGCGCCACTTCTTTCAACTGCAGCGGCAATACCACCGCACATCAAAGCACAATGCCAACCACTGACAAGGGCTCCAATAAAAACAGTTAGTAATAAAGTGCTAGTGATCATGTTGATTCAAATCAAAATTTTGGCAATATCGCCAAGTAGGCCTTAAAATGCAAACATTCAAGTCTCTATATTGATACAAAGCAAATACAACAGAATGAATCGCATCAGCAACTTAGAATCCCCCAACAAATGCTCAACTTGCGTTTTGGGACAATTCTGTCTGCCGGTCGGCCTCAGCTCTGATGATATCAATAAGATTGACACTCTAGTGACAGAAAGAGTTCGCCTTAAAAAAGGTGATGCACTCTATCGTCAAGGTGAAGAACTAACTGCAGTTTACGGCATCAAGTTTGGCACACTCAAAACCGAATATGCGCTGCCTGACGGACGTGAGCAAATTACTGGATTTCATTTACCAGGTGAGATGCTGGGCCTTGATGGCATTGGCGAGAATCACTACCAATCGAATGCAATTGCATTGGAAGATAGCGAAGCTTGCGTTGTTAGATTTTCTGATTTTGAAAGTCTTGCAAGACAGATTCCTTCTCTACAGCATCAGTTCCATAGAATTTTAAGTCGCGAACTTACTCAAGATCAAAGACATCTTTTATCTTTGGGCAGCCTTCGCGCTGAAGAGCGCCTCGCTAGCTTTCTTCTGAACTTATCAGATCGATTAGCTGCTCGTGGTTATTCACCAATCGAATACCATTTACGTATGAGCCGCGAAGAAATTGGTAGCTACCTTGGCATTCAATTAGAGACAGTGAGCCGCTTATTCTCACGCTTTACAGAGTCAGGACTTATTCAGATCAAACAGCGCCACATCAAACTAGTGGATATGGATGGCTTACTAGAGTTGGCAGGTAAATCCAGTGCGATTCATTGTGCTAGCCATGGGACTAAAGCAGCAAGTCTATAAGACATCCTAGATCAAGCAATTCATCTTAAGTAATTAAATAAAAAAAGCAGCCATCTAGGCTGCTTTTTTTGTGCCAAGGAATGGTTTAAATCAATCCGCCATCAGCCTTTTCATTAAGTTCACAAATAGAACCAGGCAAGATATAAATCGTTAAGGCACTTGATAAAGCACACAACAACCAAAACGAAAAGAATCCCACTGTGTAAATAGCTTCAGTAGAAGCTGTTACTGGCTGATCAAAGAAGATTAAGTCTTCTGGGTGAATGATGGTAAAGAACAAAGCTTCAGCAACACCAGCGACCAAAAAGGATGGCCACAAAACCCACATCCAAATACGACATCTCATTTCGCCACCTGTTCGACTTTAAGGCCTTGTTTAGATACGCCATCCCTAATAGGCTGATCGACATCTTTTGTGAAGGCTAGATATATAGTGATGGCTGCTCCAATGGCACCAATCGCTGGGCCACTAATGATTAACCATGGCCACAATTGTTTCCACCAAGGTTTGTTATTCACTTCATTTGACATGGCCTGACTCCTATTTCATTTCCACGGATTAGCGAGGAACAATAAAGCTAGATTTTTCATCACGACCTCTTAACTTACCAGAAGCATGAGGACCCTCTTCTTGACCTTCAATCTCAAAGTGTATTGGGTGATTACCAGTTTTAACGTCCTCAATTAAAACACGGACCTTCACCGGAATCAGTAAATTGCTAGATGGGTTAATGAGCAATTCACCAACATCTTTACCTTGAGAATCTAATACATGCATATTGGGCAAACCAGTCGCTTGGATCTTAACTCTCATCGGATTTTCAGATGAGTTCATGATTTGCAAACGATAGATGTTTTCGATCTTAGTGCCTTCAATCTCTCGAGCCAATGCCCCACGATCTCGCATCACATCCATACGCAAAGGATTACGCATAAATAATGACACTACAAATGCCATCATCAAGACTGACATGATGCCAATATAGATCATGACACGCGGTCTAAAAATGTAATGGCGAGCACTCTTGTTATCCATGTGCTCTAACATGGCGCGCTCAGATGTATAACGGATTAACCCTTTGTCGTAGCCGACCTTATCCATCACCTGATCACATGCGTCGATACAAGCGCCACAACCAATACACATATATTGCAAACCGTCACGAATATCGATGCCCGTAGGACAAACCTGGACACAAATACTGCAATCAACACAATCGCCCAAACCTAAAGCTTTGTGATCATCCGATTTTGATCGACTACCTCGGGTCTCGCCTCTAGTTTTGTCATAAGTAACAACAAAAGTATCTTTATCAACCATCACGCTTTGGAAACGTGCATATGGGCACATGTATTTACATACCTGCTCACGCATGAAACCAGCGTTACCCCATGTTGCAAAGCTATAGAAGAGTAACCAGAATGTCTGCCATGGGCCCAAAGTTAAAGCGAGTGTTTCAGCGCTCAATACTTTGATTGGCGTGAAATAACCTACAAATGTGAAACCAGTCCACAAAGCTACCGCAATCCAAAGTGCATGCTTAGTGAGCTTAATACGCCACTTAGTCAGGCTCCAAGGCCATTCCTGACCATCTAAACGAATTCGAGCGAAGCGATCACCTTCAATTTTTCGCTCGATCCACATGAAGATTTCTGTATAGACAGTTTGCGGGCAAGCGTAGCCACAGAACAAACGACCTGCTACGGCTGTAAATAGGAACAGCGCCAAAGCTGACAGAATCAACAACAGTGTTAAATAAATAATATCTTGTGGCCAAAGTACCAAACCAAAGATATAGAACTTACGAGAAACCAAATCAAACAAAACTGCCTGGCGATCATTCCACTGAACCCAAGGCAATCCATAAAATAAGATTTGAGTGGCCAAAATTAAAACCACGCGCCACTTGGCAAAAACCCCACTCACTGAGCGGGGGTAAATTTTGCGTCTTACTTCATAGAGAGACAGCTCTACAGTTTCCTGAAAACTGCCCTCTTCTTTTATTTCATTTGGCATTACTTGCTAGCTTTATCTTTAACGTTAGACAAGCTCCAAACATAAGCTGTCAATAAATGAATCTTTTCTGGAGTCAAAATTGATTCGTGAGCAGGCATCTTGCCGTTACGACCTTTGCTAACTGTCTCAACGATCGCAGCTTCAGAACCGCCATATAACCAAACCTTATCAGTAAGGTTAGGCGCACCCATCGCTTGCATACCTTTACCGTCTGGACCATGGCATGCTGCACAGTTGGCTTTAAATACTTCAGCGCCACGAGCAGATTTCAGTTGATCAGCCGCTAAGCCAGATAAACCACGAACATAGTTCGCCACATCAGAAATTTGACCACCCTCTAAGTGAGCAAAGGCAGGCATCACACCAGCACGACCCGCGATGAGCGTTGTCTTGATGTTGTCTGGCTCACCACCGTATAACCAATCTTGGTCGGCTAAGTTAGGATAACCTTTAGCACCACCAGCATCTGAACCGTGACATTGTGCGCAGTAGTTTAAGAATAAACGCTGACCCATTTCACGAGCTTTTGGATCTGCAGCAACTTGCTTCACGTCTTGCTCCATGTACTTAGCATATACAGGCTTTAGTTCTTGGTTAGCTTGATTAACAGAAGCCTCATGCGCACCTGTTGTTGTGTATCCCAATGTACCTTGATAAGTACCCATACCTGGATACAAAACAAGATAAACAATTGCAAAAACACATGACAACAAGAACATCCACATCCACCAACGTGGCAATGGGTTATTCAATTCACGTAAATCGTCATCCCATACGTGACCAGTGTCATCCACTGAACCGTCAGGCTTATAAGTAATGTTTGTTTTACGTTGAGAAAACAACAGATATAGACACCATACGATACCTACACCAGTTACCAAGGCAATATATATGCCCCAACCATTGCTGAAAAAGTCACTCATGATTAGTCCTTCTTATATTCGTCAGGAAGATCAAATGGCAAATTTGCTGATTCATCATTAGCTGTTTTACGATGAGCAGACCATGCCCACAAAACGATGCCAACAAAGAACACCAAACCCAAGATGGTTGATGTTGCTGATAGATAGGCTGCAATATTTTCCATAAGATCTTTGCTTTTAGTTATTTGCTAACAGTCTTAGCTGGTTCAACTGCGCGACGGTTAGTACCTAAACCTTGCAAATAGGCAATCAACGCATCTTCTTCAGTTTTACCTTCTAACTCTTTAGGGCCATTAGCAATTTGCTCATCTGTATAAGGCACACCCAAACGGCGTAATGCAGTCATATGAGCAGAGATATCGCCAACGTTGCTAGCTGGTTTTGCTTGCAACCATGGATATCCAGGCATATTTGACTCAGGCACCACATCACGTGGATTACGTAAATGTGTACGATGCCAATCATCAGAATAACGCTCACCTACACGAGCCAAGTCTGGGCCTGTACGCTTTGAACCCCACAAGAATGGATGATCAAATACAGATTCACCAGCTGTTGAGTAAGGGCCATAACGCTCTGTTTCTGAACGTAATGTACGGATGTGCTGTGAGTGGCAACCTAAGCAACCTTCACGTTGATACACATCACGACCTGCCAAACGCAATGCTGAATATGGTGTAACACCTTCAGCTGGCTTAGTTGTTGAGTGTTGGAAAAACAATGGCACGATTTGCACCAAACCTGCGATAGCAACAACAAAAATTGTTGTCACTATCAACCACCCCACATTACGCTCAAGCGTTGCGTGGGAGAAAAATTTATTGTTATCAGACATGTTTTCTCTCCTTAGCTTAGTGAGCAGCTTGTAATGTTGGAATCGGCGCGTCTACAAACTTCTTCTGTTGCACAGTTTTGTATACGTTATAAGCCATCACAAACATACCGCTCAAGTAGCACAAACCACCTAATAAACGAATGGCATAGAACGGATAAGTTGCTTTTACTGATTCAACGAAGCTATATGTCAATGTACCGTCTGGTTGGAACGCTCTCCACATCAAACCTTGCATCACACCAGCAATCCACATAGCAGCGATGTAAAGAACTACACCAATTGTAGAAATCCAGAAGTGCAATTCGATTAACTTCGTGCTGTACATTTCTTTTTCACCAACCAAACGTGGGATCAAGTAGTACATAGAGCCGATCGTAATCATCGCTACCCAACCCAAAGCACCTGAGTGAACGTGACCAATTGTCCAGTCTGTGTAGTGAGATAAGCTATTCACAGTCTTGATAGACATCATTGAACCTTCAAAGGTAGACATACCGTAGAAAGACAAGGCAGTAATCAAGAACTTCAAGATTGGATCACGACGCAATTTATGCCATGCACCTGACAAAGTCATGATGCCGTTGATCATGCCGCCCCATGATGGCGCCAATAGGATCAATGAGAAAACCATACCTAAAGACTGAGTCCAGTCTGGAAGAGCTGTGTGTTGCAAATGGTGAGGACCTGCCCACATGTATGTGAAGTTCAAAGCCCAGAAGTGAACAATCGATAAACGATATGAATAAATTGGACGCTCAGCTTGCTTAGGAATGAAGTAGTACATCATGCCCAAGAAGCTAGTAGTCAAGAAGAAACCTACTGCATTGTGGCCATACCACCACTGAATCATCGCATCTTGTGCACCAGCATAAGCTGAATATGATTTAAATAAGCTAGCAGGCATCTCAAGGTTATTAACGATGTGCAACATAGCAATCGTCAAAATGTAAGCACCGAAGAACCAGTTAGATACATAAATATGTTTTGTCTTACGCTTGATCACAGTTCCGAAGAACACAACAGCGTAAGCAACCCAAACCAAAGTAATCAAAATATCAATTGGCCACTCTAGTTCTGCATATTCTTTTGAAGTAGTAATACCCAAAGGCAAGGTTACCGCTGCAGCTACGATGATTGCTTGCCAACCCCAAAAGGTAAACGCAGCTAACTTATCGCAGAACAAACGCACCTGGCAGGTACGCTGAACGATGTAGTAAGAAGTGGCAAATAATGCGCTACCACCAAAAGCAAAAATAACCGCATTCGTATGCAATGGGCGTAAACGGCCATAGCTCAAAAACGGAATATTGAATGTGATGTCTGGCCAAATCAATTGAGCTGCCAAAATCACTCCCACCAACATGCCCACAATGCCCCAAAGCACCGTTACTAAAGCAAATTGGCGAACAACTTTGTAGTTAAAGTTGTCTTGCGTATTACCCACGGTTAGTCCCATGGTTTCTCCTTACTAGCCTTTAGGCTGATTTATCCCAGCTCGATTATGAAACTTGGGTAAGTAAGTGAACTTGATATAGGTCAAGTTTCACGCAAGATCTAAGAAAAAAATGAGTTTAATTAGGACTTTGCGCTTTGATTTGATTCTTGTTTTGATTTGTCTAGAACAGACTGAGGCTTTGGATTGTCATCGTCCATCAAAATGGCATGACCAGGTCCTTCTAAATCTTCGAACTGACCGTTACGAACAGACCAGTAAAGAATAAAGACAATGAACCCCACTACAACGAGTGACATGGGAATGAGAAGATAAAGACTTTCCATGTCGATAGTCTAGCGCATCAATCTGATTTTCTTAAACGCCATGCATTTAGAGTCACTGCTAAGGACGATAAAGACATCCCTATTCCGGCAATCCATGGATTAACCCACCCCATCATCGCCACAGGAATAGCAACGATGTTGTAAACGAAAGCCCAAATTAAATTTTGCTTCATGATCAGCTGAGTTTTATCAGCAAGGGCTAAGGCTTGCATTAATGGCTTTAAAGATTCTGCTGTTAATACAGCATCAGCACCTGCTTGAGCTAAAGGAGCGCCACTCCCAACTGCAACGGATACATCTGCTTGCGCCAAAAATGGCGCATCGTTAACACCATCACCAACAGCCCAAATGGTTTTTCCTTGTGATTGAAGCTCTTGGCTAAAACGGTATTTATCCTCTGGCAGTGCTCCGCCCAAATAATCTTGAATACCAAAGTACTTAGCCCACCATGCGACTGTTTGAGGATCATCGCCAGAAAGTAAATGCACTTTTATGCCACGCTGCTGAGCTGCACGAATGAAATCTTGCGCGCCTTCACGTGGTGTATCTAATAAAGCAAAAATAGCAATCAAACCTTTTTTATCACTTAAATAAACCAAACTAGATTGCTGATAGGCCTGCTGTTGCTCTTTAGATAATTGATGATCTGTTAAATCCAACCACTGACGACTACCTAGACGGAAATCTCCAGAGCGCAAGCCACGACCTAACTCTCCAATACATTCATCTGCCAATAGAGCAGGCGTTATGGATTCGGCTTGCCCTGCTTCAATAATGGCTACAGCTAGAGGATGTTTCTGCCCCAGCTCCATGGCCATTGCAATGGCGAGGACTTTTTCTCGTGAGTAGTCTTCACGGATGTGGATGATGTCTTGAAGTTCTGGTCGACCAGTTGTTAAGGTGCCTGTTTTATCTAAAACAAGATCAGTAGCTTTGGCTAAAGTTTCCATCACATGCCCACGCACAACTAGGAGGCCTAATTTTGTCACTGCACCTTGTGCTGCTGCCATCGCAGCAGGCGTCGCTAAAGACAAAGCACAAGGGCAACTAGCTACCAAAACAGCGACAGCAACTTCCCAGGCGCGATTGGCGTCCAGATAAAACCATGTGACTGCGGTTAGAGCAGCAGCTGTCATTAAGAACACAACAAAATAACCAGCCCACTTTTCTGCCAAGCCAACTACCTGTGGCTTTGCTTGCAATGCTTTATCTAATAAAGATGCAATCCCGGCAATCCGCGTTCCTTGGCCAACAGCCTGCACACGCATCAAGATCGGGCTCACAATATTGTGGCTGCCTGCGTATAAGTGATCACCTATTTTTTTAGCAATTGGTCTAGATTCACCAGAAAGCAAAGATTCATCTAAGCTGCTATCCCCTGCTAGCAAGATGCCGTCAACAGGAATGATTTCTCCCGGTGCAATACGCAATACATCTCCAGGAACACAGCGCACGACAGGAATAGATTTCGATTGATCGGTATTTGGATAATCTTCCAATCTGTCACAGGTAGCTGGTAATTGTTTAGCCAATGCCTCGGCACCACCTTGGGCATCTTGCCTAGCCAACAACTCCACGTAACGAGCACCTAAAAGAAAAGCCACAAACATGGTGATGGAGTCGAAATAGCTTTGACCAATACCAGCCACCAAACTGATTGTGCCCGCCAAAAAGGCTAAAGCGATCGCGAGAGTCACTGGTACATCCATACCCAGTGTTTTGGTTTTTGAAAACAAGCGAATGCTATGCCATGCTGCCAAGAACATCGGGCCTGCAGAATAAAAGACTACCGGCACAGTTAAGGCCCAACTAGTCCAACCGAGCAATAAAGCATGCTCTGCTAATAAATCTTCAGCGCCTGTGTAAGTTGGCCAGGCATACATCATGACTTGCATCATGCCCAGCATGGCAACACCCAAACGCATTAATAATTGACGACGCTCACGTTTAGAAATGTCAGCCGCTTCAGATGGTTCGAATGGCCAAGCTGCGTAGCCTATTTGCTCCACCGCATGCAGTAAACCTGATAAGTGAACCAGCTGAGGATTAAAGCGAACCGTTGCTCGTTGGGTGACATAATTAATTTGAACATCTTGAACGCCAGGCAAACGTCGAAGGTGTTGCTCATTAAGCCAAACACAAGCGGCACATCGAATTTTCTCTAGGCGTAATGTTGTTTCTAGATCGCCTGGATTGATAGAAGCTCTTGTAAATCGATCTAATAAAACAGGATCGTCATAAGCTAATAAATGATCAGGAACTTGATCGCTGACTCCTGAAATATTTTCAGGCTTTCCACCCAAAGGGATTCTGCGAGCATAAAACGACTCTAAACCCTGCCCATGAATCGTTTGGGCAATCGCCATACAACCAGCACAACAGAATGAGCGTGACGACCCTGCCAAGTCAGCTTGATAAAAGCTGTCCGGTAACAGGTCGCCACCGCAGTGGTAACAATTACCACTGGTATCTAGAGAGGTCACAGGCTTTGAATTCATCTAAGCCTGAGATTCTAGGCTTTCTTTTTAACGATAGGAAACTCTATCTAAGATTTTTTGTGCATAAATTTGATTTTTACCAATTGCACCGATAGAAATATTCTCTTGTTTGAAGCTTCCCCACTGATTTAATGCAGGATTAGTGGTTTTTACAGATTTCACCGCTGGCCACTCATTATTACCATCAGCAAAATATTGTTGAGCTTGGTTACTAGCTAAATATTCCAAAAACTTAATGGCAGCAGCTTTATTAGGTGCGTTCTTAGCAACAGCACCGCCAGCGACGTTCATATGAGTTCCAGAACTTGCCTGGTTAGGCCAAACCCAAGAAATCTTAGCAATGATGGCTTGATCTTCTGGTTTTGTAGATCGCATCAAACGCGCCAAGTAATAGGTGTTGGTCAAAGCAACACCGCATTCCCCTGAGGCTACACCTTTAATTTGATCTGTATCTCCTCCTTTAGGAGATCTAGCCATATTGGCCACCATTCCCTTAGCCCAAGCTTCTGTCTTTGCTTCACCTTGACGCTCATACATGGCACCAATTAAAGACAGCATATATGGGTGGGATCCAGAACGTGTACATACTTTGCCTTTATTAGCAGGGTCAGCTAACTTTTCATAAGTATCAACATTCTCTAACTTCATGCTGGCCTTGTTATAAACAATCATGCGAGCACGTGTTGAAAAGCCAAACCACTGACTACCCTCGCCTAGATCATTCGATCTTAAGTTTTTAGGAATTCTGGTCTCTAAGGTCTTAGACTTTATTGGCTGAAATAAGCCTTCAATTTCTGCACGCCATAGTCTTGCGGCATCCACCATCAGGATCACATCAGCCGGACTATTTTTACCCTCACTTTTTAAACGCTCAAATAATGCGTTGTCATCGGCCTCAATTCGATTGATTTTGATACCGGTTTGCTTTGTAAATTCGGAATAAAGCGCCTCATCAGTCTGATAATGTCTAGCTGAATACAAGTTCAAAACTTGAGAAGACTGAGATAATGCTGGCATTGATGTAGCCATACCCATTGTTGTCAGTGCTACCAACAAGGATTTTTTAGTTAAAAACATGAACAAACACTCCAATAAAGATAAACCTGCGCATAACACTTCAAAAGACAACTTAAGTGTTATTGAGAATAATTCTCATGTAGATTACCACACTTCAAGAAGGAACTTCTTGACCTTAATCAGCGTAGGTTCATTAAGTTTGACTGGTTTGTCGGCATGCAGCACCTTTGGCACAAGAAAACCAGTGATTGGTTTGGCCCTGGGAGGTGGAGCAGCAAGAGGTTTTGCGCACATTGGCGTGATCAAAGCGTTAGAAGCTCACGGCATTAAACCCAATTTAGTTGTTGGCACTAGCGCCGGCAGCGTGATTGCGGCACTCTATGCAGCAGGCAATAAAGGCACAGAACTCAATCGGATTGCCCTCTCCTTGGATGAGGCCGCCATTGCAGATTGGGCCCTGCCATTTTCCGGAAAATTTGGCGGCATGATCAAAGGCGATGCCCTTCAAAACATGATTAATCGACTGGTAAAAAATCAATCAATTGAGACTACGTCGATTCCCTTGGGTATTGTCGCAACAGACTTAAAGACAGGCCAAGGTGTTTTGTTTCAACGAGGTGATATGGGGCAAGCAGTCCGAGCGTCTTGTAGCGTACCAAGTATTTTTCAGCCCACCATTATTAATGGGCGTGAGTATGTTGATGGAGGTCTAGTTTCACCGGTACCTGTACGGTACGCCAAACAAATGGGCGCTGACTTTGTGATTGCAGTGAATATTTCAACAGAACCAAGTACACAAGACAGCAGTGGCACTTTTGGAGTTTTATTACAGACCACATCCATCATGGGTCAAAGCATTAATCAATTAGAACTAGAACATGCGCAAATTGTGATTCGCCCAGAATTAAATTCCATGCGTGGCACGGATTTCAAATCCAGAAATGCCGCCATCCTAGCCGGTGAAGAAGCCACCCTCAAACAAATAGATCAAATTAAATTGAAGTTAGGGATACGCTAATTAGGAACTATTGCTTTGAAAATAAAAAAAGACCTTGAAAAGGTCTTTTTTTATAAATTGGATGTCAGATCTTAGAGACGACCGGTCTTGTCTAAACGTTCTTGGTAATCGTTCAGCAATTGGATACGCTGCTCTTCTGTCATGGAATCAAAACCTTCCATACGACGAGCACCGTTATAACGCTTTTCCCAGTAGACCTTAGTCATGTCGTCGACACGAATAGATTTACCTCTCGATGGTGCATGAATGAATTTGTTGTCACCAACATAAATGCCCACATGAGAAAACGCATGACGCATCGTGTTGAAGAACACGAGATCGCCTGGGCGTAACTCTTCTTTTCCAACTTCCATGCCAACCTTGCTCATTTGAGCTGATTTGCGTGGCAATAAGAATCCAAAAGTGTCATTAAAAACATAACGCACAAAACCACTGCAATCGAGTCCGCTCTGAGGTGTGTTGCCACCCCAACGGTAACGAACGCCAATTAATTGCATCGCGTTATCAATCAAAGTCTCTGTTCCACCAACCACGGTCGTACTCATGCTGTTGGCTAATTGGCTAGCAACAGATGTGAAACGATTGGCTGTCGTTGTTGGAGCTGGCGCCGCAACTGATTCTTGCTCAGCAGACTGAGCAAAGACATGAGGCACCTGCAAGGAGCTTGCCGCCACAACGATCGCTAAGAGGGTTTGTTTAGCTTTGAACATGAAGGTCCATTATAACCTGAACAAATCCTGACAATCCAGCCGGCGACTCAAACCCCAATTACAGGTCTTCATGCTTGATTTTTCTACCTTTTTTCAAGGTTATGACCCTGTGGGACATAGCCCTCACCACGCTTAAATCATGGGTTATGAGCAAATAAGCCATGTTGTATTTGTGCTGTAATTCGGACAATAAGCTCAAAATTTGCTTCTGAATGGTCACATCCAGCGCAGAAGTTGGCTCATCTAAGACCAAAATTTGGGGTTTTAGGATCATAGCTCTTGCAATCGCAATCCTTTGACGCTGCCCACCAGAAAACTCATGTGGATAACGGTTAAAAGCGGTTCTATCAAGACCGACCTCTTTTAAAACCTCAATCACCTTAGCTTTAACCCCATCAGCAGATAAATCTGGGTGGTGAAGTTTTAAACCCTCCCCCACAATTTGGCCTACAGTCATCCGAGGAGATAAAGATCCAAATGGGTCTTGGAATATCACCTGAAAAGAAGCTCTGAGTTGGCTTTTTTCCTTTTTAGGTAAATCAAACCAACTATTCCCTAGCACTTCAACACGGCCAGATGTTTTGGCACCGGTTTGCCCGAGCAAATCTAACAAAGCCATGGCCAATGTGGACTTGCCCGAACCAGACTCACCAATAAGCCCCAGCGTTTCCCCCTGGCGCAAATCTAAATCTACTTGTTTAACAACTTCATCGTATTCGCGCTTCCACAAGTCAGAGAAGTGAAATCCCCTTAAGAAGTTTTTAATGCCATTCGATAGTAGCCCGCTTCCAGCTCTGGGGTAAGCCACACTGACGCCTTCCGCTTTAAGCAAGACCGGCGCGATCGGTACAAGTGGCAGAACATTTCTAACAGGTTCACTATGAACCAAACTCTCGGTATACGGATGCTCAGGATCCTGAAAAACAGATTCTGTGGGGCGACACTCGAGGAGCTTACCTTGATGCATCACACCAACTCGATCTGCAAAGTGACGAACCATGTTTAAGTCATGCGTAATCAAAATCACAGCCATACCGCCGTGACTCTTGGCATCTTCTTGCAACTCTTTGAGTAGATCAAGGATCTGTAAACGCAAACTAGGATCAAGCGCCGTAGTGGGTTCATCCGCTATCAGCAACTTAGGCTGACAAGCTAGAGCCATAGCAATCATGGCTCTTTGTCTTTGCCCGCCTGATAACTGGTGGGGATAAAAAGAAAATCTTTGCTCAGGGGAAGGAATACCTGTTCTCTCTAATAGAGCAATGGCGCGCTCTTTACAAGACTGAGAGCTGAGTAGCGGATGATGGCACTGCACCGCTTCCATGATTTGATTACCCACTGTGTAGAGTGGATTGAGAGCAGTCATTGGCTCCTGAAAGATCATGGCAATGTCTTTGCCACGAATGGCTTGCAATTGCGAAGGCGTCATCTGCAAAATATCTTGAGTCCGGCCATCACAAGTCATTTCTATCTTGCCTGATACTTCTGCAGAGTCTGGCATTAATCCGATTAGAGATAAGCCCGTGAGAGTTTTGCCAGATCCTGACTCACCCACAATCGCTATGCGTTCACCTTGTGCAATTTGAATACTTAAATCTTGAACAACAGTTTTACGACCAAACTTAATAGTTAGATTTTCAACGTTGATCAGAGTTGGCTCTTGCGTTTGATTGAGATGACTCATGACTTAGCACCTCCATTCGATCGGCGATTATCAAAAGCATCCCTCAAAGCATCACCCATAAAAGTTAGTAGCATCAGCGTGATTGCTAACACTAAGAATGTTGATAAAGAAATCCACCAAGCATCTAAGTTGCCCTTACCTTGAGCTAGCAACTCTCCAAGACTAGCTTTATCTGGCGGCACACCTAAACCCAAGAAATCAAGGCTAGTTAAAGCCAAGATCGAAGCACTCATTCTAAAAGGTAGGAAAGTAATCACGGGCGTTAAGCTATTCGGCAAGATGTGGCGCCACATAATTTGTGAACTGGATAAGCCAAGAGCTTCGGCAGCTCTGACATACTCAAGCGTCCTATTTTTAAAAAATTCAGCGCGCACATAATCAGATAAACCCATCCAACCAAATAAAGATAACAAGATGATGAGTAAGCCAATGCTCGGTGAGAAGATGGAAGCAAAGATGATCAATAAATAGAGTTCAGGCATAGAGCTCCATATTTCAATCAAGCGCTGAGAAATTAAATCAGTTTTCCCACCAAAGTAACCCATCACTGCACCTGTGAATACACCCATCAGAACACCCAAAATGGTTAAACACAAACCAAACAAAACTGATAGCCTAAAACCATAAATGAGACGTGCCACCACATCCCTACCTCGGTCATCAGTCCCCAAAAGATTGTCTCGGGAGGGCGAAGCTGGATTAGGCTCTTTGGCAAAATAATTGAGCGTGTCGTAACGATAAGTAATAGGCGGATAAATGGCCCAATTACCAGGCTTAGCCAATGTTTTTTTAATGTCAGGGTCTAAATAATCCGTTGGTGTTGGGAAGTCACCACCAAAAGTAATCTCTGAATAATCTTTAACAATCGGAACATAAAAATCACCTTGGTATCTCACCAATAGCGGTCGATCGTTAGCAATTAATTCTGCAAACAAACTCAATACAAATAAAGCACTAAAAATCCACAAACTCCAATAGCCCAAGCGATTACTTCTAAATCGTAGCCACTGATCACTTTGTTTGAAGTTGCTCAACCAGGCCATTCTCATCAATGACCTCCTGACTGCTTGTCAAATTGAATACGCGGATCAACCAAGACATAGGCAATATCAGAAATGAGCTTAGTAACCAAACCTATTAATGTGAATAAATAAAGTGTGCCCAAGACCACTGGGTAATCACGCTTCATGACAGCCTCATAGGACAACAAACCTAAACCATCTAATGAAAATAGTGTTTCGATCAACAGAGAGCCTGTGAAAAAAGCCCCAACGAATGCAGAAGGAAAACCAGTGACCAATGGAATCAAAGCATTTCTAAAAACATGCTTCCATAGCACCTTGTCTTCACTGAGGCCTTTAGCGCGAGCGGTGATGACGTATTGTTTGCGAATCTCTTCCAAGAATGAATTCTTTGTCAGAATCGTAATCACTGCAAAATTACCCAAGACAGATGCAGTGATCGGCAAGACTAAATGCCAGAAGTAGTCCATTACCTTACCGATCAAACTGAGCTCAGCCCAATTGTCAGAAGTTAAACCTCTGAGCGGAAATAATTGGAAGAAGCTGCCACCACCAAATAAAACAAGTAATAAAACACCCAGAACAAAACCAGGGATGGCATAACCAATCAAAATCAAAATACTTGTAGCTGTATCAAAGCGCGTCCCAGCTTGAACTGCTTTTTTGATACCCAGAGGTATGGATATGAGGTAGGTGATTAAGAAAGTCCACAAACCCAAACTGATGGATACAGGCATTTTCGATAAGACAAGCTCCCAAACACTTTTATGCTGGTAATAACTTTGCCCCAGATCAAACATCGCAAAACGTTTGAGCATATGCCAGTAGCGTTCCAAAGGTGGCTTATCAAAGCCATATAGCTCTTTGATTTCTTTTAGGCGCTCTTCATCAATACCTTGGCGACCACGGTAAGTAGCACTAGCACCGCCACCCGATGATTCACCAGCGCCAACGCTTGCCTCACCTCGACCCTTGATCTCCAACATCATCTGTTCAACAGGGCCGCCAGGTACAAACTGAATCACTGCAAAGGTCAAAGTAATGACACCCAATAGAGTTGGGATCATTAAAAGAATACGTTTAAAAATGTATCTGAATAAGGCGCTATTCATCGAGCCCCCTTCCCTTCAGATGGTTGACGCCACCAAGTTCCCAAAATCCAAGACTCAGCTTGGTAGTAAGTAGGTGGATTAGGAAATGCTAAATTTGATTTATAGGCTACCCGATGGCTTGGGCTATACCAATGAGGGACCACATAGTAACTATGAGTTAATACGCGATCCAATGCTCGCGTTGCGGCAACCAAATCTTTTCTGGATTGCGCCTTAACGATATGAGCAATTAAAGCATCCACAACCGGTGATTTAACTCCAATGATGTTGTCAGATCCTTTGGTTCCAGCTGACTCACTACCGTAGCGATCCCACAATTCATTACCAGGACTTTGTGAATCAGGGAATTTCATGGTGGTCATATCAAAATCAAATTCTTCCAAACGCTTTTGATACAAGGCGTAATCTGTAGTTCTGATTTGAACTTTCATACCGAGCTTTTCAAGGTTGCGAACATAAGCAGCAACCAAACGAACCATAGCACCGCCATCGTCCATCACTTCAAACTCAAATACTTGGCCCTTAGCATTTCTTAAAGCGCCATCTTTATAGACCCAACCTGCTTGAGCCAGCAACTGTCTGGCTTGTCTTAAATTTTGACGCAAACTTAATGGCTCAGCTGTTGAAACAGGTTTCAACATCGGGCCTAAAGCTTTTGATGGGAAATGCTGAGGATATGATTTTTGCAAAGGCTCTAGTAGCTTTCTCTCTTGCGCACTAGGTAAGCTAGCAGACTCATACGAAGCACCCAAATCGCTGTTCGCAAAATAACTATCAATGCGGTGATATTGACCAAAGAAAAGCTGGCGATTCATCCACTCAAAATCAAGCGCCAAAGTTAAAGCTTCTCTCACACGTTGATCTTGAAAAATTGGACGGCGCATATTCATGATGAAGCCTTGCATGCCAGCACCATTGCGATGCTGGAAATGTTGTTTCTTTAAGCTTCCATCTCTGAATTTAGGACCAACATAACTTTTAGCCCAATTCTTGGCGCGATATTCAACCAAGGTATCAAACTCACCTGCTTTGAGAGCTTCTAGACGAGCAGTATCGTCTTTATATAAACGATAAGCGACGCGGTCAAAATTAAAGAAACCTAAGCGGACATTCAGACTTGTTCCCCAGTATTGCGGGTTCTTTTTAAAAATAATACTTTTACCAATATCGTAGCTTTCGATTAAGTATGGGCCGCTACCGATTGGCTTTTCAAAAGTTAATTGATTGAATGCTTTGCCATTACCGCTAGCATCTTTGCCCCACTTTTCAGAGAAGATGGGTAAAGAACCAACCAGCAAAGGTAACTCACTATTACGACGATGAAAGTCAAAGCGAACTACTCTCTCAGAAACAACAACAGCCTGCTTCACATCGGCATAAATTGTCTTGTATTGCGGGCTGGCTAATTTGCTCATCAAGACATCAAATGAGTACTTCACATCCTTGGCAAGTACAGAGCTACCATCATTAAATTGGGCAGCAGCCCTCAGTCTAAATGTTACTGAAAGCTGATCAGTAGCGACTGTGACATCTTCGGCTAACAAACCGTAAGCAGAAGCCACCTCATCAGCACTACCTATTAATAAGCTCTCAAACATTAATTGAGCTACCCCAGGAGCCGTGACGCCTTTTAAGGTAAATGGGTTGAACTTATCAAAACTAGTGCGGCGATCAGGATTGGGTAACTGAAGAGTCCCGCCTTGTGGCGCTTGTGGATTAACGTAATCAAAATGCTTAAAACCTGCTGGATAACGCAAATCACCGTATTGGGCAAAACCATGCGCAGCTTTCACCTCAGAATGAATACTGAGACCGCCCCATAGCAATAGGCTTAAAATGGCGGATGAAAGTAAGGGTCTAATCATTTGCATGTGTGACAATTGTAATTAGACATTAACAAATGCATCAAAAAGAATAAAGGAAGCAAAAATGGGTTTCTTAGCCGGTAAAAAAATCGTCCTAACT
>JAHEBW010000023.1 GCA_024642065.1 Polynucleobacter sp. | reverse complement strand
TGAAAGTAAGGGTCTAATCATTTGCATGTGTGACAATTGTAATTAGACATTAACAAATGCATCAAAAAGAATAAAGGAAGCAAAAATGGGTTTCTTAGCCGGTAAAAAAATCGTCCTAACTGGTCTACTTTCTAACCGTTCTATTGCTTATGGCATTGCCAAAGCTTGCCACCGCGAAGGTGCTGAACTGGCCTTTACTTATGTAGGCGACCGCTTTAAAGACCGTATTACTGAATTTGCTGAAGAATTCAACAGCAAGTTGATTTTTGACTGCGATGTGGGTGATGACACTCAAATCGATAAGCTTTTTGCTGATTTATCTGCCACATGGCCAAAATTTGATGGTTTGATCCATTCAATTGGCTTTGCGCCCCGTGAAGCGATTGCTGGTGACTTTTTGGATGGCTTATCAAGAGAGTCATTCAAGATTGCCCATGATATTTCTGCTTACAGCTTCCCTGCGATGGCTAAAGCAGCTTTACCAATGTTGAATGACAAATCTGCTCTTTTGACATTAACTTACCTTGGCTCACAAATGGTTGTGCCTAACTACAACACAATGGGCTTAGCAAAAGCTTCATTAGAAGCCAGCGTTCGTTATTTGGCTAACTCAGTAGGACCTAAAGGTATTCGTTGTAACGGTATCTCAGCTGGCCCTATTAAGACATTGGCAGCATCAGGTATCAAAGGCTTTGGCAAGATTTTGGATTTCGTAGAAGCCAATGCTCCTTTGCGTCGTAACGTAACAGTTGAAGACGTTGGTAACGCTGCTGCATTTTTAATGTCTGATCTAGCTGGTGGTATTACCGGTGAGATCACTTACGTTGACGGTGGCTTTAGCCACGTTGTTGGCGGCATGGCCGAGACTGAATAAGTCATCAGTTAATCCAAGAGCGGGCGTATATAATCTCGCTCTTGCACGGAGAGATGGATGAGTGGTTTAAGTCACACGCCTGGAAAGCGTGCGTAGGTTAATAGCCTACCGCGGGTTCGAATCCCGCTTTCTCCGCCAAGTCAATAGGTATTAAAAGGGCTAGAGGTAATCTCTGGCCCTTTTTACCAAAATCGTTACCAAATTCTTTTATTAGATATGTAAAGCAGTTTTTCTTGGTTCACATATCAAGGCATCACCCATAAAGTGTTTCCATCAACAACAAGGAAACACTATGAAAATCACAAAAATTTTTACAGCGCTTGCAATTAGCTTAGGCATATCAGCGACGAGCTTTGCTGGCCCCAACCTATTAAATGTGTCTTATGACCCAACGCGCGAGCTATACCAGGATTACAACAAGGCCTTTGCAGCTCACTGGAAAAAGACTACAGGAGAAGATGTTGGCTTCAAACAATCTCATGGTGGCTCAGGCAAGCAAGCCAGAGCTGTTATAGATGGCTTAGATGCTGACGTAGTTACATTGGCTCTTGGTTATGACGTTGATGTTCTCCAAGAAAAGGGTTTAATCCCATCTAATTGGCAAAAACGTCTAAAAAATAACTCTGCGCCATACACATCCACAATAGTCTTCTTGGTGCGCAAAGGGAACCCTAAAGGAATCAAAGACTGGAACGATCTTGTAAAACCAGGTATTGAGGTAATCACGCCAAACCCAAAAACATCCGGTGGTGCACGCTGGAACTATTTAGCTGCCTGGGCTTATGCCCTCAAGCAACAAGGCGGTAATGATGCGAAAGCTCAAGATTTTGTGAAGAAGTTATTCGCCAACGTTAAAGTTCTAGACTCTGGTGCGCGAGGATCAACAACCACCTTCACCGAACGCGGCATTGGTGATGTGCTCATCTCTTGGGAAAATGAAGCATTCTTGGCAGTTAAAGAATTAGGCCCAGAGAAGTATGAAATTGTTACCCCTTCTTTGTCGATCCTTGCTGAACCTCCAGTAACAGTAGTTGATAAGAACGTTGATAAAAAAGGTACTCGCAAAGTAGCTACAGCTTATTTAGAGTACTTGTACTCGACTGAAGGTCAAGATATCGCTGGTAAACACTACTATCGACCACGCGACCCAAAAGCAGCTGCGAAATATGCAAAACAGTTTTCCAAAGTGAAGCTGATCACGATTGATGAGGTTTTTGGTGGATGGCAAAAGGCCCAAAAAACTCACTTTAACGACGGTGGTACATTTGACAAAATCATTGTGAAATAAGACTTTTTCACAGCAAGTTCAGCCGCCCAAGACTGGGCGGTTTTTTCTTGGTTCGATATATCAAGAAACTGCATAAGCTAATCACCTTTTATTGGTTCACAAGCATCAGCTAAGTTTTTAGACTGCTAAGCATGTCCAAACTTCATAAAAATCAGATATTTCCAGGATTTAACCTTTCACTCGGTTACACCTTGGTTTACCTATCTTTAATTGTCCTAATCCCACTCTCGGCTGTTGTTTTCAAAGCCAGTGAATTAGGATTTTTAGGCTTTTGGGATGTGGTAACAGCTCCTAGAGTAGTCGCTTCTTACAAACTCAGCTTCGGTCTTGCATTATTAGCGGGCGCTATCAATGCTCTGTTTGGCTTAATGCTTGCCTGGGTATTGGTACGTTATACATTCCCAGGTAAGAGTTTGGTTGATGCATTAGTTGATTTACCCTTCGCTTTACCGACTGCCGTGACGGGAATAGCTTTAACTGCGCTGTATGCTAAAAATGGCTGGATTGGGCAACACTTAGAAGCGATTGGAATCAAAGTTGCATTTACACCACTGGGGATTTTGATTGCCTTAATTTTTATTGGCTTGCCTTTTGTTGTTCGTACAGTTCAACCCATTTTGGAAGACCTGGAAACAGAATTAGAGGAGGCCTCAGCAAGTCTTGGTGCTAATCGCTGGCAAACCTTTTATATCGTCATATTGCCTATCTTATTACCAGCATTGCTGACGGGTTTTGCCTTGGCGTTTGCCCGGGCCGTCGGCGAATATGGCTCTGTGATTTTCATTGCCGGAAATATTCCGCTCGTATCAGAGATAACACCTCTAATGATCATCACAAAACTTGAACAATACGACTATGCGGGTGCAACAGCGATTGCCGTTGTTATGTTGATAATTTCCCTTTTACTGCTGCTCGTCATTAACGGCTTACAGGCTTGGACAGCAAAACGCACTGGAAGGAGCCGCGCATGAGTGAAAATCTTTCACGCTTCGAAAGAAGTGCAGCAACGCGCGAGCCTCGATGGGTTAAGTGGACTTTGCTAAGCCTATCCCTAAGCTTTTTTGGTTTCTTTTTACTTTTACCCTTGTTCTCTGTTTTTGTAGAAGCGTTGCGCAAAGGCTTTGATGTTTATATTGCAGCAATTATTGAGCCTGATGCACTGTCATCAATCAAACTAACATTAATTGCAGCAGTGATTGCTGTGCCCCTGAACCTTGTTTTTGGTGTTGCTGCTGCTTGGGCCATTACTAAATTTGATTTTCGGGGTAAACACATTTTAATTACCTGGATTGATTTGCCATTTTCAGTATCACCAGTGATTGCGGGTTTAATTTATGTTCTAGTTTTTGGTGCACAAGGATGGCTAGGTCCATGGCTTGAAAGTGAAAACATCAAAATTATCTTTGCGATCCCTGGGATTGTTCTAGCCACCATATTTGTCACCTTCCCTTTTGTGGCTAGAGAATTAATTCCTCTAATGGAAGCCCAAGGTAGAGAAGAAGAGGAAGCTGCTACTGTGCTGGGCGCCAATGGCTGGCAAACCTTCTTCATGGTCACCCTACCCAATATCAAATGGGGGCTTTTGTATGGTGTCATCCTCTGTAACGCTCGCGCTATGGGCGAGTTTGGTGCCGTATCTGTTGTATCAGGCCACATCCGGGGCTATACCAACACGATCCCTTTGCATGTAGAGATTTTGTACAACGAATATAACTTCGCGGCATCGTTTGCTGTGGCATCCATCTTGGCTTTACTTGCACTATTAACTCTTGCTATTAAAACTTATGTGGAATGGCGATTACGCGCTGAAACACATGCAGAACCGCTGATTGAAGGACAAAAATGAGTATTCAGGTAAAAAATATTAATAAAGCATTTGGTGACTTTATTGCTTTAGATAATGTTTCATTAGATTTCCCGACCGGCGAATTAGTAGCCCTTCTTGGACCGTCTGGCTGCGGCAAAACAACTTTATTAAGAATCATTGCAGGCTTAGAAACATCAGATAGCGGACAAGTTTTATTGGATGGCGATGATGCGTCAAGTCGCCATGTTCGGGAACGTCAAGTAGGTTTTGTATTTCAGCACTACGCCCTATTTCGACACATGACAGTTTTTGACAATGTCGCTTTTGGCTTACGGGTTAAAAATAAAAAGGAACGTCTAAGTGAATCAGAGATAGCCAGGAAAGTTCATGAATTGCTTAATTTGGTTCAGTTAGATTGGTTGCATGATCGCTTTCCTGCCCAATTATCCGGTGGCCAGCGCCAACGTATTGCTCTAGCCCGCGCACTTGCTGTGGAACCTAAAGTTTTATTGCTTGATGAACCATTTGGCGCACTAGATGCCAAAGTCAGAAAAGAACTGCGTCGTTGGTTAAGAAAATTGCATGATGAGCTACATATCACTTCAATTTTTGTAACCCATGACCAAGAGGAAGCTCTAGAAGTAGCTGATAGAGTTGTGTTGATGAACAAGGGTAAGGTGGAGCAAATTGGTAGCCCTGACGAGGTTTATGAGCGACCTGCCACACCATTTGTTTATGGCTTCCTAGGTAATGTCAATTTATTCCATGGTCGTGTTGATGGAGATGGTATTCAGGTTGGCGAACATAACCTTCAACATGGTGATGTAACAACACTTGCAAGTGGCACGCCCGTGGTTGCTTTTGCTAGACCACATGAATTAACAATTGCTGACTACAACAGCAGGAATGATGGCGTTGCTGCACGAATCGATCGAATCTTATCTTTTGGCATAAATTCCAGAATTGAACTTTCCGCACTGTCGGGGGCAGATAATCAAGGCCTACCGCAGCACTTTGAAGTTGAGCTAAGTAAACTTGAAGTTATCTCGAGAAATCTAAGAGAGGGTCTAGAGGTACGTATCGTGCCATCACAATTAAAAATATTTGATAACTCCAAATAAGCGAGTCAAACATGAATTTTCAACAACTAAGAATTATCAGAGAAACAGTTAAACGAAATTACAACTTAACTGAAGTTGGTAATGCTCTGTATACATCCCAATCTGGCGTTAGTAAGCACATTAAAGATCTTGAAGATGAGCTAGGAATTGAGCTATTTATTCGAAAGGGTAAACGTTTATTAGGTCTCACAGATCCAGGTAAAGAGCTTTTAGGGATCGTTGAAAGAATGTTGTTAGATGCCAAAAACATTAAACAACTAGCAGAACAATTTAGCCAGAGTGACAAGGGGCAACTCACCATTGCCACAACTCATACCCAAGCTCGATACGCGCTACCTGTAGTTGTCAGCCAATTCAAGCAGGCCTTTCCAAAAGTTCATTTAGCATTACACCAGGCTAGCCCGAATGAAATTGCAGAAATGCTTGCTGATGGCCGTGCTGATATAGGTATAGCAACAGAAGCTGTTAGCCAGCTACCTGAATTAGTAACATTTCCTTATTACTCATGGCACCATGCAGTAATCGTACCTAAAGGGCATCCACTAGAGGGCAATAAAAAAATAACCCTAGAAGACTTAGCTGATTATCCCATCGTGACTTATCACGAAGGATTTACAGGCCGACAAAATATTGACGAAGCATTCACAAAAGCAAGCATTACACCGGACATAGTGATGTCAGCGCTTGATGCAGACGTGATCAAAACATATGTTGAACTTGGCCTAGGGATTGGCATCATCGCTTCAATGGCTTATCAAAAAGACCGTGACACGCAGCAGAGTCTTTTAGAAAGTTCACATTTATTTACAAACAATATAACTAGGATAGCCATACGCAAAGGTCATTACTTGCGTGGTTATGCCTATAAGTTTATTGAACTGTGTTCTAAGGAGCTAACTGAGGCTGAAGTAAAAGCCGCATTAAGCCCGAATGCCGAATCAGATATTGATTAAGCTTTGGCAACGATAGACTTAGAAGTCGATTTCTCCGCTAGATAAATAGCAAAAGCCCTAAATCTCTTTAGGGCTTCTTAGTGCTACTGCTGTTAAAAGCTTATTTCTCTACGAAAGCTCTTTCGTAAACGTAATCGCCAAGCTGCCCAAGGCTAGGTGAAACCTTAAAGCCTCTTGCGTCGAGCATCTCGCAAATCTCTTTCAACATCGAAGGGCTTCCGCAGATCATGCCACGGTCAGTAGCTGGATCTAAAGGAGGTAAACCGATATCTTTGAATAGCTGGCCATTTTCAATCGCTGTTGTTAGTCGACCGGTGTGCTTGAATGCTTCACGTGTAACAGTTGGGTAGTAGATTAATTTCTCACGAACCATTTCACCCAAGAACTCATCATTAGGCAATACGTTACGAATGTAATCTTCATAAGCCAATTCGCTCACCAAACGCACACCGTGAATCAAAACAACTTTTTCAAATCGTTCATAAGTCTCAGGATCACGAATAATGCTCATGAATGGAGCCAAACCAGTTCCGGTGCTAAACAAGTAAAGATTTTTTCCCGGGTTTAAGTCATCAATAACCAAAGTGCCAACAGATTTTTCGCTAACTAAAATAGGATCACCGACTTGGATTTTCTGAAGTCGTGATGTGAGTGGGCCGTTTTCAACCTTGATGCTGAAGAACTCTAAATGTTCCTCATAGTTGGCACTAGCCACACTGTAGGCACGCACCAAAGGCTTACCTTCTACTTCCAAACCAATCATCAAGAAGTGGCCATTGCGGAAACGCAAGCTTTTGTTTCTTGTAGTTGTGAAGCTAAAGAGTGTGTCGTTCCAGTGCTTAACGCTCAGTACGGTTTCTGTTTGATAACTTGCCATGATTCCTGCTTTTTATTCTGAATGAACCCCGAAAGATAACTAATAACTAGATGTTTGGGAACTATGCATTACTTATATCTTTATATGAATAAGTCATTTACCCAAATTCAGCGCTATCAGCTCTTTAAGCTTTAGATTTTAAACCTTTAGCCACGCTAACCATAGAGACTGAGGCAGCAAATTCAGTGACTTATTTTGAGCTGTATCAAGAATGACTGATTAGCTGGCCATAATTGACATTAAGTTATTGATAATTAATAAGTTTTATTAAGTGTTTTCTAGGTAGAAACACCGCATAGGCACATCTTCAGTATTTTTATATAATCTGCCGGTAAAGTATTTTTTTAATGATTTAACCGGAGAAATTCATGAAATTAATCAGCGCATTGGTAGCTTCAGCATTGATGGTATCAGCACCTGCATTTGCTTCAAAAGAAATCGCAACTAAGAACGCTTGTATGGGTTGCCACGCAGTCGACAAAAAAGTAGTTGGTCCAGCATATAAAGATATCGCTGCCAAGTACAAAGGTCAGGCTGATGCAGTTGATAAATTGGCTAAAAAAGTTAAAGCTGGTGGTGCTGGTGTTTGGGGTCCAGTTCCAATGCCTGCAAACGCTGGTATCAGCGAAGCAGATGCTAAGACTGTAGTTAAGTGGATTTTGGACGGCGCTAAGTAATTAGCTTTCGCCCTTTAAAAGCCGGCTTACATCCTAAGCCGGCTTTTTTATTTTGTATTGAGATAGTCTAAGGCGACCGCTTCAGCTACTTTAATGCCATCAACACCTGCTGAAAGAATGCCTCCAGCATAACCAGCACCCTCACCGGCTGGATATAAACCTTTGATGTTGAGACTCTGATAATTATTGCCACGGGTAATGCGCAATGGCGATGACGTTCTTGTTTCGACACCCGTTAACACAGCGTCATGCATAGAAAAGCCTTTGATTTGCTTTTCAAAAGCAGGCAATGCCTCACGCATGGCTTCAACAGCAAAATCCGGCAATGCCGTTGCCAAATCTGTCAGATGAACACCGGGTTTATAGGATGGAATCACACTTCCAAATTCTGTAGATGCTTTGCCTGCGATGAAGTCACCCACCAACTGGCCGGGTGCCTCGTAATTTCTGCCACCCAACTCAAAAGCCCTAGACTCCAACTCTCTCTGAAAGTCGATACCTGCTAAAGGCTTATCAGGGCCACCACCATAATCTTTAGGATCTACGTTGACGACGATGCCGGCATTGGCATTACGCTCATTACGAGAGTACTGGCTCATGCCGTTGGTAACAACTCGATTCTCTTCTGAAGTGGCAGCAACAACTGTGCCGCCTGGGCACATACAGAAACTGTATACAGCCCTGCCATTTTTAGCGTGATGAACTAATTTGTAATCTGCAGCGCCAATTAATGGATGCCCTGCATGCGGACCTAAACGTGCTTTATCAATCAAAGATTGAGGGTGCTCAATCCTGAATCCAACTGAAAATGGTTTGGCTTCTAAGTAAACCCCTGCATCATGCAAGGCTTGGAATGTGTCTCGAGCACTGTGCCCCAAAGCAAGAATGACATGATCTGCTTTTAGGGTCTCACCACTCTCTAATTGCAAACCCCGTATTTGGCCATTTTCAATATCGAATCGAGTGACCTTCTGTTGGAAACGAATTTCCCCACCCAAATCAATAATCTCTTGGCGCATTTTTTCAACCATGCCGACCAAACGGAAGGTGCCAATATGTGGCTTAGCCACGTAAGAGATCTCTTCTGGGGCTCCCGCTTTGACAAACTCTTGAATGACTTTGCGACCATAGAACTTAGGATCTTTAATCTGGCTATATAACTTGCCATCAGAGAAAGTTCCTGCACCACCCTCACCAAACTGAACATTAGACTCAGGATTTAAAACATTTTTGCGCCATAGACGCCAGGTATCCTGAGTGCGCTCACGCACTTGCTTGCCACGCTCTAAAACAATTGGCTTAAAGCCCATCTGAGCCAAGAGCAAAGCAGCAAATATGCCGCAAGGTCCAAAACCTATAACAACAGGTCTTGTGCTCAGGTTAGCTGGAGCTTTTGCTACAAAGTGATAACTTGTATCTGGGGCAGGACGAATATGCTGATCATGGCCGTGCTTTTTAAGAAGTTCTTCTTCGTTTTTAGCAGATAGATCAATCGTATAAATTAAAGATAGGGCTGTGTTTTTACGAGCATCATGACTACGCTTAAATACCTTGAATTCCACCAAATCCTTTGCAGCGATATTTAAACGCTTTAAGATGGCAGCTTCTAGCTCCTCCGGAGCATGATTAATGGGTAAGCGTAGCTCTGTAATACGAATCATGGGCTATACGATACACAATGCTGTCAAAAAGGTAAAAAAATCATGGCAAATCAAGATCCGCAATACATCCAAGACACCCAAGATTGGCTTTTAAAGGCGGTTATAGGCCTTAATCTGTGTCCATTTGCCAAAGCAGTGCATGTCAAAGAACAAATTCGTTACTTTGTGAGTGAAGCAACTTCGGTAGAGTCACTTTTACAAGATCTTGCCAGTGAGCTCGAACACCTAGCAGAAACATCCCCTGAAAAAACAGATACCACCCTACTGATACATCCTCATGTGTTGCAGGACTTTTTAGATTACAACGAGTTTCTTGATTTGGCCGATAGCCTACTAGAAGAACTGAATCTCGATGGAGAACTCCAAATAGCTAGTTTCCATCCTCAATATCAATTTGCTGGCACAGAAGTTGATGACATTACCAACTTCACCAATCGCTCTCCTTACCCAACACTTCACATCATTCGTGAAGATAGTATTGATAAAGCAGTTGAAGCTTTTCCAGAAGCTGAGGCAATTTTCGAAACCAATATAGCCACCATGGAAAAGCTAGGCCTGGATGGTTGGAAAAAGTTATTTAAACGCTAGAGCGAGATTCTCTGAGGTAATCCACCAAGCGTCCAATTACTGGCGGGTTAGGCTTGGTGAGATATGAAACTAAAAACGCAGCAATAAAACTAGCCGGAATACCAAAAGCGCCAGAAGCAATTGGATCAATACCGAACCAACGCTCACCAAACACGCCTGTGATTCTGGAAACGAATGGATAGTTCAAGGCAATATAGGTTCCACTCACTGCAAGCCCTGTGATCATGCCTGCAATGGCGCCCCACTGATTAATCCGCTTAGAAAATACAGCCAAAATTAAAACTGCAAAAAAGCTAGATGCGGCTAGCGAGAATGCGGCACCCACCAAGAAAAGAATATCGCCCGGGCGCAATGATGTGACATAAGCGGCAAACAAAGCTACGCCCAATAACGCGATCTTTGCAGTTGTCACACGTTTTTGATGAGAGGCTTTTTTATCAATCATGTGATAGTAGACATCATGAGAGATGGCATTAGCAATCGTGAGCAATAAACCATCAGCCGTTGATAGTGCTGCAGCTAAAGCGCCGGCAGCCACCAAGCCCGAAATAACATAAGGCAAACCAGCAATCTCAGGTGCAGCCAAAATAATCATGTCTGGTGAAATAACTAATTCAGCCCACTGAACAAATCCGTCACCATTAACATCAGTGATAGTTAAAACTGGTGGCTCTAATTTTCGCCACTGTAAAACCCAATTCGGCAAATCCGCAAAAGAAATGCCGACCAAGTTTTTAAATAGCTCTAACTTCACCATAGCTGCTAAAGCAGGAACGCTGATATAAAAAATAGCCACAAAAAACAAAGTCCAGAAAACAGAGTATCTCGTCGCAGATACACTCGTTGTTGTGTAGTAACGAGTCAAGATATGCGGCAGACTAGCCGTGCCGAACATGAGACAAAAAATTAATAAAATAAAGTTCAACTGATCCATGCCTGAGGCGTCAACCGCCTTCCCAGAAATCGGATCCATGGAAGGTGTCGCTGTTTGACTTCGCTGATAGGCTTCTAACTTTTCTTTTTGCCAAACTTCATAGGCATCTGAAGGACTGACTGGGTAAGTCTGTAACTTTCTCTCTAAGGCTTTGACATCTTTTAGAGATGCTTGAGAAATCCTTGCGTCACGCAACTCTTTTTCAGCCTTTTTCTTACCGTCAAAATAAGACTGAGGAAGACTAGCAATCTTTTGTTCAAGAGAGACAACTTTCTTTTGATAGAAATCTCTAACCTTGACCTCTTCCGCTGTAACCTCAAAGTCTCTTTCGTGATATTCAATTTCTTGTAGAACTTGTCCATAGCTTGCTTGCGGAAAGAATGAACCATGCTTGTTATGAGAGATCATTCCCAATGGAAGCAATAAAGCAATAATTAGGATGATGTACTGAGCGACCTGAGTCCATGTAACGGCTCGCATACCGCCCAAGAAAGAACAAACCAAAATGCCAGCGAGGCCAAAGAAAACCCCAATACCGAATTCAACACCAATAAAACGATTAACAATTAATCCAACGCCTTGGATTTGCGCTACTAAGTAAACGAAAGAACATAAGATTGTGGTGCCGACTGCCACCATACGAACCACTCGACTGCCACCCTCACGACCCTGGCTATATCGAATCGCTAAGAAGTCAGGGATGGTGTAAGAACCAAACTTGCGGATATAAGGTGCAATCAACATGGCAACTAAACAAAATCCACCGGTCCAACCAACAATGAAAGCCAAGCCCTTATATCCAGAGCTAAATAAGATACCGACCAAACCAATAAAAGTAGCAGCACTCATCCAATCAGCTGCCGTGGCCATACCGTTAAAGATCGCCGGCACCTTGCGTCCGGCAATGTAGTAATCAGTGATATCGGAGGTTCGCGAGATCAATCCAATACTGGCGTAAATGGCAATAGTGACGAATAAAAAGACATAGCCTAGCCATATGCCTGAGCCATTCTTTTCCTCAACCGAACCTAGCAAATAAACAAATAATAGGAATCCCGCTGTAAACAGCAAATAGTACAAACCTATTTTTTTAGTGCGGGAAAGATGTGCCATAACCGGATTATTACGCAGCTTGAAGAAAAAAGGCCGGTAACTCGAAGAGTAACCGGCCTAAATAACTACAAAAGCTAACCTACAAGGAAACTTAGATCGCTTCTTTCAACTGATCCAAAATAGCTGGATTTTCAAGTGTTGAAGTATCTTGAGTGATTTCCTCACCTTTTGCTAATACACGTAGCAAGCGACGCATGATCTTGCCTGAGCGTGTTTTAGGTAAGTTATCACCGAAACGAATTTCTTTTGGCTTAGCAATTGGGCCAATCTCTTTACCAACCCAATTACGTAGATCAGTAGCAATCTTCTTAGCTTCATCGCCAGTAGGACGCTTACCTTTAAGAACTACGAAAGCAACAATGGCTTCACCAGTCATATCATCAGGACGGCCTACCACAGCGGCTTCAGCTACCAATGGGTTAGCAACCAGGCATGATTCGATTTCCATCGTACCCATGCGGTGACCTGATACGTTCAATACGTCATCAATACGGCCTGTGATGGTGAAATAAGCTGTGTCTTTGTTACGGATTGCGCCGTCGCCTGCCAAGTAAAGCGTGCCACCCAACTCTTCTGGGAAGTAGCTCTTCTTGAAGCGCTCTGGGTCACCCCAAATCGTACGAATCATTGAAGGCCATGGGCGCTTCACAACCAAGATACCACCCTGGCCGTTTGGCATATCGCCACCAGCTTCGTCAACAATCGCAGCCATAATGCCTGGCAATGGCAATGTGCAAGAACCTGGAACTAATGGTGTTGCGCCTGGTAATGGAGTGATCATATGACCACCTGTTTCAGTCTGCCAGAATGTATCAACAATTGGACACTTCTCGCCACCAATGTTCTTGTGGTACCACATCCAAGCTTCAGGATTGATTGGCTCACCTACAGAACCCAATAGACGCAAGCTCTTCAAGTTGTACTTCTTAGGATGTACAGAAGGATCTGTATCAGATGCCTTGATCAAAGAACGAATCGCTGTTGGTGCTGTGTAGAAAATTGAAACTTTGTGACGCTGAATCATTTCCCAGAAACGACCTGCGTTCGGGTATGTTGGAACACCTTCGAAAACGATTTGTGTACCGCCACAAGCCAAAGGACCGTAAGCGATATAGCTATGGCCAGTTACCCAACCAATGTCAGCTGTACACCAGAACACATCGCTATCGCGAAGGTCAAATGTCCACTTCATTGTGAGCATCGCCCACAATAAGTAACCACCTGTTGAGTGCTGAACACCCTTAGGCTTACCTGTAGAACCTGATGTGTAAAGCACGAATAATGGGTGCTCTGCACTAACCCACTCTGGCTCACATACTTTAGATTGGCCAGCAGCTACGTCATGCATCCACTTGTCGCGACCAGCTTTCATTGGGATGTCGCCACCAGTGCGCTTGTAAACGATCACATGCTTTAACTTTTCGCAATCACCTAAAGCAAGCGCTTCATCAGCAATTACTTTCAATGGCAATGCTTTACCGCCACGCATTTGTTGGTCAGCTGTAATCAAAGCAACAGCACCTACGTCAACAATACGTTCTTGTAATGATTTTGCAGAGAAGCCACCGAATACCACTGAGTGAGTTGCGCCAATACGAGCACATGCTTGCATAGCTACAACGCCTTCAATAGACATAGACATGTAGATAACTACACGATCACCCTTTTTGATACCAAGCTTTTTAAGACCGTTAGCAAAAGTAGCTACGCGGTCGTGCAATTCTTGATAAGTAACTTTTGTAACATCTCCGCCATCAGCTTCGAAAATGATCGCAGTCTTTTTGCCTAAACCATTTTGAATGTTGCGGTCGATACAGTTGTATGAAGCGTTAGTTAAACCATCTTCAAACCATTTGTAAAATGGTGCCTTAGATTCATCAAGAACTTTTGTAAAAGGCTTCTTCCAGAATAGATTTTCTTTAGCAAGTCTTGCCCATGTACCGTCAAAGTCTTTTTCAAAAGACTGGCACATCGCGTTGTATTGCTCCATGCTGCTAATAGCAGCTTGCTTTGCAAACCCTTTTGGCGGATTGAAAACTCTAGTTTCTACTAACATCTGTTCCATAGCGGACATACTTATCTCCAACTTTCTAGGTTGTTTTATACAAACTTCGAGATTAGGGGGATGGACTGACAATTGACTGACAATCCAGAGAAACTTAGGCTTAATAAGGGTTACCCCTAGGACTTAGAGCTATTCACCCTCATTGAGGGAATGCTTTTTTCTTAAAACAAGATTATTAGAAAGGCCAATTCGCGTCCATGGCCACTTTCCCTAGGTAAAATAGGACTCTTCATATCAACAATTTATCAAAATAACTAACTATGAGCACAATTCGTCAAGACGACTTCATCCAAAGCATCGCCGATGGTTTTCAATACATCTCTTATTACCACCCGCTCGACTACATCACAGCGCTAGGTAAAGCTTATGAGCGCGAGGAAAGTCCAGCCGCTAAAGATGCGATTGCCCAAATTTTGACAAATAGCCGTATGTGCGCCGAAGGTAAGCGCCCTATCTGTCAGGACACAGGTATTGCGGTTGTGTTCTTAAAAGTTGGTATGCACGTGAAATGGGACGCCAAAATGAGCGTTCAAGAAATGGTGAACGAGGGTGTACGTCGCGCCTACAACCACCCTGATAACAAGCTACGTGCTTCTGTATTGCTAGATCCAGCAGGTAAACGTACCAACTCTAAAGACAACACCCCTGCTGTTGTTCACTACGAAATCGTTGAAGGCGATGGCGTTGAAGTGATTTGCGCTGCTAAAGGCGGCGGCTCAGAGAATAAGAGCAAGTTGTACATGTTGAACCCTTCAGATTCAATCGTTGATTGGGTAATCAAGACTGTACCAACGATGGGCGCAGGCTGGTGCCCTCCTGGTATTTTAGGTATTGGTATTGGCGGCACGCCTGAGAAAGCCATGTTATTGGCAAAAGAATCATTAATGGCGCCTGTAGATATTCATGAACTCATTGCACGCGGTCCTAAGACACGCGTAGAAGAACTTCGTTTAGAGATCATGGACAAGGTCAATGCACTAGGCATCGGCGCACAGGGTCTTGGTGGCTTAACAACCGTATTGGACGTCAAGATTCTTGACTACCCAACACATGCTGCTTCATTGCCAGTAGCCATGATTCCAAACTGCGCCGCGACTCGCCACGTTCACTTCCATCTTCATGGTGATGGCCCAGCGATTTTGACACCGCCATCACTTTCAGATTGGCCACAAGTTGCTTGGGCTCCAGATACAGAAAAATCTACCCGCGTTAACTTAGACACTTTGACTCCAGAAGAAGTTGCTAGCTGGAAACCAGGTCAAACACTTCTGCTCAACGGCAAAATGTTAACTGGTCGCGATGCTGCCCATAAGCGCATTGCCGACATGTTAGCTAAAGGTGAAAAATTACCGGTGGACTTTAAGAACCGCGTGATTTATTACGTTGGTCCAGTTGATCCAGTTCGTAATGAGGTGGTTGGTCCAGCAGGTCCAACAACAGCAACTCGTATGGATAAGTTCACAGAAATGATGTTGGCTCAAACAGGTTTGATCTCAATGGTTGGTAAAGCTGAGCGCGGTCCTATTGCTATTGAAGCGATTAAGAAGCATAAATCTGCTTACTTGATGGCTGTTGGTGGTGCTGCTTACTTGGTATCTAAAGCTATCAAAGAATCTAAAGTTGTTGGATTTGCTGATTTAGGTATGGAAGCTATCTATGAATTCACAATCGAAGATATGCCAGTGACTGTTGCTGTTGATTCAAGCGGTACATCAGTTCACAACACAGGCCCTCAAGAGTGGCAAGCTAAGATTGGAAAAATTCCAGTCACTAAAGCTTAATTGTTTTTCTTGCTCTTTAAGGCATAGGGAATAGCTTGGCAACAATTGGAGTTTTTGATTCGGGGATCGGTGGGCTCACCGTCCTCAATGAGGCTCTTCGCCAAGCACCCTCACATCACTACATTTATTTGGCTGACTCAGCCAATGCACCCTACGGTGAAAAGTCTAGCGATTGGGTAGCCCAAAGAAGTTTAGATCTCTGCCATTGGTTAGTGCGCGAAGGTTGCCAAGCATTAGTGGTGGCATGCAATACAGCAACCGCTGAAGCAATCGCACATATTCGCCATGAAATGCCAGCCATCCCGATTATTGGGGTTGAGCCCGGCATCAAACCAGCAGTTCACCAAAGCACCAATCACAAGGTCGGTGTACTCGCGACCCAAAACACTTTGAAAAGTGACAAATTTAATGCCTTACTCGCTAGCTTAGAAGGTGATTGCGAATTCATTCCTCAGGCAGGTCTAGGCTTAGTACCTTTGATTGAGTCTGGGCAAATTGATTCTTCAGAAATTGAAGGGTTACTTCGCCAACACCTCCAACCTTTTCAAGATGCTGGCATTGACACATTGGTCTTGGGTTGCACCCATTACCCTTTCCTCACCCCATTGATTCGTAAGATCCTAGGTGATGGCATTCAACTGATTGACACTAGTGAGGCTGTGGTTAAACAACTGTCGCGCAAGCTTGAAGAGTTCCAGCTATTACAATCAGCACCACCGAGAACTATTCGCTTCTACTCCACTTTAGATGCCAATGGTTTAGTTCAGTTAGCTAAACAATTGATACCTTCAGCATTTGAACAACACAGCATTGAAACTTCAACCGTTTTCATTTCTTAAAACAATTGAAGTGAATCATTGAATAACGAGATAACTGAACAATTGTTATCAAGCTCTCAACAATTAGACTGAAACACCAAGGATGCAATTTCCCCAACTACATCAGCTCAAACAAATGAGCTCACAAAACAAAATAACCATCTTGGTGGTGCTTTTGCATGTGTTGTTAATTGTGGAGTTTCAATTTGGATTAGAGCGTCATCGTTCAGGCAATACGATTGGCGAAACTGTGACGGCCAATTTATTAGACCCCAACCCACAACTAGAAAAAAGCAAGACTCCACAGACAAAACCACAAACAAGCGTTACAGAAAAAACAAAATCAATAGTTACGCCAACAACTAATAAAAGTATCAGCACCAGCCCCGCCAGCCCTTCCCAAGAAGTTCAGAACTCCACGCCTCCAAGCAGCCTTGGCGGGAGCAGTTCAGGTGAACCCAAGAGCGTGTCAATGAGTCAAGCACAGTGCAGCGTACCGGAACCCTTCTACCCCGGTCTATCACGCAGGATGGGTGAAGAAGGTAAGGCAATGGTCCGTTTGTATATTAGCGAAACTGGTAGCGTTGAAAGAGCCAACCTAGTTCAAAGTAGCGGCATACAGCGTCTTGATCAATCAGCTTTGGATGCGGCACTGAAAGTCAGGTGCCGCCCATTTATAGAATCTGGCAAACCGATTAAAGTAACAGCTATACAACCTTATATTTTTAGACTGGAATAAAGCAATGAATCAAGCGTTTGGTTTAGGCAATATGTGGGCACAAGGTGACGCTGTCACCAGAACTGTCGCATTGATCCTTTTAGCGATGTCGATTACATCATGGGTGATTATTTTGACAAAGGCGCTCAGCCTTTATAAAACAAAAAAGATTGCTAGAGAGGTGGAATGTTTTTGGCATGCCCCTGCTTTTGATGTGGCTCTTGGTCAGATGACGCAGGAAGAGAACCCTTATTGCGAACTTGCAAAGAGCGCTCAGGAAGCAATGAAACATCACAATCAACAATCTGGTCAGCGTAGTGAACTGAATCAAACAATCAACCCTTCAGATTGGTTAACGCGTTGCCTGAAGGTCAGCATTGATAAGTCAGTAGGGCAACTCCAATTAGGTCTTACCTTCTTGGCTTCTACAGGCGCTACAGCACCTTTTATCGGCTTGTTTGGCACAGTCTGGGGCATCTACCATGCTCTGATTGGTATCGGCAGCACAGGCACGGCCACAATCGATCAGGTGGCGGGGCCGATTGGTGAAGCATTGATCATGACTGCACTAGGTTTGGCAGTGGCTATTCCAGCCGTCCTTGGATATAACGCGATCAGCCGTGTCAATAAAGTATTGATTGCCGAACTTAATCGCTTTGGTAATGATTTGTATGCTTTCTTCATTACAGGTGCCAGAGTTGGTCAATCAGATCAAGCTAGCCAGAAACAAGGTTCTAACTAAGGTTACCCATGTCATTTAGTAACGAACCACTTGGAGACGACGACAGCCAACCCATGGCTGAAATCAACATGACACCTTTGGTGGATGTTATGTTGGTTTTATTAATTGTGTTCATGATCACCATTCCAGTGATGCAACATGCTGTGAAGGTAGAGTTGCCACAAGCCAATAGTCAAAGGAATGATGTCAAGCCTGACTCAATCAATGTGAATGTGTCAGCTAAGGGGCAAATCTATTGGAATAACTCCCCTATTGATTTAGACACATTAAGTATTTATACACAGACCGCTGCGAAAAAATCTCCACAACCGGAACTGCAATTACGTGCAGATAAAAATGCTCGTTATGAATCTGTGGCTCAAGTTCTATCCACGGCAAAAAGATCAGGTTTAACTAAGATTGGATTTGTAACTGAACCTCAATAATGAATGAGGTTCAGTTTTTAATGATTCGATGAGTTTATCGAACAGCTTTCAATTGAGAATTAGGCACCAAGCCACCTAAAAGCATGCCGGTGATGCTGGCACACAAACCAGCCAATTGAGGAGGCATCACGGCATCAGGCCAGAGCACCTCACACAAAATCCAAATCGACAAACCAAATAAGACAGCCAACAGACCGCCTAGGGTATTGGCTCTAGACCAATAAACACCAAAAGCCAAAGGTACAAAAGCAGCAACTAATGTAACCTTATAAGCACTCTCAACCATTTTAAAAATTGATAGCTCAGAGTTCAAAGCGAACAAAGTAACAAATACCGTGAAACACAAGACGGTGATACGCATAATTTTCAATAAATGCTGATCGCTGAGATGCTTGAAGAAACCTTTCACAATATTTTCAGCGAAGGTCACCGATGGCGCTAACAGAGTGGCACTGGCACAACTCTTAATTGCAGATAAGAGCGCCCCAAAGAACATGACCTGGGCGAATAATGGTGCGTGATTCAAAATCAGATTAGGCAAAATCAATTGAGAATCGGTGTGCAAATATTTATCAACCAGTTGTGGGTTAATCAAACTGGCTGAATAGGCCAAGAAAATAGGAATGAAGGCGAATAAGAAATACAGCACGCCACCTAGAATCGATGCTTTCACAGCAATATCGACATTCTTAGATGAGGTGATTCGCTGGAAAACGTCTTGCTGAGGAATCGAGCCCAGCATCATGGTGACCAATGCAGCAATAAAACCTAAGACAGCTGCTAAATTCCAATCAGGCAATATGCTGAGTTTGTCAGCGGCTGCAGCGTGAGCGATCACCACATCAACACCACCGGTTAAACCGCTAACCTCATAGCCAATGTAGAGCATCCCCAATACGATAATGATCATTTGGATAAAGTCAGTGATAGCCACTGACCACATGCCGCCAAATAGGGTGTAAATCAACACACTGGCTGCGCCGATGATCATGCCCCACTCTTGGCTAATGCCATCATTGGAAACAACGTTAAACACCAATCCAAGGGCTTTAATTTGGGCAGCTACCCAGCCTAGGTAGGAAACAACGATGCACAAGGTAATTAAGACCTCTACCGTGCGGCCATACTTTTCGCGAAAGAAGTCGCCAATGGTGAGGTATTTTTTACTGTAGAGATGACGGGCAAAAAATAAGCCCACCAATATTAAACACATGGATGAGCCAAAAGGATCAGAAACGATGCCCTGCATACCTTCCTTTAAGAAGGTAGCCGGAACACCTAAAACGGTCTCCGAGCCAAACCAGGTAGCAAAAACGGTAGCTGTCACGATATGCATCGGCAGGCTATGACCAGCTGCCGCAAAGTCAGCGGTATTCTTAACGCGCAATGCAGCCCAGAGGCCAATGCCTATTGAAATAACCCAGTAAATAATGACAAACCAGAGAAGCATCTCAACCTCTTTTGATCAAACTTGCGAGATTATATGTCTTGCTAGCAAATCTATCAAAAGTGCTAATTTCGTCTTAATTGATTATTTTGGCTTGTATTGAGTCGGGCAATAAGCCCTTTTGACATCATCGCTCCGACGGGATGCGTGCTTAGTCGATCTTCCTGTGACACGCTTCCGCCACATCCTAAAAGAGCTGGGTTTCATCTCTGAACGCATCAGATCAATTACCTGAGATTCATTAAGGCCATAACTCAGCTCAATGGCATCAAAGGGAGTGCGATCTTCCCAAGCCATTTCAATAATGCGCGATACGTCAGCCGGATGAATGAAAGATTTTTTCATAAGCTTTTATTTAGAAGAGCTTGATCGCTGACTTCTGCAACGATCAGAGCAATACTTGACCTCTAACCATACCTTTTCCCACTTTTTGCGCCAAGCAAATGGTCTAGCGCAAGTCTCACATACCTTTGTAGGTAAATCTGATTTTTTACGCATGCCCATAAAAGTGTTGGGGCTATTTAAAGAAACTGAAATGCCAAAATGGCAATAAGAGTTGGGGGTATAGCAGCCAAGAACAAGTACAAAGCTGAAACGCTGCCTTCAGGGAAGTGATCTCTCAAAATAGCCATACCAGCTGGATTAGGCGCATTGGCAATGACGGTGAGGCCACCACCCGTTAACGCACCCGCTACCAAGGCGTACTTGAACTCATCCGTGGTTCCCTGAACCAATGAGCCTAAATAGGTCAATGCAGCGTTATCAGTCACAGCAGTTAATGCAGTAGCTCCAAAATAAACCCAAGTGGCGCTCATACCCTCTAAAACTGGTTGTAACCACCACTGCTGCAAGCCACCCAATACAACTAAGCCCGCCAAGAAAAAAGCCACCATTAATGATTCTTTAAGTAACAAAGGACTTTGATACTTCGAGTAGGCATGGGTATAACCCATGAAGAACAATAACAAGCCAATGAAGACAACCGGATGGTGAGCAAAGATCACCACACCGCTTAAGAAAAGCAAATGAATCACTTGAACGTAAATTGGCATGACTTCTTGTGATTTTTTAATCTCAAAAGAAGGAATATCTTTATGAAGCAATAAAGTCACAAGAACAGCATTAGCAAATACAGCAACGATCGCTTTAGCGCCTAATAACTTGAAGACAGTCAGACTATCCCAACCCCAAGCACTAGCCACCATCAAAATGGGAGGAGCCGCAAAACTAGTTAAAGAACCACCGATAGAAATATTGACAAACAAAATGCCAATCGTCCAATACATTAATTTAACGTCACTGGTTTTAGAAAAGACCTTGTCCTTCAACAATAAAGCAGCCAAAGTCATGGCGGCAGGCTCAGTAATGAATGAGCCTAAAAGTGGCACTAGACTTAAAGTCACAAAGTAATTAACTACATGGTGAGGCAATCTAAATAATTTGCTCACAGTCAAGGTGATGTAGTGCACTAAATATTCCGCAAAAATCAACACTGGCTTACTTGCGGCAACCACCATGATGGCGAAAACAAATAAAGGCTCTGTGTAATTACGAGACTCCAAATATTTAACAGACTCATCACCACCCACCATCAAGCCAATCGATAGAACCAGAACCAAGGCCCAAAAACCAAAGACAGCCTCAACCTCACCTAGCAAATGGAATAGACCTGCATGACTGGGGTGCTTATGCGCTAAGTTCTGAAAAATAGATGTTGAAAATGTATGGATCACCGCCACAGCAAATAGGCAGGTCGCAATGATTTGAATCGTTGTTGGGTTCATGCAAATGTCTCTCGTTTTATTGCCCAGCTTTACCAGGAATCAAGTGGTCTTTTGTAGAGCACTTAATAATTATTATTATTAAGTCATCATTCTACTGGGAGATGACTAAAAAATAACTAACGATTTGATTTTTTTGAGGCTTGTTCAGTAGCCTTTTCAGCATGGGACCAATGAATAGCCCAGTTGTCGGCATATCGCTTAGCAGCGTAATCAGATTTGAGAATTATGATGTTTTCAGCATTTCTTTTTTCTGCTGAATTGGTGAAGTTATAACTGCCTGTGATGACGATATTTTCATCAATGAGCATCACCTTATTGTGCTGAATAGCATGCTTACCATCGCTACGAACATCAACGCCAGCATCAATCAATTGATTGACCGCATCGCGATTATTTTGGGAGCTTTTTTCATCTTGAATCAGCTCAACCTTGACTCCCCTACGATGGGCTCTAATCAAAGCATCACTCAGAGGTAATGCCGTAAAACCATAAGCCATGACTCTAATTGTTTTTTTAGATGCGTCAATGTGCTTAATTAAGCCACTGGCACCACCTGCTGGAGGGGTGAAATAGATTCCTAGGATTTCTGCTGGCTGAGGCTGTGCACTAACACTTTGCCACCAAGAAATCATTGCCAATACGCTGAGCAATAAAAAAACCGCCAGCCTCTTGCGAGTTTTAGCGGTCATATTTGTTTGCAT
>JAHEBW010000012.1:20357-24562 GCA_024642065.1 Polynucleobacter sp. | reverse complement strand
ATTCTCGAAGGTATCGTTCTGGAAAACGCGTAATGACTCCAGTAGAAATGAGTATTTGGGTAGTGGCCCTTTTAGTAGGGCTAGCCTTGCTATTCGACTTTATGAATGGCTTTCACGATGCAGCTAACTCAATCGCTACAGTTGTTTCAACTGGGGTTTTAAAACCTCAGCACGCTGTGGCGCTGGCGGCATTTTTTAACTTCATCGCCATTTTAATTTTCCAATTAAAGGTAGCGGCTACAGTAGGTAAGGGCACCATTGATCCATCGATCGTGGACCATTACGTTGTCTTTGGTGCTTTAGTGGGCGCTATTTTTTGGAACATCGTGACATGGTGGGGTGGTATTCCATCTAGTTCATCTCATGCTTTGATTGGTGGCTTAGTTGGAGCTGCCTTAGCTAAGGCAGGTCCAACGGCGTTGATCAGCTCTGGTGTGATTAAAACCGTTGCGTTTATCTTGGTGTCGCCACTCTTGGGATTCGCTCTAGGCGCGTTATTGATGCTGCTTTGTTCATGGTTATGCTTCCGCATGTCTCCTGCTCACGTAGATCGTTGGTTTAGACGTTTACAGCTAGTTTCTGCATCGATGTACAGCTTGGGCCACGGTGGTAATGATGCTCAGAAAACGATCGGTATTATTTGGTTGTTGCTACTGACCGGTGGTTATATGTCTGCCTCTGATACATCTCCTCCAATGTGGGTCATCGTGTCATGTTATGTGGCTATTGGCTTGGGAACATTATTTGGTGGCTGGCGAATCGTTAAGACAATGGGGCAGAAAATTACGAAGCTCAAACCATTTGGAGGTTTCTGTGCGGAAACAGGCGGCGCCATGACTTTGTTCTTGGCTGGTGCTTTAGGTATTCCGGTATCTACAACTCATACGATTACAGGCGCTATTGTCGGCGTTGGTTCAGCTCGCCGCATGTCATCTGTTCGTTGGGGTTTAGCGGGTAGCATTGTTTGGGCTTGGGTTCTAACAATCCCAGCTTCGGCTTTGGTTGCTGCTGCAGCTTGGTGGATTGGTAAGCAAATTCTTTAATTAGCCAAGATCCAAGACCTTAGTAAAAAAGCCTGAGAATCTCAGGCTTTTTTTATGGGTTCATTTAACAATTGAGATCAATACCTTGATGGAACAACTCTTCTTGCTTCTGTATAGCGTTGAGCCCAGTAGCTTGATGTGATCTTTTCTAAACGTACAGTGCCACCTTTGGATGGGGCATGAACAAAACGTCCTTTACCAACGTAAATACCCACATGAGAATGGGGTCCGCCTTGTGTATTGAAAAATACCAAATCACCTGGCGCCGGAGTTTGATTGCCGAGTGAATGACCGACTTGCCCGATTTCGTGTGTGGTTCTTGGTAGCTTTTTATTAGCGGCACGTTCATACACATAGCCAATCAAGCCGCTGCAGTCAAAGCCCCCCTTAGGCGTGTTGCCGCCATAACGATAGGGCACTCCGACCAAACCGATGGCTGCAATAGAGATATCCTCAAGACCTGCACTAACTTCTTTATCAAAATCGGGTAAAGATGAAAATCTGGGGAATATGGCACACGCAGATAGTAGGCTTAAGCTGCTGCCCAATACGATGGCTCGCCTTATGTTCCCTTTGGGCGACAAAAAAGAAGGCGAGATTTCTCCCGCCTTCTTGGGTTTGAAGCAATTAAAGAGCATCAGCGGCATGATCTGCCAAGCGTGAGCGTTCACCGCGGGCAAGTGTGACATGGCCACTATGACGCCAGCCTTTAAAGCGATCAACTACATACGTTAAACCGGATGAACCTTCGGTGAGGTATGGTGTATCAATCTGAGCAATATTGCCTAAGCACACAATCTTTGTGCCTGGACCTGCACGAGTCACCAATGTCTTCATTTGCTTAGGCGTTAAGTTCTGAGCTTCATCGATGATTACAAACTTACTTACAAAAGTTCTGCCGCGCATAAAGTTCATGCTCTTGACTTTGATACGTGAGCGAATTAACTCTTGCGTCGCTGCTCGTCCCCATTCTCCCGCACCATCTTCATTACGGTGAAGTACCTCTAGGTTATCGTCAAATGCACCCATCCAAGGCTGCATTTTTTCTTCTTCCGTGCCTGGCAAGAAACCAATATCTTCACCGACTGGAACAGTAGCTCTAGTAATGATGATTTCGTTATAGCGTTTGCTATCTAAGACTTGCTCGAGGGCTGCAGCTAAGGCCAATAAAGTTTTACCTGTGCCTGCTTGTCCTAGCAATGTTACAAAATCAACATCAGGATTCATGAGCAGATTCATAGCAAAGTTTTGCTCGCGATTGCGTGCCGTAATACTCCACACATTATTCTTTTGGTGTGAAAAATCACGCAAAGTTTGAAGAAGGGCTGTTTTGCCTTGAACTTCTTTTACTTGAGCATAAAACGGAGTGCCGCCATCCGCATTTTCTTGATACACAAACTGATTCACCATCATCTGGTTCACAGTGGGGCCGGTAACGCGATAGAACATCGTTCCAGATTTGGCGTCACTCCAGCTCTCCATATCTTTGCCATGCTTGGGCCAAAAATCAACGGGTAATTGCAATACCCCGGAGTACATCAAGTCGCGGTCTTCTAAAACTTGGTCGTTAAAGTAATCTTCTGCAGGCAGACCTAGGGCGCGGGCCTTGATACGCATATTGATGTCTTTTGATACCAACACCACTTGACGGTCTTTACGGCTGTTGTGAAGCTCGCGCACCACGCCCAGAATCATGTTGTCTGCCTTACCTGTTGGTAAGCCATCAGGAAGGCTAATGCTATTTAATTGAATCTGAAAATAAAGGCTCCCTGTAGCATCTTTATTGCCAAGCTTGTTGAGTGGAATACCTTCATCCAGCATGCCACTAGTATTGGCTACCAGTTGATCTAAAGATCGACTAACCGTACGAGCATTTCTGGCAACTTCGCTCATACCTTTTTTATGATTATCTAATTCCTCTAGAGTCATCATCGGCAAATAAACATCATGCTCTTCAAAGCGGAAGAGTGCAGATGGGTCATGCATCAATACGTTGGTATCTAGAACAAAGAGGCGAATGATGCCGTCATCAGGTATCTTGCGAACGCGCGCTGATGTCTTGGCCACATTGGATGTATTTGTTTTTTTAGATTTAGTGCTTGATCGCATTTTCTCAATCGCTACATCAGCTAGTGAGAATGCACTAGATTCCTCGGTTGTATCTTCATTGCTGAGCTCTGAAACCGTTTCTACTTCTAGAACTTCTTCTGCATCCTCAACTTCAATTCTTTTTGGTCGTTTTTTTAAATCTGCTTTAGGTTGACGGCTAATGTTAACTTTATCGGCGGCTTGAGTTGGGATCGGTGGCAAAGGCATTCCGGAGGTCTCCTAATAAAGAAAAAACCGCCTACCTGGTGGGGTGGCGGTTATCGAGGTAAAGGTATTTTTTAACATCTAAGTGATAAGTTATATTAATTTTTATGACAAAGCAATCATCAATACCACCAAGGTGAAAATTTTTATAAAGCTTGGGCTGCCTTGAGCACTTCTTGTACGTGCCCTGGGATTTTTAGACCGCGCCATTCATGGCGAAGCACACCTGCTTCATCAATGAGAAAGGTGCTGCGCTCGATGCCGCGGACTTGTTTGCCGTACATATTCTTCATTTTCATGACGCCAAACATTTGACAGAGAACTTCTTCAGTGTCTGCTAGAAGTTCAAAGGGAAGTTCAATTTTCCGTTTGAAGTTCTCATGAGATTTAAGGTTGTCTCTTGAAATGCCGACTACAAGCGTATTGGCTTTGGTGAATTCATCGATGGTATCTCTAAACTCCATGGATTCAACGGTGCAACCTGGAGTTGAGTCTTTAGGGTAGAAATACATGACAATTTTTCTACCTTGGCAGGCGCCTGGATTGAAAACCAGATTACTTGTGGCCGGTATTTCAAAATAGGGAATAGGTTTACCTAATACAACAGTCATACAGTCTCCATAGTTCTTATTTATATTTCTTTTTAATTACTGTATTTATATCAGACTTATGGCTCTAAATTGATATTTATAAGACTACTTTTCAATGATGAGGGCCGCCAGTACGTTCCTTCCTTCAGCCATTAGAACGTTATAGGTTCTACAAGCCGCTTGTAAGTCCATGGTTTCAATGCCAATTTTGGCCTGAATTAAGGGTGCAATCAGCTCTGGGCGGGGAAATTGAATCTTT
>JAHEBW010000012.1:0-20347 GCA_024642065.1 Polynucleobacter sp. | reverse complement strand
GCCACTTCCAAAAATGACCAGGGCCGGCTTTTTATCGGCAATTTCTTGAAAATGAGCAGGGCTCAAGTCGCTAAATTGTGTGCAAGACCAAGGAATAACGGGGCCTTCTGGCATTAAAAGGATCGAGGTTTCATGGCGTACGGCATTAATTTCAATGTAATTGGGACCGTAGGCTGAAACAGTATTGAGGGTGGGTTGGCGATCTGGTTGTAGTTTCACGTGGGTAGACCCTCAGGCTCTGTCATAATTACAAAATTATAGATAAATTAAGACTTTATAGTGTTCTGACAAGACTTTAAGTGATTAGCGTGAAAGAAATTAAAAAATCCTCCAAATTAAGTAACGTTTGCTATGACATTCGTGGTCCAGTGCTTGAGCTCGCTCAACAAATGGAGGAAGAAGGTCAAAAGATCATTAAGCTCAATATCGGTAACGTGGGCGTTTTTGGTTTTGATCCGCCTGAAGAAATTCAGTTGGACATGATTCGTAATTTGCCGAATGCGGCAGCTTATTCAGACTCAAAAGGTATCTTCTCTGCACGTAAAGCCATCATGCATTACTGCCAAGAGAAGGGCATTGATGGTGTCACTTTAGAGGATATCTACACAGGTAATGGTGTCTCTGAGCTCATCGTTTTAGCGATGAATGCTTTATTGAATGTGGGTGATGAAGTTTTAGTCCCTGCGCCTGACTATCCTTTATGGACAGCTGCTGTGAGTCTTTCTGGTGGCACTCCAAAGCATTACTTGTGCGATGAATCAAAAGATTGGTCGCCAGACATCGCAGATATCAAATCTAAGATCACGCCTAATACCAAAGCGATTGTGGTAATTAACCCCAATAACCCAACTGGTGCTTTGTATGGCGATGCTGTTCTAAAAGAAATCATCGCAGTGGCTCGTGAGCATGGTTTGATCATTTTTGCTGATGAGATTTACGACAAGACTTTGTTTGATGGTGAGACTCATACTTCTATTGGTTCACTTTCTACAGATGTGGTAACTGTCACATTTAATGGTCTATCAAAAAACTATCGTTCATGCGGTTATCGCTCAGGCTGGATGGTGGTTTCAGGTGATAAGAGTGGTGCCAAGGACTACATTGAAGGCTTGAACATGCTTTCATCAATGCGTCTTTGCGCTAACGTGCCTGGTCAATATGCCATTCAAACAGCTTTAGGTGGTTATCAAAGTATTGATGACTTAGTTGCTGAAGGCGGACGTTTACGTCGTCAACGTGATTTGGCTTGGGAGTTGGTTACGCAAATCCCTGGTGTTACTTGTGTGAAGCCTAAGGCCGCTTTATATCTTTTCCCTAAGTTGGATCCTGAAATGTATCCAATTGAAAATGATCAAAAATTCATCGCTGATCTATTGCGTGAAGAAAAGGTCTTATTGGTTCAGGGAAGTGGCTTCAATTGGCCGCATCCGGATCATTTCAGAATTGTTTTCTTGCCTCACGAAGATGTACTGCGTGAAGCGATTAATCGTTTAGCCAAGTTCTTGGAGCGTTATCGCAAGAAGTTTGGCAAAAAATAATTTTTATATTTAATTAACATTTACTAAGTTAGAGCATTTATTCATGAAACCTATTCAAGTTGGTCTTTTAGGCATTGGTACTGTTGGTGGTGGCGTGTTCACTGTTTTAGAGCGTAACCAGGAAGAGATTAAGCGCCGTGCTGGTCGTGGAATTCAAATTCACACAGTCGCCGATCTTGATACCAAGCGCGCTGAAGATTTAGTGAAGGGTCGCGCGAAGGTTGTTAATGATGCCAAGTTGATTGTTAACAATCCTGAGATTGATGTTGTTGTTGAATTAATTGGTGGATATGGCATTGCTAAAGAGTTGGTCTTGGCCGCCATTAATAACGGTAAGCACGTTGTAACTGCTAATAAAGCTTTGTTAGCTGTTCATGGCAATGAAATTTTTGCTGCTGCTCAAGCCAAGGGCGTGACTGTTAACTTTGAAGCAGCAGTCGCTGGCGGTATTCCAATTATTAAAGCTTTGCGTGAAGGCTTAACTGCTAACCGTATTGAATGGATTGCCGGCATCATTAACGGCACAACTAACTTCATTCTTTCCGAGATGCGCGACAAAGGTTTGGATTTTGATGTTGTGTTGAAAGAAGCCCAGCGTTTAGGTTACGCAGAAGCAGATCCTACTTTTGACATTGAAGGTGTTGATGCTGCTCATAAGGCAACCATCATGAGCGCAATTGCATTTGGTATTCCAATGCAGTTTGATAAAGCATACGTGGAAGGTATTACTAAGTTATCTGCTGTAGATATTAAATATGCAGAGCAACTTGGTTACCGCATTAAGTTATTAGGTATTACAAAGAAAACGGATGATGGTATTGAGTTGCGCGTTCACCCAACATTGATTCCTACAAAGCGCCTTATTGCAAACGTTGAAGGTGCTATGAATGCGGTTCAGGTTATGGGTGATGCTGTTGGTACAACTTTGTACTACGGCAAAGGTGCTGGAGCAGAGCCAACAGCGTCTGCTGTGATTGCTGACTTGGTTGATGTGACTCGTCTACAAACTGCTGATCCAGAGCAACGTGTACCTCACTTGGCCTTCCAGCCGGGTTCTGTTGTTAACACAAGCGTATTGCCGATCGGTGAAATTACAACAAGTTACTATTTGCGTTTACGTGTGGCCGATGTTGCTGGTGTATTGGCCGATATCACGCGTATTTTGGCTGATAGCGGTATCTCTATTGATGCCATGTTGCAGCGCGAAGCTGATGATGGCGAAAATCAAACTGACTTGATCATGCTGACTCACGAAACAAAAGAAAAGCATATTTTGACTGCTATCAACAAGATTGAATCGTTGAATACTGTTGAAGGTTCTGTCACTAAGATTCGTTTAGAAAACTTAAGCTAATAAAAATACATGCGTTACTTATCAACTCGTGGTCATAAGGCCAATCAATCTTTTTCAGAAATCCTTTTGGGTGGTTTGGCTGCTGATGGCGGACTGTATTTGCCTGAGCAATATCCACAAGTCAGCAGCGCTCAATTAGATGCTTGGCGTGGTTTGTCATACGCTGATTTGGCATTCGAGGTTTTAAGTCTTTATTGCGATGACATTCCTAAGGAAGATCTCAAGGCGCTGGTTAAGAAGACCTATACATCACAGGTTTATTCAAATGGGCGTTCTGATGATCGCGCAGAAGACATCACACCGATCCACTGGTTAGGTGATGAGGGTGATACACGTTTAGGTTTATTAAGCTTATCCAATGGCCCAACGCTTGCCTTTAAAGATATGGCCATGCAGTTGTTAGGCAATTTATTTGAATACACGCTTAATAAGCAGGGGCAAGAGCTCAACATTTTGGGTGCAACTTCTGGTGATACTGGAAGTGCTGCTGAATACGCTATGCGTGGCAAAAAGGGTGTTCGTGTTTTCATGTTGTCACCTAAGGGCAAGATGAGCGCATTCCAAGTGGCCCAAATGTATTCCTTGCAAGATGAAAACATTTTCAATATTGCCATTGATGGTGTATTTGATGATGCTCAAGATATTGTTAAAGCAGTTAGTAATGATCATGCTTTTAAAGCTCAGCAAAAAATTGGCACAGTGAACTCAATCAACTGGGCTCGAGTGGTGGCTCAGGTTGTTTATTACTTCCAAGGTTATTTATTGGCGACAACGAAGAGTACTGAAAAAGTTTCCTTCTGTGTTCCATCTGGTAACTTTGGTAACGTTTGCGCGGGTCACATTGCTCGTATGATGGGATTGCCAATCGAAAAATTGGTGGTGGCCACGAATGAAAACGATGTTTTGGATGAGTTCTTTAAGACGGGCGTTTATAGGGCTCGTAAATCTGCTGAGACTTTCCATACAACGAGTCCATCAATGGATATTTCTAAGGCGAGCAACTTTGAGCGCTTTGTTTACGATCTAGTTGGTCGTGATGCAGCTAGAACTGCTCAAATGTTCAAGGATGTTGAAACAAAGGGTGGCTTTGATCTATCCCAAGATCCTGCATTTAAAGGCATTAGTCAATATGGATTTGTCTCTGGTAAGAGCACCCATGCCAACCGTTTAGAGACGATCAGAGATATTCATGCCAAGTACAGTGTGGTGATTGATACACATACTGCTGATGGCGTTAAAGTGGCTCGCGAAAATCTACAGTCTCAAGTGCCTATGTTGGTTCTTGAAACAGCATTGCCTATTAAGTTTGCTGAGACTATTCAGGAAGCCTTGGGTCGATCCCCTGATCGCCCAGCTGCTTTTGTCGGAATCGAAGATAAACCGCAAAAAGTAACTGTTATGACTGCTGATGTGAATCAGGTTAAAGCATTTGTAGCTCAGCATACAGGCCTGTAAATTCTTCAATGACTGACACAATTTCTCAAAAGCCATTTATCTATCCGGTTATTGGTTTTGTAGCGTATTCCGGCACGGGGAAGACCACCCTGATTGAGAAGTTGATCAAAGATTTAACCTTGCGATCTATTAAAGTGTCTGCGATTAAGCATACACACCATCATTTTGATATCGATCGACCTGGAAAAGACTCATATCGTCACCGTGAAGCCGGTGCTCAAGAAATTTTATTGGTCTCAGATCAGCGTTGGGTTTTGATGCATGAGTTAAAAGATACTGCTGAGCCTGGTATAGAAGAACAGTTAAGCAGACTGTCTCCATGTGATCTTGTGATTGTGGAAGGTTTTAAAACTGCTCCCATACCAAAAATAGAATTATGGCGGGCTGAGCATGCTGTTTGCGCTGATAATCCATGCAGAGCTGATGAGGATATGAATATTCAGGCGATTGCCTATCCAGGCGGACAATCTGCACTTCAGCAACCTCAGCTCAAGCGCTCAATAAGAGTTCTTGATTTGGATAATCACTCTGAAATCGCAGACTACATTCTTGAAACAACGGGATTATCTGCAAAATTATCTTGATAGCTTTAGACTTCGTTTATGACAAGCTCAACCAAGCATCCAACTAAACCACCGATGAAAACCGCAGAAGAGGCCTTGGCTCATTTATTGGCCCAAGCTACAGCGGTAGATCAAATTGAACTTCTGGATACAGCAGACGCCTTAGGAAGAGTCTTGGCGCAAGACATGCTGAGTCAAGTGGATGTTCCTCCAATGGATAACACTCAAATGGACGGATACGCAGTCAGAACTGCTGATGTTAACCGTGCAGGAGTGTCACTAAAAGTTTCTCAAAGAATTCCGGCAGGGCATTTGGGGCAAGCTCTAGAGCCTGGCACAATCGCAAGAATTTTTACCGGCGCAACCATTCCAGAAGGTGCTGACGCGATTGTCATGCAGGAGGTTTGCGAAGTGGATGGTGATATGGTGACCATTCAGGAAATTCCGGAATCAGGTCAGTGGATTCGTCGACAGGGCGAAGATTTAAAAGCAGGGCATGTCTGTTTATCAAAAGGCAAACTATTGCGAGCCCAAGAACTAGGAGTTCTCGCTTCTGCTGGATATGCAAAGTTGCCAGTATTTAGAAAATTAAAAGTGGCTGCATTTTTCACGGGCGATGAGTTAACCTTGCCTGGCCAGCCACTTAAGCCTGGCAGTATCTACAACTCTAATAGAGATACTTTGTTAGCGTGCATTCGATCTTTGGGGTGTGAGGCTACTGATTTGGGTATTGTTCCAGACACCTTAGAAGCCACAAGAGATGCACTAATACGCGCTAGTGATGGCCATGACTTGATCATCACTTCTGGTGGTGTTTCTGTTGGTGAGGAAGATCACATCAAACCCGCAGTCACTGCTGAAGGTCGTTTGGATATGTGGCAAATAGCTATTAAGCCAGGTAAGCCTCTTGCATTTGGTGCAGTTAAAAAACAACATCCTCAAACAGCAGAAGCTTCTGAAACATGGTTTATGGGTTTGCCTGGCAATCCCGTTTCCAGCTTTGTTACTTTTTTATTGTTTGTCAGACCCTTTATTGCCAAGTTGCAAGGTCGCAAAAAATTTGCAACGCCAACAATGTCTATTCGGGCTGACTTTGATTGGGTAAAACCTGATCGTCGTAATGAATTTTTACGCGTGCGTATGAATGACAAAGGCGGCTTGGATTTATTTCCTAATCAGAGCTCTGGTGTTTTGACTAGCGCCTCTTGGGCTGATGGTTTGGTTGATAACCCGGCATCTCAAGTAATTAAAAAAGGTGATTTTGTTAAATATATGCCTTTTTCAGGAATGCTTTAAGCTCTCATTATGAAAATCACGATCAAATTTTTCGCATCCTTAAGGGAGTCTCTTCAAAGTTCAGGAGAGGTTTTAGAAACTCCTGCGGAGATCGCTACGGTTCTTGAGTTAAAAGAGTATTTGATGGCAAGAGGTGAGCCTTGGGCTTCAGTTTTGGCAACAGGTAAAGCAGTCCGCATGGCTTTGAATCATCAGATGATTGAGCATGATGCTCCATTGCGAGAAGGCGCTGAAGTGGCCTTTTTCCCACCGGTAACTGGCGGATAAAAGGAATTCAAATGCCGGTTCGTATTCAAACTCAAGATTTCGACCTTTCTACTGAACTTAAACAATTGAGGCAGGGTGATGCTCGTGTGGGTGCTGTGGCAGCATTCGTCGGTACTGTTCGCGATCAAAATGATGGCTCACAAGTTTCTGCTATGACTTTAGAGCACTATCCTGGAATGACTGAAAAGTCTCTTGAGGAAATTATTCAAAAGGCCAAAGAGCGTTGGGATATTTACGATGTTTTGATCATTCATCGTGTAGGTCCTCTGGATATAGAAGATCAAATTGTTTTGACAGCCGTGACTAGCGCCCACCGTGGTGAAGCTTTTGCTGCCTGTGAATTTGTAATGGATTACTTAAAGACTTTGGCACCGTTTTGGAAAAAAGAAGATACAGAGTCAGGCGCGCGTTGGGTAGATGCGCGTCTTAGTGATGATGAAGCGCTTAAAAAATGGGAGTGATCAATTTCAATTGATCCTCCAGTTAATTACATCAAACGCTTAAAGGGCGGTAACCCCGCGATTAGCTTCTTCCCATACGGCTTGGTTTTTAGTCGTTTATCTAAAACAATTATTTTGGCTGTATCTGTTTCAGTTCTTATGCCGCGACCTACCCATTGTTGGAGTTTGAGTGCTACCGCTGGCACGCTGATTTCATAAAAAGGATTGCCTTGGTTTTTCTCGAGCCACTCTGATTTGGCCTCTTCGACGGGGGAGTCAGGTGGTGCAAATGGTAATTTGGTAATGACCACCACTTCACACAATTGACCCGGCAAATCCATGCCTTCGCCGAAACTCTGCATGCCAAATAAAATGCTTCTTTGGCCTTTTTCAATTCGTTGTTCATGTTGTGCGAGTAGCTTCGAGCGCGCTTGGTCACCTTGCATCAAAACATCTTTTAGAAAATCTTCCGGCAAATCCTCATAAACCTGTTTCATTTGCTTTTTGGAAGTAAATAAAACCAATGCGCCATGTTTCAAGTCTTCAAGTTCTCTTGGGATTGCCTCTGATAACTCTTGAGTATGCCCTTGCGCATTAGCGCTTGGACACTCTTGCATATCAGGTACGGAAAAAGTTCCCTGTTCCTCGTAATTAAAAGGGGACTGAGCTTCAAATGTTTGGGTTGCTGGAAACCAATTGAGCCCAGTTTGCCGTAGGAAGTATTGAAAGTCGCCCAAGGTTTGTAATGTGGCTGAAGTCAGTACGGCTGCCGAGCTCTTAGACCATAGGGTTTGCGCTAAATTTTGTGCAGCACTGATAGGTGAGGCATGAAGCTTAAAGTCAAAACTAGATCCTAAGTCTTGCCACTCTACCCATTTGGCAATAGGTGGATCAGATTCTGCTTGCATCAAATGCCAGGTGCTAGATAGGTTTTCTGTTTTAGATTGGTAGCTACCAATTTCTAAAATTGAAGGCCCAAAAGATTCTTTATCAATGCTGTTATTTCTTTGGTCATTCAGTTGCTGCAGTATTTTGGCAACACGGTTGTTCAGGCCAATGGCTAATGGCCCCATTGTTTCTGCATAGCTTGTGAATTCATCAGAAAGTTCGCCATTCTTAAAGCGTTGAATGGTGTTTTCATGTGTCACAAAATTAGATAAGCGCAAAGAGTTAATCATGGCGCGTGTATGCATGATTAGATCTTCTACAAGACCATGCACTTCTTCAACAGTTTTTCCATTCGACTCAGGTAGCAAGGCATCAGCCCTAAGTACTGCTGCATTTATTTTCTCTAACCATCGCGTACTGGCGATTAAGCCAACCGATGAGGCAAAGTGCTTGATACCAACAGCCGGTAAATTGTGTGCCTCATCAAATATGTAAAGACTCTCAGATGGGTCTGGGAGGATTTTAGATCCTGAGGCAATGGTTGAGATAACCAAGTCATGGTTAGCCACAATAATGTTGGCTTTCACTAAATCACGTCTGGCATTGAAATAAGGGCAGACGTTAAATCGTTGACAGTGTCTACCAAGGCAAGAGCTTCTTTCTGCGGCGATTCTTCCCCACATGCCATCGCTTAAATCGGTTGGAGCAGTGTCTTTTTCACCGTTCCATGTGCCATCATTCAAAGCAATTAATGCATCAGAAAATTTATCTTTATCCTGTTCTTTAGGAGGGCCATCCCAGTTAGCATCTTCAAACAATGCGGATTGTTTTGTTTTGCCGCTTGTCTGCTCAAGTCGAATATTGCAAACATAACGACCACGTCCTTTAGCTAGTCCAAATTCAAACTCAATAGGGGATAGTTTTCTAAGGGCGGGCAAATCTTTTTGAATCAGTTGTTCCTGCAAGGCGACAGTGGCAGTGCTGATAATTACGCGCCGGCCTAAAAGCTTACTAAAAACGATAGCAGGAATCAGGTATCCCAGAGTCTTACCAACACCAGTTTTACCTTCCACAACCAAGATGTTCTCACCTTGGCGGTCATCTTTTAAGTCTTTTGCTTGACGGAATGTCTTAGAGATTTCCTCAAACATCTGTTCTTGCCCAATGCGAGCCTTAAAGCCTGGCCATTGAGATTTCACCAGCTCATAAAAGTCTTCGATATGGGTTTTTACTTCTTGGATATCTGAGCTGCTCACTTAAAAAATCCTAATTTATTGCTTTTTGGCAGTTTTTTAACAAATGCTTCTGCCTTAGATGCTTCAGAACGGTTTTCAAATGACTTACTAGCTAGGAGGGTGACTGGACCCACGGCCACGCGTATATTTAGCCCCCAAACCTTCATTGTGGGCTTTTATGCGACTATCCAGATCATTGCTGATGCCGGTGTAGTAGCTGCCATCGGCGCATTCTAGGATATATAAAGACCATAACATTCCACCATGATAAAGGTCTGACATTTATTTGATCTAAATCACTTGAAATTACCCTGTTAATGACCATATGCTAGTTATTAAATACATGAGAAATCTATGAGACTAGACAAATTAACGAGTAAGTTCCAGGAAGCCTTGGGTGAAGCCCAGAGCTTGGCTTTGGCTTCTGATCATCAATATATTGAATCAGAGCACTTATTGTTGGCTATGTTGCAACAGTCGGAGAGTTCTGCAAAGTCATTAATTAACCGGACTGGCGGTAATGCCGCCGTCTTGGAAAAATCCATTCAAGGCCTGATTGGCAAATTTCCTGAAGTGCAAGGTACCGGTGGTGATGTGCAAATTGGACGTTCTTTATCGGCACATTTGAATTTAACTGAAAAAGAAGCAACAAAGCGTGGCGATGACTATATTGCTGGCGAGTTGTTTTTACTTGTTCTAACTGACGATAAAGGTGAGTTAGGTAAAGCCATTAAGTCAGCGGGAATGACTCGAAAAACATTAGAGGCTGCTATTGAGGCAGTTCGCGGAGGTCAAACAGTGAATAGTGCAGATGCAGAAAATCAACGTGAAGCTTTAAAAAAATACACGCTCGATCTGACTGAGAGAGCGCGTTTAGGAAAATTGGATCCAGTGATTGGTCGTGATGACGAGATTCGTCGAGCTATCCAAATCCTCCAAAGACGTACTAAAAATAATCCTGTGTTGATTGGTGAGCCAGGGGTTGGTAAAACAGCTATTGTTGAAGGCTTGGCGCAACGCATTGTTGATGGCGAGGTGCCAGAAACACTTAAAAACAAACGTGTACTCGTCTTAGATATGGCTTTGCTATTGGCTGGTGCTAAATATCGTGGTGAGTTTGAAGAGCGACTCAAAGCAGTTTTAAATGATGTTGCTAAAGATGAAGGTCAAACAATTGTTTTCATCGATGAAATTCATACCATGGTTGGCGCTGGCAAAGCAGAGGGTGCGATGGATGCTGGCAATATGCTTAAGCCTGCTTTGGCTCGTGGCGAGCTGCATTGTATTGGGGCTACCACTTTAGATGAGTATCGCAAGTACATTGAAAAAGATGCAGCATTAGAGCGCCGCTTCCAAAAAGTCATGGTTGGTGAGCCAAGTGTCGAAGATACCATTGCGATTTTGCGTGGTCTCCAAGAAAAATACGAATTGCACCATGGTGTAGAAATTACTGACCCTGCGATTGTTGCCGCGGCTGAGTTGTCACACCGTTACATCACCGATCGTTTTCTACCAGATAAGGCCATCGACCTAATTGATGAGGCCGCATCACGTATCCGCATGGAAATTGACTCTAAGCCAGAGGTGATGGACAAATTAGATCGCCGATTAATTCAGTTAAAAATTGAACGTGAGGCAGTTAAAAAAGAAAAAGACGAGTCTTCTAAAAAGCGCTTAGGTTTGATTGAAGATGAAATCAAACGCTTGGGTAAAGAATATGCCGACTTAGAGGAAGTTTGGAAAGCAGAAAAAGGTGCTGCCCAAGGTACGGCCTCTATTAAAGAAGAGATTGATAAGGTTAAGTCTGAAATTACAAAGCTACAACGTGATGGCAAGCTTGAGAAGGTGGCAGAACTTCAGTACGGAAAATTACCTGAATTAGAGGGTAAATTAAAGTCGGCTGCTGTTGCAGAAGAAAAGGGTCAGGCTGGCGGTAAAAATAAATTACTAAGAACCCATGTGGGTGCTGAAGAAATTGCTGAGGTAGTTTCTCGCGCCACTGGTATTCCTGTCTCCAAAATGATGCAGGGCGAAAGAGATAAGTTACTCAAGATGGAAGACTTCTTACACCATCGAGTAGTAGGTCAAGAAGAAGCTATTCGTGCCGTCTCTGATGCCATTCGTCGATCACGTGCTGGTCTATCCGATGAAGGAAAGCCTTATGGTTCTTTCTTATTCTTAGGACCTACTGGTGTTGGTAAGACAGAGCTTTGTAAAGCTTTGGCTGAATTCTTATTTGATACCGATGAGCATTTGATTCGTATCGATATGAGTGAATTCATGGAGAAGCACAGTGTGGCACGTTTAATTGGCGCGCCTCCTGGTTACGTTGGTTACGAAGAGGGTGGATATTTGACTGAGCTTGTTCGTCGCAAGCCCTACAGTGTGATTCTTTTAGATGAAGTTGAAAAAGCTCACCCTGATGTTTTTAACGTGCTTTTACAAGTGCTAGATGATGGCCGCATGACGGATGGTCAGGGTAGAACGGTTGATTTCAAAAATACTGTCATTGTGATGACAAGTAATTTGGGATCTCAAATGATTCAGTCCATGAGTGGCCAATCTCAAGAGAAATTAAAAACTGCGGTGATGGGTGAGGTCAAGGATCATTTCCGCCCTGAGTTTTTAAATCGTATCGATGAAATGGTTGTATTCCATGGTTTAGATCAAAAGAATATTGCTTCGATTGCCAAAATTCAGTTGAAACGCTTAACAGAGCGTTTGGCAAAGATGGAAATGATTCTTGAGGTGAGTGATGCTGCTTTGGCTAAAGTTGCTGAAGCAGGATATGACCCAGTATTTGGTGCTAGACCGTTAAAGAGAGCAATTCAGCAATACATTGAAAATCCAATTGCTAAATTAATCTTAGAAGGCAAGTTTGGCCCTAAAGATATTGTGCCTGTTGATATTGATAAAAAAGGTGCATTTTTGTTTGATCGAGTTGTTCATTAGGGCTCAGAGCAAGAGTCATACGATAGTTCTCTACAAGTAGTAATATAGGCCGATGACCATTCGCAAAGACGCGGAAGTTATCGGCCTAGTCAGTTTGGCCCATGGCTCCTCACACTTCTTCCATTTAATTCTTGCGCCATTATTTCCGTGGCTCAAAACTGAGTTCGGCTTAAGCTACGCTGAACTTGGATTCTTGATGACGGTATTTTTTATCGTCTCTACCATCATGCAAGCTGCTGCTGGGTTTTGGGTGGATCACTCTGGCCCCTTAAAAGTGCTTTTCTTTGGCGTAGCGACGCTCGCTATATCAGCTCTGATTCTTGCGACATCTAATGGCTATATAGGACTACTAACTGGCGCTTGTATCGCTGGTTTGGGGAATGGTGTTTTTCATCCGGCTGATTACACTTTATTAAATCGACGTGTTTCTCCAGAGAGAGTGCCGCATGCCTATTCAATGCACGGTGTATCGGGTGCTTTGGGTTGGGCTGCATCACCTGCAGTGTTGGTGATGGTCACAACAGCCACGAATTGGCGTCAAGCTTTATTGGTTGCAGCGGCCATGGCCGCAGCCGTTCTTACCTTACTTTATGTGCGCCGTCATGTTTTACAAGGATCGGCAGAAGAGCGCTTGCATGAAGCTCAGGCTAAGAAGAGTACATCCCCATTTTCAATTTCTTTTTTAAAGTTGCCAACCGTATGGCTTTGCTGGGGCTTCTTTTTGTTAAGCGCCTTAGCCTTAAGCGGTGTTCAAAGTTTTGCACCTACTGCTATGCAGTTGTTATATGACTTGCCTTTGGCCTTAACAACAACAGCCTATTCAACCTATATGTTAGCCAGTGCCGGTGGTATGGTCGTCGGTGGTTTCGTGGCGACTCGATCAAAATTTCCTGATCGCATTATTGCCATCTCCTTTATTACAGCTAGCTTGATTTGTGTTGCGATTTCTTTGGTGATTGTTTCTGGCTCAACCATGCTAACTCTCTTTACTGTGATGGGCTTTTGCGTTGGTGTTGCTGGACCGTCTAGAGATTTAATGATTCGAGCAGCGACACCCAAAGAATCCTCGGGTCGTGTTTTTGGTGTTGTTTACTCCGGGCTTGATTCTGGTCTAGCTATAGGTCCTCTGCTATTTGGACTCCTCATGGATTGGGATTTAGCCCCAGCAGTTTTTATATTGATTGCCACTTTTTTACTATTGGCCTTGCTCACTGCTTATCGAGTAGGTGAAAATAATCGCCTTGTTCATTTAAAAAATACTTCATTGGATGCATAGGGAGAGAGTTTATGGGTTTTGCGACAACAGATATTTGTGATGCTAACGAAGATTTAATTACCAAAGGACAGTTACGTGTTTGTGCGCCAGTGTTCAAGGCTTATGGTGGCTTAAGTCGCTTCAAGGGCGCTGCAGTGACTTTGAAAGTCTTTGAAGACAACACCTGGGTAAGAACCTTGCTAGATGAACCAGGGCAGGGGCGTGTATTGGTGATCGATGGCGGTGGCTCCACTCGTTGCGCCCTAGTTGGCGGTAATTTGGGTGTTCTTGCTGAGAAAAATAATTGGGCAGGCATTGTGGTTTTTGGTTGTGTACGAGACACCCTTGAGTTAGCGCAATCAAAAGTTGGTATACGTGCCTTGGCAACTCACCCACAAAAGAGCGTTAAACGAAATGTTGGTGAAAGAGACTTGGTGATTGATATCGCTGGAACAGTGGTTAAACCAGGGGATATGATCTACGCCGATGAAGATGGCGTGATTGTGTCAGACAAAGCCCTTATTTAAGTTATTTTATGTAGCTTCCTTCACGTTGCAAGCTATGAACTAGTTCTCCACAATGTGAAATATTTGAAATAAGCCATTGATTTAAATGGCTTATTTTATTTTATCTGTTCTAAATTAATACTTGCATTGTTTCTCTTAAATACATAAACTCTTATATAAGACATAAGACTTCAAAGGCAATAGATTGAAGAACTTATGCAGAACTTTTTTGCTTATTTATAGGGAGAGAAACATGTCAACACGTCAACAAGAAATCGATGCATTGCAAAAGGATTGGGATACAAATCCACGTTGGAAAGGTATTAAGCGCGGCTATACAGCAGCTGATGTAGTACGTCTTCGTGGCTCTTTTCCAATTGAGCACACATTAGCTCGCCGTGGTGCAGAGAAATTATGGAACTTGGTTAATAACGAGCCATACGTTAACTGTTTAGGTGCTTTGACTGGTGGTCAAGCAATGCAACAGGTTAAAGCTGGTGTTAAAGCGATTTACTTGTCAGGTTGGCAAGTTGCTGCTGATAACAACACATATTCTTCAATGTACCCTGATCAATCTTTATATCCAGTTGATTCAGTACCTAAGGTTGTTGAACGTATCAATAACACTTTCCGTCGTGCTGACGAAATTCAATATTCAAAAGGTATTGAAAAGGGTGACAAAGGTCATATCGATTGTTTCGCTCCTATCGTTGCTGATGCTGAAGCTGGTTTCGGTGGTGTATTGAACGCGTTTGAATTGATGAAGTCTATGATCAAGGCTGGCGCTGCAGGCGTTCACTGGGAAGACCAATTGGCTTCTGTTAAGAAGTGCGGCCACATGGGCGGTAAAGTTTTAGTTCCAACACAAGAAGCTTGTCAGAAATTGATCGCAGCTCGTATGGCTGCTGACGTTTGTGGCGTTCCAACATTGGTGATTGCACGTACTGATGCTGAAGCTGCTGACTTATTGACATCTGATTACGATGAAAACGATAAGCCATTCTTGACAGGTGAGCGTACTGCTGAAGGTTTCTACAAAACTAAGAAGGGTATCGATCAAGCGATTTCACGTGCGATTGCTTATGCTGAATACGCTGACTTGGTATGGTGTGAAACTGGTACGCCTGATCTTGAGTTTGCTCGTAAATTTGCTGAAGCAGTTCACGCTAAGCACCCAGGTAAGATGTTGGCATACAACTGCTCACCATCATTCAACTGGAAGAAAAACTTGGACGACGCAACAATTGCTAAGTTCCAACGTGAGCTTGGTGCGATGGGTTACAAATATCAATTCATCACATTGGCTGGTATTCACTCTATGTGGTACAACATGTTCGACTTGGCTCAAGACTACGTTGCACGCGGTATGTCAGCTTATGTTGAAAAAGTTCAAGAGCCTGAATTCGCAGCTCGTGACCGTGGTTACACTTTCGTTTCACACCAACAAGAAGTTGGTACTGGTTACTTCGACGAAGTAACAACAGTGATTCAAGGTGGCGCTTCATCTGTAACAGCATTGACTGGTTCAACAGAAGAAGAGCAGTTCCACTAAGCAAGTCATTGACTAAGGCGTACCCCGCCTTTGTTGATTAGCCCGGCCAAAAGCCGGGCTTTTTATTTTTGAGCGAAAATGATGACCATGAATGCAAATTGCCCTTTATGTACCACTGATGGTGGCGAACTTCTCTGGAAAAATGAAGAGATGCGAGTCATTTTGGCTAATGAAGCAGATTTCCCTGGATTTTGCAGAGTTATCTGGAATGGACATATCGCAGAGATGAGTCAACTATCGGTTGATCAGCGCGCTAGACTTAATCATGTTGTGATGCTGATTGAAAATGCAGTCCTTGAGACGATGTCTCCAGATAAGGTGAATTTAGCAGCCTTAGGTAATATGGTTCCTCACCTTCACTGGCATGTCATTCCAAGATTTCAAAAAGATGTTTGTTTTCCGGGCTCTGTGTGGTCGGAAAAGTTACGAGCTCAAGATCCGAGCCATTTAAATATTCAACTAGCTAAAGTGCCTGGCCTCAAACAAAAAATTCAAGAGCTCCTAGGGGTTATTTAATTGGCAATGAATCCTGAAAAGCGCAGAGCTTTTTTCGAGGCTCTCAAAAGCAATAATCCAAAGCCTAGAACAGAGCTTGAGTATTCAACGCCATTTGAATTGTTGGCTGCGGTTTTACTCTCCGCCCAAGCAACTGATATATCTGTCAATAAAGGAACTCGACGTTTATATCCAGTTGCGAATACACCTGAAAAAATTTACGCTTTAGGTGAAAAGGGATTAATTCCCTATATTCAGCATATTGGCCTTTATAAAACCAAAGCTAAGCACCTAATTGAAACTTGTCGCTTATTGATAGAACGTCATCAGAGTCAAGTACCCGAAGATAGGGATGCTTTAGAAGCCTTGCCAGGCGTAGGTAGAAAAACTGCTAATGTCATATTGAATACGGCTTTTGGTCATCCCACCATGGCCGTTGATACACATATTTTTAGAGTTTCAAACCGTACTGGTTTGGCGCCGGGAAAAGATGTTTTGGCTGTTGAGATGGCATTATTAAAAAGAGTCCCTAAAGAATATTTAATTGATGCGCATCACTGGTTAATTTTGCATGGTCGTTATGTTTGTAAAGCAAGAAAACCAGATTGTTCACAATGTATTGTTGAACCTTTGTGTTCTTCTAAAGAAAAGAATTTTTCAGTATGAGTTTATTTAATCCCAGTCGCGAAGAGGTAAGACAATTTTTTTGTGAGGCTTGGTCCAAGCATGTGAGTGCAGGTATTTTGACGCCTCTTGAATCAATTGCTGCGCGCTGGATGGTCGAGCATCCTGAATATCATGAGATCCTAAGTCAGCCTGAGCGTGCCCAGTCTACCGATTACACGCCAGAAAAGGGTCAGACAAATCCTTTCTTGCATTTGGCTATGCACTTATCTATTACAGAGCAGGTTCAAATTGATCAGCCACCTGGAATTCGTGAGGTGAGTAGGCAGTTAATGATCAAGTTGGATTCTGAGCATGAGGCTCAGCATCGCATGATGGAGTGTTTGGGGGAAGTGATGTGGAATGCTCAACGTCAAGGAACTCCGCCTGATATGCAGTCCTACGTCGAGCTTATTAAACAATTGCTTTAATCGTTTGGCTCTTCTTGATCAGCGGTATCTTGCTTTGCTTTTGCTCTAGCAATCGCAGCGGCAATAATCGCTTTCTTTCTTTCGATATCTGTTTTCTCAGCATCAGAATGCGCGGACTCAACATCTAGTGCTTTTAACTTATTCTCAGCTTTACGTTTGAGGCGTTGATCGTTATCAGCTTCTTCTCTGATTAAACGAATTTGACGTAATTCATATCGTTGTTTGGATTCATCAGCGAGATCTTGGCTCCAAGCTGCCCATCCAGTTTTATTGTCTGTGACGGGGTGCATGGTGATGCAATCAACTGGGCAAGGTGGAATGCAAAGATCACAGCCAGTACACCAATCCTTAAGTACCACATGCATTTGTTTAGATGCGCCAACAATGGCATCAACAGGGCATGCTTGAATGCAAAGAGTACATCCAATACATGCTTTAGGATCAATGAACGCAACTGGACGAGGTCTTTCTTCACCATTCTCAGGATTGAGCGGAAGAACTTCTTTATTGAGGATTTTGGCTAGCCGAACAATGCCTTCTGAACCGCCGGGTGGGCATTGATTATGAGACGCCTCGCCAGATGCCATTGCTTTGGCATAAGCTTGGCAGTCCGGATAGCCGCATTTAGTACATTGAGTTTGAGGTAGAGCAGCATATAGACGGCTAAACAGGTCATCTAGACCGTCTATAGATTTAGGCATTCTTCTTAGCTACCTTTTTAATTGCAACTTTTTTGCTGGCCACTTTTTTTACTGGACCCGCTTTTTTAGTAGCAACTTTTCCGGCTAATGCTTTCGTAGCAGCAGGTTTTTTTGCAACAGGTCTTGCTGCAACTTCTTTGCTGCCCTTGATAGCATGCTTACGAATAAATTGACAAATTTCTGGGTAAACCATTTCACGCCAACGTCGACCAGAGAAGATGCCGTAGTGACCAGCACCTTTAGCTTCGTAGTGTTCTTTTTTACGCTCTGGGATGTTCTTGCAAAGAGTGTGAGCAGCACGAGTTTGGCCGCTACCAGAAATGTCATCCAACTCACCCTCAACAGTCAGTAGGGCTGTGCCGGTGATGTCATGTGGTTTGACTAATTTGCCACCAACTACCCATTTACCTGTTGGTAATGAGAAGTCTTGGAAAACTGTTTTAATCGTTTCTAGGTAATACGACGCATCCATATCCAATACAGCGTTGTACTCATCATAGAACTCAATATGAGCTTGTGCGTCACCCTTATCACCTTTGACCAAGTCTTGGAAGTAATCCCAGTGTGATTGAAGGTGGCGATCAGGATTCATGGCAACAAAGCCAGTGTGTTGTAGAAATCCTGGGTACACGCGACGTCCAGCACCAGGATGTGGCGGTGGTACGGTGAATACAACGTTATTTTCAAACCACTCAAACGACTTATTAGTTGCCGTTGAGTTGACCAGTGTTGGGCTCTTGCGAGCGTCAATAGGGCCGCCCATCATGGTCATTGTTCTTGGAGTTACTTCACCATTCGATGCCATCAAAGAAACAGCACCTAGTACTGGAACAGTAGGTTGGCAAACAGAGACCAAGTTCAAATCTTTGGCGCCGATGGCTCTGATGAAGTCTTGGATGTAATGAACGTAGTCATCTAAATGGAAAGTGCCATCTTCTAGGGGCACTAACCGAGCATCAACCCAGTCAGTGATGTAAACCTTGTGGTTTTGTAACAAAGTACGCACTGTGTCGCGTAACAAGGTGGAGTGGTGTCCTGATAAAGGGGCCACAATCAATACAACCGGGTCTTCCTTGAGCTTCTTGATGACATTCACATCATCAGAAAAACGCTTAAATCTAATTAATTTGCAAAAAGGCTTATCTACAACTGTAAATTCGTTGATGGCCACATTTTTACCGTGGGCCATTACATTTTTGATTTTAAATTCTGGCTTTTCGTATTCTTTACCTAAGCGATACAGTAGTTCATAACCAGCAGCAATCCGAGTTGCTGAAGGCAATAGGGAGAGTGGGTTGCTTGGATTAACAAAGGTTTTGGCTGTAGCTTGAGCCCAAGCCGTTAATGGCTGAAGAAGGGCCTTTTGAAATTCTTGATATTGATACAGCATTGATTAATCTCCCGAAAGCTTAAAGAGTTCAAAGATCATCATTTGAACGACTGTGCACTAAAGCACTTTTTACACTAAGTTTGATTATCCTCAAAATCCAGGATTTGTGCAATGCAACATTTCAGCGCTTAAAGCACTGAAATGTTGTCTAAGACATTGATTAATATAGATTAAAGAACTGTTGCTATAGCCTTTGCAACACCATCAATATTCTTGCTATTGAGGGCTGCAACGCAGATACGGCCAGTTGAAACTGCGTAGATGCCAAATTCAGTCTTTAAACGCTCAACCTGGTCAGCTGTAAGGCCTGAATAGGAGAACATACCCCTTTGGGCATTAACAAAGCCAAAGTCACGAGTTGCGCCCGCTTGGGCTAACTTCGAAACAAGAGAATTACGCATTAATTTGATGCGATCGCGCATTTCACCAAGCTCTTGCTCCCACATAGCACGTAATTCTGGGCTATTAAGAACCGTTGCAACCACCGTGCCGCCATGAATAGCTGGATTAGAGTAGTTGGTACGAATGACGCGTTTTAATTGAGACATCACACGAGTTGATTCATCTTTGCTGGCTGTAACAACAGATAAAGCACCTACGCGCTCGCCATATAGTGAAAATGACTTAGAAAATGAGCTTGAAACAAAGAAGCAGAGTCCAGCTTTAGCAAATAAACGAACTGCCGCACCATCTTCGTCAATGCTGTCGGCAAAACCTTGGTAAGCCATATCTAAGAATGGGATCAAATTCTTTGTTTTGCAAAGTTCTGCAACCTTTTCCCATTGAGCAGGACTCAAGTCAGCACCGGTAGGGTTGTGGCAGCAAGCATGTAAAAGAACAACAGATTTAGCTGGCAAGGACTCAAGAGACTTGACCATGCCTTCAAAGTCAACGCCGCGAGTACTTGGGTCGTAATAAGTGTAGTTTTGAACTGTGAAGCCAGCAGATTCGAAAATGCCGCGGTGGTTTTCCCAGCTAGGGTCGCTAATGGCTACAACAGCATTAGGCTCAAGACGTTTGATGAAGTCAGCGCCAATCTTAAGAGCGCCAGTACCGCCAACAGCCTGGGCAGTTACAACACGTCCGGCAGTCAAAATTTCTGAATCTTGACCAAATAATAGGTTTTGAACGCCCTGGTTATAGGCAGGGATGCCCTCGATGGCTAGATAGCCACGAGCAGCTGATTTTTCCATCATGATCTTCTCGGCAGCTTGAACTGCACGTAATAATGGAATCTTTCCATCGTCCGTAAAATAGACGCCAACCCCAAGGTTTACCTTGTTTGAGCGGGTGTCAGAGTTATAGGCTTCATTAAGACCAAGAATAGGGTCGCGAGGGGCAAGTTCAACGTTTGAAAATAGGCTCA
>JAHEBW010000002.1:103479-115357 GCA_024642065.1 Polynucleobacter sp. | reverse complement strand
TCCTGTTGGCGGGACCAGAAACTTCAGGGGCGCTGACCAGATAACTTGGCTCTAACCATGTCAATGTACATCCTGAGTTCATAGACATTCACAGCGAACTTTTTAGGCACTCTCATTTTGATAGCCTGATCTTGGATTTCTTCTAATTCTGCACGCCAATCAAGTTGAGGGTTTTGTCTGTAACGCTCTTCTAAGCTTCTTAATCGTTTATAAATACCGGATGTCTTTGATTCGACCCTTATGCGGATCAACATAGGCAAGTAGTTCATCAAAGGTAAAAGAATCGCTAAGAGTGGCAAACCAATCCTAATGGCGCGATCAATCCAAACCACACTCCAGAATGGCAAATGACGATGTAAGAATGAAGGTCCTGTTTTGAGATAGTGCTTAGCATCATCATTGTGGGGCCATGCAAAACCGATAGCAGATGGAAACTCACCTTCTTTTTGCAATAAACCAAGTTGCTCAATAGCTGATTCGGAGCGACGCATCAATGGCGTGATGAGAGCTGGATGAATATCCTCCGTGACCACAATAGATGTTGGCGTTGCCAAGATGGTTAAGTCCTTCTTTGGAAGATCTTCAGCCAAATTAATCACACCTCTTGGCACAGAGACCTTTTTTAAGAATGGTAGGCGCAGAGCATAGGCATCAGCTTGATCAAAGCTCATGACAGCCAACTCAGGGCTACGCAAGTACTGCAAAATAATTGGGGCTTGTGGGGCACTGATCAGGATCGCTAGGTCTACTTCGTTAGCCTTGAGAGCTTTGAGAGTATCAACAGCATTAAGATCTTTAAAAATAATGCCCTTAGCATCCTTCTCAGGATCAATGCCGTTCAGACCCAATAATTGCAAACTCAATGCACGCGTGCCACTACCAGGTAGGCCGATAGAAATACGCTTTTGATTTAACTCTGTGAGTTTTGTAATAGGCGTCTTGAACGATTGATGACGATAAAAGACCCAAACTTGTTCATCAAATAAAGCTGATAAAGCTGAAATATTAGGATGCTCACTAGGGTTACCAACGCCACCTTGTAGAAGCGCGATTTGAGCACCAGACTTGGGGTCGTTCAATCGGTTGATATTTTCAACGCTACCCGCTGAAGTTAACACCTCTAGAGTAATACCTTCTTTAGCCAACTCCTTCGATAACTGCTCACCAAATCTGTAATACAAACCTTGATCGATACCTGTAGTGATGACTAATTTATTGGATGGGCTTGGAATTAAAGACCAAATCAATAAACCGATGAGCGCCACCAATATCAGAGGTAAAACATATAGCAAAGGTGGCTCAATCAGACGAGATTTAAGGCGTTGGAGTTGATTTAGGTTCATAAGTTTTAAATGATTATTTGCTTAAAGAGACACCAAGGACGATACCCAAGTCTTCAGCTTTGAAGACTTGGGCTTTACCTAATGAAACTCGGTTAGCCAATTCTGGCGATTTTTTTAGAAATACTGTCTGCGCATTTTGGGCACGTGAGTTGGCTAGATTAATCAGTTGCTGATCGGTGATGCGATAACTCTTAATGAGTTCATCTCTTAATTGCTCCCAGCGCTCAGGCGTGTTGGCTAGCTTTAATAAACGCTGCACCAATTGAATACGCCCTACTTGAGAACCGTATGCAGACTTCAGGCCACTTTGGATGCGAGGGTCAGCTAAGCTAGGACTTGGTAAAGGTTCATCATGATTGATCTTGAATCCTGCACCGATCAAGATGGCACGATCCGCTTGAACTCTCGCTAACTCAGCGCGATCAACTTCAGGATCATAAGTGCCATAGAACTGAATATTAGCGTTGGGCTTTTTAACCGCCAGGATAGCGAGCTTTTCTAGCTTCTCTCTTTCAGGTGGTGTGATGATACTTTCACCTAAATTGAAATAAATACCATCAAATCCATCATCACCAAACATCGCACCTAAGGCTTTGAATGGAGCTGTAGCAATATTTCCCAAGACATTGGCAATCGCTTGCCAAACCAAATGGCCCATACTGAACTCAGGTGCATCAACATTGCCCTTCACTGGGATATTGACATCAATCATGCCTTCAGAATCTTCCAACAAGCTAATCGCCAAATTAATAGGTAAACGTTTGCCTTTGAAATCCTCTAACTCTTTACCCAATTTAATTTGATTGATCACAAAGTGGTTCTTACCCAGCAAGCGACCATCTTTAGTGGCGTATTTAAGATCAACATCAATCCGACCAGATTCAATCTCATGCCCTGCAAATGTCATGGCATAGGAATTAATACTATTCAGCGGCAAATTTCTAAAAGTGATGTTGATTTCATTATTACGACGTGGATCTTCGAAAGCCATTTGACCCCGAGCACGCATGCTACCTCGGCGATCAACTTGACCATCCAAAGCAATTAAAGCGTATTGCCCAGGGACATTGCTCACACCTAATAACGAGCCATTAAGCTGGCGAATTCTGGTTCTAAATTGTGGCCTTAAAGAAAGGTCATTGAAATACATGCTGCCATTGCCCACCTTCACAGCTTTGATATCTACCTGAAACTTTGATACGTTGGCAGTTGTTGCTGAAGCCGGCTGATTAGTTGACTGATTAGTCGACTGCGATGGCTTTTGAAGATCTTTAGAGAACATGCGACGGAAATTAGATAAACGATCTTCACCAATAGTGAACCTCACCTCAGGACGAGTCACATTGAGCTCATCAATACTAAAGCGCCGTTTAGTTTGATCAAGGAAGTTAAGTTCAAACTTCGAGAAATAGGCTTTATCCCAGCTGATAAGAGCTTCTTTTTCACCCGGTTCATAGATAGCCAATTCACCAAAATCAATATTGCCCAAAATTGACCAACCTTTTTTGGCTGTTTTGAGTTTTAAATCAGCACTAACACGGCCCTTTTCTGTAAGTAAGGCTTTATTGGAAGGCAATAAAGCAATCCAGGGGGCTAAGGGCATGTCTTTGAATTTGATATCGCCATCTAATTCAGAGTTCTTCATGTTTAGATGGATTTGACTCTTTAGAAGCGCATCATTGATTTTTAAATCCATTTGCACTTTGAGCATTTCTTTGCTGAGCAACTCTATGTGGCCAACTAAACCCAGACTGGCTAGCTTCAAATGATTTGCTGAACCAGGAATCGGAAGATCTAAAGCGCCCAGATGAATGCTGTAATCACCTTGCGCACCGGCTCGTCCAGATGGGTCGTAATTGGCAAGATCCTTGGCACTTAAATTTAACTGCGGAAGATCATATTTGATTTTAGTGATGCGATCATCGACGATGAGATGGGCATTTTTTAAAAGGAACTCAGATACATCAATCTTAAGAGTTGATGGTTTTTCTTTATTCGCTTTTTTAGCTTGAATCGCTGCTATGAACTCTAACCAGTTCCATTGAGCCAGACCTTTTTGATTAGCCTGACGGCTGAGCGTTAATTGAAGACCATCTAATGCGATTTCTGAGAAATGAAGATGCCCAATCGCCAAATTAATGATTTCAGCATTAACCGTGAGACGTTTTGCTTTGAGTAGCGGCTCACCTGATGTTTGATTGATCTGCAAACCATCAATATCCACCCTAAGAAACCATGGCGAAACACTTAAGTCTTGATATTGGATTTGATAACCAATACTTTGGCCGTATTCATGAACTTTTGATTGAATGAACTGTGGCAAGAAAATAAAAATAGCTATCCAAGAGACAATCAGCACTGTCACTAAGGGTAAAAAAACTCGATAAGCTACTTTTTTGATATCCATACTCAAATGATAAGTCTTATGCGTATGGCTACAAAGAAAAAAGCCATCAGAAGATGGCTTTTTTTGTCTGAAATTGAATTCTTACTCGAATGGCTTGTCTTATTTGCTAACAGGAGGAATCACAGTACTCCTTGGGGCTACTGTGAGCATTACACCTGTTCTACCCAACATAGAACCCTCTTCAATTTCAACCGTTGCCGTACGGTCTTTTTTAATGAATACCAAGATGCTGTTTTTTGTTTTAGTTGAAGAGACTAAGGTCCAACCAGCTTTTTGGTAGTGATCTCTAAAGAAAGTAAATGTTTCAGTAGCGTTTTGGGCAGAACTGATGGCCACGCGACCAGCCCAACCGTCACCAGAGCCCAAAATTAAGGATTTATCGTGAACAATCGTAGCGCCACCCGGTAATGGCATGTCGCCTAGCAGTTTGGTTTGAATATCTTGAAAACTATCACCGTCAGCATTTGTAACAGGCGTCGTTGAGCAAGCAGCCAAAGCGCCAAAAAGTGCGATAACAGCAAATGTTTTAAATAACTTATTCATTGATCTTCATCCATAAAATCCACAGCGATAGTAATAGTGTAATCGCGTTGGCAATGACGACTGGCCAAGCCTGAATTAATACGCCATAAATCAGCCACAAAAAAACACCCGCACTAAAAATAGAATACATCCAAAAAGAGATCGCATTGGTGTTTTTGGTTCGATAAATACGAATCGCCTGGGGTAAAAAAGAAAATGTGGTAAGGACTGCAGCGGTATACCCGAGGATAGTTTCTAAATTCATTGAAAAATAATTTTCTGGGAGTATGTCAATAGGTAAAAATAGGGTTTATGTAAAAAAGTTTTTAAAACTTATCCACAGAATGTGTGGACTACTCTAGCGCAAAAATAAAAAAGTCCTTATGGCGCAATGCTTGAGCTAGCCTGCTTAATTTTTAAGCAGGCATTAAATAAATTTAAATAATATTTATTTTGTAGCTCATCATTAAAAATAATAAAAAGAAATAAATCTTTTAAAGGGCTTGACAGAGAAAAATCTGGCCCGCTTTTTCTTCAATATCTAGTTTGATCAGTGTCGCACCTCTTGGACATGGTCCAGAAATACATTCCCCTGTATCTGGAAGATATTGCGCATCATGCGAGGCACAAATGAGAGCAGAACGATCCTGTGTGAAGAATTGACCAGGTTGCCAATCGAGTTCCATCGCCACATGAGCACATCGATTGAGATAAGCATGAGCTTGACCCTCATGACGAATGACAAAAGCAGGTAATGTCTCATCAACACGATGATCAACACCCCCTACTTTGGAGGCAATATCTGAACTTCGAATCATGAAACGAAAACCATCGCCTTGATCTTCAACAGTTTCTGATGAACAGATCATGTGACCTGCCTGAATCAGAGGCTCAAAGTCATCTTGAATTTCATCAGATTGGTTTTCTGAAGGATTATTTTCTGCTTGAGTGTCTTGGGTCATCTTTTATCTCTCAAATATGAAAACTACGCAATACCATGCTGTTTAGAAGATAATTCAATCATATTAATAAATCATCTCAACATGTCATTAATTTCTGCCACCACCAAAGCTGCATTAGAAGAACTTCTAGAGACAGCTTTAAGACCAGCACCAGATCATTGGTTAAAGATCCGCTATGGCAGCGAGATTATCGGACACGTTCAGCCTGACTATATTAATACGATTGAATCATATATAGAAAAGACTGAAACACCTGCCTTAGTTCGATTTGGTGATCATTTACAGCTTGAGAATCTATCCCCTTATTTATTAAGCCAAGTCTTACAAGATTTTGCTGAGTTTTTAAAGAAACAAGGCTTAGCTCCCGGTTGGAGAAATGAGCATTTTTCTTGGTTAGACCATTTAGGCCACGAACGCTTCCGCATGGAAAGAGCTGTTTTCCGTTCATTAGGTCTGCATAGCCGTGCTTGCCATATCAATGGCTACACAGCCCAACAAGAACTCTATTTAGGCTTACGCAGCAATATCAAGGCCACAGACCCTAATATGTTGGATAACTTGGCCGCTGGCGGCATTAGCGCTGATGAGACGCTGCAACAGTGTGTTTTAAGAGAGTTATGGGAAGAAGCTGGGGTTCCACTGGATATTGCACGTTTAGCTAACCCAGTAGGTCATATCCATGTCAGACGGGTTGTAGAACCTAAAGGCCTACATGATGAGAGCCTCTATACCTACGATTTAATGCTTCCTGACGATTTCAGCCCTAAGAACAATGATGGTGAAGTTTCAGAATTTATCAAAGTACCTTTTACTCAAGCAGCCAATTTGATTCTTGAAGGCGCCTTAACGCCTGATGCTGCGGCAGTAACCGCTGATTTCCTACTCAGAAAAGCTTAAGTTAGCCTGATCTGATCATGGAAATAGCGGCATTCTTACTTTCGCTGATTTGCGTGACCCTCAATGCCCAAGGTCGAGTATTAACTTGGCCATTTGCCATTGCCAGCTCTGCCACTTATGCCTGGGTTTTCCAAGATGCGAAATTATTTGGTGATGCCGCCCTTCAACTGGTCTTTATTGGTCTGGCTATTTACGCTTGGTGGTGTTGGTCAAAAAAGAATGTCCTAGATGGTCATCAAACTGCCAAGCCATTTAGCAAGATTTCCCGCAATCCATTGATTGCCTGTCTAGTTGCTTGGGTTTTGTTATTTTTATTCCTAAAGTGGGTTTTGCTGAACTTCACGAGTTCCGATGTTCCTAATACCGATGCATTTTTAACCGCTGGCAGTTTGGTGGCCACTTATATGAGTGCCCAAAAATGGCTTGAGAATTGGTTGGTATGGGCTTTTGTAGATCTTATTTATGTAGGTTTATACATTTATAAAGATTTATATCTAACTGCTGTTTTGTATAGCCTGTTTATTGCTTTGTGCATTTGGGGCTGGAAGCACTGGTCAGAGCAGATCCAGCAACAGTCTTCCTCGAGTGCATCCGTATGAGTCGCTTGATGAAGATCGCCATTATTGGTGCGGAGTGCACTGGTAAGACTACTTTGGCGAATGATTTAGTGAGGGAGTTTCAGAAAACCTACCCCGCTACTTTTGCACATGAGTATTTAAGATCGTTTGTAGAGCAAGAAAAAAGAACTCCTCAAAGCCATGAGCAAGTACAAATTGCTCAAGAACAAAAGTCCTTGGAAGATCGTTTATCTCGAGAATTAGTTGCTCGAGCGCAAGGTGATCAACATGCTTTTCTTTTTTGTGACACCACACCTTTATTAACGAGCATTTACAGCGAGTGGGTATTTGGAAAACGCGATGCACTCGTAGATGCGATTGCACAAAAGCATGATTACGAATTAACCCTTTTTACACAAATGGATTTTCCGTGGGCCAGTGATGGCGTTCAGAGGGATGGGGCTAAAGCCCAAACTGCTGTCCATTCGCTTATAGAAACAAGGCTCAATGAGCTGAATATCCCTTATCTAGCCATTGGCGGAACGCCTCAAGAACGCCTTCAAATAGCCAAGAGCCATATTTTCCAATCGCTTGAAAAGCTAAAAGCTTAAATATTCCATATAATCATCACATCTAGAAGTTTTAGATATTAGCTCGGGGTCCTGCATCTAGTTGTATCGGATGTGGGTGAGAAATACCCGTTGAACCTGATCTCGATAATGCGAGCGCAGGGAAGCGTCAAAACCGCATCCCCAACTCGCCATCGTTTATACAAGGAGTACTGACGATGGCTTATATGCCAAAAAAGAATCAAATCGCAGGCGCATGCGCCCTGCTTCTATTCATCGCCTCACAAAGCCAAGCTCAAACTGAGACGCTGTTATCACCGGTTGTTGTGACTGGTGGCAACGAAGGTTTAATCAGCCAGGAAATTCAGGCTGGATTTGGTGGCAAATGGATCGATCAAACAAAGTCGATAAATTCGATTACACGAGAGCAAATTGATAAAACAATGGCTCAAAAAACCAGTGAAGTATTAAGGAATGATGCTTCAGTGCAAGCCAACTACTCGCCGCTAGGCTACTACGAAGGCTTCTCAATTCGTGGATTTGGACTTGATTACGGAACAGCCTACCAGCTTAATGGCATGCCTTTAGCTGCTGAAGCCAACATTCCTTTAGAAAACAAAGAACGCATAGAGGTTATCAAAGGCATCGCAGGAGCAGAAACAGGCGCAATTTCACCAGGTGGCTATGTTAATTTTGTAACTAAACGTCCCACCAACATTAACAGTGCATCAGTTGGCTATGGTGAAAAAGGTAGCTTCTCTCAATCAGCGGATTATGGTCGTTGGCTCAATAGCGAAAAAAGCTTAGGTATTCGTCTCAATGCAGCCCATGAAGATATCAAACCTTATGCAAAAGAAGCTACGGGTGAGAGACAGTTCATTAGCGCATCACTAGATATTATTCCTTCAGCGAAGACAAGAATTGAAACTGATTTTGATTATCAAAAGAAAAAACAATTCACACAGCCCGGGCTGCAACTATTGGGAGGTACAAACTTACCCCCATTGAATCCTGAACAAGTATTAGCGCTTCAACCCTGGAGAAAACCGACCAAAACTGAACATACCAATTTTGGTACACGGTTAATTCACGATTTAGAAAATGGCTGGAAGTTAAATACGGGATATCAAATTAGTCGGATTGTGACGAGCGACAACAGCTCATTCCCATGGGGCTGCCCAACTGGCATAGCTCAATCATGGTCTTCACCCTATCAATACCCAAGCACATCTAATTCATTTTGTAGCGATGGCAAATTTAGCATCTCTGACTTCAGTAGTAATGGAGAAATTCATAATAACCAAAAAGCAAAATTAGAAATTAGCGGAACAACTAAGCTAAATGGACTTGAACACCGCCTCACATCAGGTATCAGCTACTTCAATCGAAGAGTTGCTCAACCAAACTATCGCTGGAAAGATGCGCAAGATGCTGAACTTGAATATCCACCGACCGCTGGAGATTACGCCTATGGGAATATCTTCTCAAGTCCGAATGGAGCAACCAGCTATCCTGGCTCAAATGTCGCTTTTATGGATAACTTTGGATATACGCACGAGCAAACTTCTGCTTACATTCAAGACTCAATCACTGGAATTGGCAAATTCATATTGAATGGATCATTACAAGCTATTGATATCAGAGAAAAATGGAAGACTTTCAATAGCAATGCTGGCAGCTACGTTCACGGAGGTATGGGGCAAGGTGTTTTATTACCATCGTTGGCTGTTTCATACCCACTTACAGAAGCTTCAAAAAACTATTTATCTTATGCTGAAGGAATTGAATTGGGAGGCAGAGCCCCTCTTATCTCAACCAATTTTGGTCAAGTCTTAGGCATTAAAAGAACAGAACAATTTGAGATCGGCAATAAAACAAATTTAGGAAACAATTTACAAACATCTCTGGCTTTATTTCAACTCAAAAAGCCTTATGAATACACAACTGTATCTAATGGTCTATTTGGTGAATTTGTTCAAAGAGGAACCCAAAAACATACTGGTCTTGAGTTAGGTTTAGCTGGGAACTTCACAAGTCGTCTAGGTTTGCAAACATCGGCTATGTTCATCGATGCAGTTACCGAAGGCACTGGCGATCAATTTGATGGAAAGAAAGCCATGAATGTGCCAACGTTCAAACTCTCTACATTTGCTAGCTATAAGCTTCCAAGCTATGAAAACACATCTCTCAATGGCGGATGGGTATATGAAGGTAGCAAATACGCAAAACGAGATAACTCCGTTAAGGTGCCTGGATATCACAGAATGGATGCGGGTTTAACGCAGTCCCTGAAAGTCAATAATACGAAGACAACACTCAACTTCTATGTTGAAAATATTTTTGAAAAAGGTTACTGGAGAGATGTCAGTGAGTATTTAGGTGATGCCTACTTGATTCCAGGTGCGCCAAGAATATTTAGAGCGAATGCCAAGTTTGATTTTTAATCTTTTGATGGTTTTAAAATCATCTTTTGATGAGGAATATCGACTTCATCAAAGAAGTCTCCCTCGGGTTTAAAGCCTTCTCGGAGATAAAAGTCTAATGCGTGAACTTGGGCGTGCAAGGTGAATTCTTGAACGCCCTTTTCTTTGCCTGTTTCGATCAGTTGCCGCAAGATAGCTTTGCCAAATCCTTCCGCTCTTCTGGGTTTTAGGATCGATAAACGACCTATTTTGGCGACATCTCCAGCAATGATGAGTCGACCAGTCCCAATTACTTCTTGATTCGATATGGCCAAGGCATGAATGGCAATCAAGTCATCATCATCCCACTCTTCCGCCTCAGGAATACCCTGCTCAACCACAAATACTTGATAGCGGATGGGCTTAATTAAATCTTTGGATTGCGCCCAGTTGGTGATCTTAATCATGCTTGCCTATAGAAGAATTCCCCCTATTAGAACAAAGTCCTGGGAAATTTGGCATCTTTAGAAAATCAGGCTATAATCTTGGTCTATTCCTCGATAGCTCAGTCGGTAGAGCGCCGGACTGTTAATCCGTAGGTCCCTGGTTCGAGCCCAGGTCGAGGAGCCAAATAAGAAAGCCCCTGAAGCAATTCAGGGGCTTTTTCTTTTTACCTTTACTTGTATTACTTGGCTGTAATTAGCTCGAATACTTCTTATCTAGATCATCAAAGTAGTCTTTTTGGACAATTAACTGACGTTCCGCAAACGTGGCAACAAGTGAAGGATCTTCTTCCAAGCGTCCATTGTTTTTGAGAGTCTGTAGGGCATCAGTCATTCCCCTTAACGCGCCCTGCAAAGCAGCATTGGCATATAAGACCATACCAAAACCCATTTGGGCATATTCCTTAGCACTTAAGGATGGAGTTTTTCCACCAATAACGACGTTGACGATTTGAGGACATTCGATGTCTGCCGGTATTCTTCTGAGCTCATCAATATTGATGGGAGCCTCAACAAAGGTAATGTCGGCACCTGCAGCAGAATATTGCTGAGCTCTATCAATCGCATCATCAATACCATTAACAGCCCTGGCATCTGTTCTAGCAATGATTAAGAAATCTTCACTTTCTCTGGCATCAACAGCAGCTTTCACTTTAGAGATCATTTCTTGGGCAGTAATGACTTGTTTCCCTGAGAAGTGGCCGCACTTTTTAGGCATGACCTGATCTTCCAGTTGAATAGCATTAGCACCCGCTCTTTCCAAAGATTTAACTGTGTGCAGAACATTCAGAGCATTACCAAAACCTGTATCCGCATCAACAATAATTGGCAAATTAACTGCATGACGAATCGCCGAGGTGTGCTGAACCAAATCGCTTAAACCAACAAAGCCTAAATCAGGCATGCCATAGTAGGTATTGGTTAATCCAGCACCACTTAGATAGACTGCTTCAAATCCAACTTCCTGAATCACTCTTGCAGCTAGCGCATTAGCTGCGCCAGCCACAATCATGCCTTGTTTGAGCTGAATTTTTTTCCTTAGCTGTTGGCCAAGGGATGAATCTGTACTCATTAATTTTCTTTCATGCCAGAAGATTTAACGATAGTACCTAAGCGAGCTCTTTCAGCGTTCACAAACTCATTAAATGATTGGCGAGTTCCACCAACTGGCTCAATACCCATAGGTCTGAGTTTGTTGACAACCTCAGGTGACTTCATCGCGAAGTCAACTGCTGATGCAAGTTTGTCCATGATGTCAGCAGGTACACCTGTTGGCGCATGAATACCTGCCCAGTGAGCAATTTGAACATCTGGGAAACCTTGCTCAGCAGTCGTTGTTAACTAAGGATAAGCAGAGATGCGTTGTGTCCAGGTTGTCGCTAAAGCTCTAAATTTGCCACCTGGTTTGATGTGTGGCAATGAAATAATGCTGGCCTCTGATGTACCTTCTACCTGACCACCAATCACAGCTGTTGCACCTTCAGAACCACTTTTGTATGGAACTGGAATGAGCTTAGCGCCATATTTTGTATTGAGCATCTCAGCCACAAAGTGAGGTGTACTACCTGTACCTGCAGTTGCAAAGTGGAAGCCCTGACCTGTCTTAGAAGCTTCAACAAATTCTTTTAGGTTTTTGTAGTTTGACTTAGATGACACAACAATGACTGAAGGTGATAAACCAATCATAACTACCGGGGTTAGCTCAGAGTCTTTATA
>JAHEBW010000002.1:0-103469 GCA_024642065.1 Polynucleobacter sp. | reverse complement strand
TTTCTTGATCATAGTGTTAGAAATAAGACCTGCAGCACTGATCAAAAATGTGTAACCATCAGGAGGACTTTGAGTAACAGATACAGCTCCAATCGTGCCACCAGCACCGGGTTTATTTTCAATAATGATGGTTTGCTTGAGTTGCTTGGAAGCACCCTCAGCCGCCGCTCTGGCCATGAGGTCATTAGCACCACCTGCTGCAAACGGCACAACAAACTTAATAGGTTTATTAGGCCACGCTTGTGCTTGGGCCTGAGCCTGGGCACTAAAAATGAATGGGGCTCCCAACAATGCCGCTACAAGAATCTTAATATTTACTTTTTTCATATCAATACCTTTTAATTGTGTTGAATTAGTCTGCTTTGATTTTTGCTTTTGCAACAACCTCTTTCCAAAGTTTTTGCTGTTGGGTAATAAATGCCGAGAATTCAGCTGATGTACCACCACCAATCACAGCATCTTCACTGGCAAAACGCTCTGAAATAGCTGGTGAGCGCAGAGCCTTACGGCATTCTTCTTGCATGCGCTTCACAATATCCGGTGGAGTGCTAGATGGCGCCAATACACCGTACCACTGGACAGATTCAAAACCTTTATAACCTGACTCTGCTACTGTTGGCAGATCTGGCAATGAAGCAATTCTTTGTGGTGTGCCTGTAGCAATAGCTCTTAATTTGCCACTCTTAATATGCTGAAGTAATGCTGGAGTTCCAGCTGAGAAGAAGTCCAAACGACCTGCTAGTAAATCAGTTAAAGCTGGGCCAGTTCCCTTGTAGGGGATATGGGTCATTTGTGTACCTGTTGTCATTTTTAGATACTCAATTGCCAAGTGCCCAGCGCTGGCATTACCGGCTGAACCATAATTGATTTTTCCTGGATGACGCTTGGCATACTCCACGAGCTCTTTTAAGTTTTTTGCCGGGAAGTCAGGATGCACAACAAATAAACTTGGCACCTTAGCCAATAAAGTGACAGGCACAAAGTCTTTATTAACGTCGTAGCCAGTATTTGCAAATATATAAGGATTAACAGCCATTGAACCAACGTGACCAAGAATGATGGTGTGACCATCACCGGCAGCGCGGGCCACCTCTTGCATTGCTGGCACACCGCCACCACCAGCCTTATTTTCTAGAACAAGTGGGTGCGGAAGCTGTTTGCTTAATTCAGTAGCAACCGTTCTAGCAACGATGTCAGAGGTTCCTCCTGGAACAAAAGGAACAATAAATCTGATGGGCTTTGTAGGCCAATTAGATTGGGCTAGCAATGTGCCCGAAAGCGCTGAAAGGCCTAGTGCTGAACCAGCTTGAAGTACTAAACGACGATCAAAATTGAAATCTTTACTCATACATGTCTCTCTTTATTATTAAATTAAATTTGATATTTCTAGTAAATAAATCAACCCCTCTTCTGAAGCAAACCTCCATCGACCGGAAGAAGAACACCGGTTACATAAGCAGCCTCGTCAGAAGCCAAGAAAACTGCTGCATTAGCCACATCCCATGCCGAACCCATTCGCTTTAATGGAACTAAAGCATTTCTTTCTTGCCTAATAAGATCTGGAGATACACCTCTTTCCTCAGCTCTTCTATTAATAGCCATTGGTGTATCCATTAAGCCCGGCAAAATAGCATTCGCACGAATACCAAAAGGTGCATTTTCTATGGCGATGTGTTGCGTTAAAGCGTTAACCCCTGCTTTACTTGTTTTATATGTAATCGTAGGTCTTGCTGCCATCGATGCTGTGGAGGAGATGTTGATGATGCAGCCAGACTTCTGCTCAATCATGATCGGTAGAGTATGTTTGCACATCATGAACATACCCTTTAAATTGCGATCCATGATGTACTCCCAACTAGAGACATCAAGCTCAGGTGTTTTTTTATCACCCTTTGAAAGACCCACATTGTTGTGAAGGATGTCAATTCGGCCATATTTTTTGAAGCATTCAGCCACAATTTTGGAACACTCCGATTCCTTCGTAATATCAGCAACTAAAGATTCAACCTGACCACCCGCTGCACGGATTGCTTGGACAGTTTCATTTAGCCAATCTGCATTGATGTCAACCAAAAATAGAGTCGCTCCTTCTTGAGCGAAACGCTCAGCCGTGGCTCTACCATTGCCAAGTGTTTGCCCTGGCTGCTGACCAGCGCCAATAATGAGGGCAATTTTTTGTTTCAGTCTTTGACTTTGCATCATGAATACCTTTGTTAATTAGTCTTGCGTAATTTTTGCGGTTGTTACTACTTTTTTCCACCTCTCAACTTCTGCGCGCATAAAGGCTTCCATTTCAGATGGTGAATTAACCGATGGCACCAAACCATCTCTCTCTAATGCAGCTTTGTAAGCAGGCACATCAGCTGCCTTGCGCATCGCTTGGTTCAAGGTCTCAATAATGGCTGGAGGAGTCCCTTTGGGAGCAAACATGCCATACCAAACATCAGATGAGTAGCCAGGTACTGTTTCTGCAACCGTTGGAACACCCGGATAAGCAGGAGATCTTTCCAATGAGGTAATGGCAAGCGCCCTCATCCTGCCAGCCTGAACAAACTTATGAACACCGCCTGCTGTTCCAACTAATAAGTCGACTTGACCACCTAGAAGGTCTGTATAGGCAGGGCCAGCTCCGCGATAAGGGATATGCAAAATATGGACGTTGGCCATGAGCTTTAAAAGCTCTGTGGACATGTGCACAGAAGACCCTGTTCCTGATGATGCGTAACTAAGGCTACCTGGTTTATTTTTAGAGGCTTTGATCACATCCGCTAAAGATTTGAAGGGGCTATCGGCACGAACAACCACTACATTAGGGCCATGACAAATTCTTCCAACGGGAGTTAAATCAACTAGCGTGTTGTAGGGTAAATTTTTAATTAAAGATGCATTAATCGCTAAAGCCGATGTTGTCATCAATAAGGTGTAACCATCTGGATCAGCTTTTGCAACATAGTCTGAGCCGATGACTGTTCCTGCACCGGGTTTATTGTCAATAATTAATGACTTACCCAAAATGGCAGACATATTTTGGAGCAAGGCACGTCCAACGACATCTGTGCCTCCACCTGTTGAAAATGGAACGATTGCTCTGATAGTTTTTGCAGGGTAAGCAGATTGAGCAAATAAGGAGCCTGAAACTGCTGACAGACCTAGTGCTGAACCAGCTTGAAGTACTAAGCGACGCTTTGAATCAAAATCATGTTCCATTTGTGCTCCTTAATTATTATTAAATACAACAAAAGAATATTTCGACCACCCTTTATTAATGCTTGATATTTAAAGCTACTAAAAACCTAGAAACCATGTTGTAGGCAGCAACTGTCGCAACAATTTCAACTACTTCACCTGGTGAGTATTTTTCCGTTAATTGATTCATGAGAGATTCAGGAACAATGACATCTTTCGTCATGTGATCGGTGATTTTCATGAGTAATTTTTCCGTCTCAGAAAACTGCTCACCCAATACCTCATCTTTCAGACTGTCTATCTTGCTTTGCGACACACCTGCTTTGAGCGCGTGCGGTATATGCGCTTCAAACTCAAATTCAGCTTGATTTAAGACTGCCACTCTCAAAATAATCATTTCTCGCAAATCAGCGGAGACAATTGTTTTATTCCGAACAGCGGTTAGCATTTGTTCCCAGCCCGTCACGATGGACTTACTATTCAGCAATACCTGGTAAAGCAAAGAGATTCGGCCACGCTCAGCTAAGATTTTCTCTTCAATCTCAGCCAATTCAGGTCGAGTTCCTGGCACAACCAAAGGCACTCTAATATGGTTCTCACTCATGGAATACTTTCATTTTTGGATGAAACACATCATGTTCATTAATTGCATCGCACACTCATGCCACCATCAACAACGATTTCTGTACCGGTAATAAATCTCGCCTCATCACTGGCCAAAAATAATGCAGCACTGGCTGAATCTCGACCATCGCCCATAAATCCCAACGGTATTCTCTTGATGCGTTGCGCCAATAGTTCATCAACATCACCGCCTACCCGTTGCTTGGCCAAACGAAACTCCACCATGGGGGTGTGTAATTGACCAGGTACCACTGTATTAACGCGTATACCGGAACTGGCGTATTGAACCGCCATCACTTTTGACATTTGAATGATTCCAGCCTTGGCAGCTGAATAAGCAATTTGCGCACTACCAGTCCAGCGAATCCCAGAGGTGGAAGCCATATTCACAATGGCACCGCTCTTTTTTTCCAACATCACGGGAAGAACATATTTAGATGTCAAAAATACACTTTTAAGATTAAAAGCAATTTGACTATCCCAAACCTCTTCAGTCATTTCAACAGGACCGCCGGCAGCTGAGCCACCCACGTTATTGATCAGAATGTCTATTGTGCCAAATTTATCAAGGCATGCTGCAACCATCTCCTGAATACTTGAGGAACTAGTGACATCGCATAAATGCGTTTCAATAGAACCTCTAAACTCTCCTGCAAGATCTAGTGTTTGAGCCAATCTTTCAGGATCACGATCTACTGCCAAGACTCGAGCACCCTCCTCAGCTAATCGCACAGCCATGGCACGACCATTACCCCAACCAGGACCCACGCAACCAGCACCTGTGACTATCGCAACTTTAGATTCAAATCGTTTCATGGTGCCTTATCTGATTTCAAATGAGGGTTAACAAAGCTTGCCCAACTTCTTGAGTACCAAGATGCCCACCGATATCTTTGGTGGAACGCCCGGTCTTAATAGCCTCTTCAACTGCACGATCAATAGCGGCAGATGCTTTTAGAAATGCTTCTTTGTTATTTTTTTGCCCATACCAAGCCAAGAGTTGACTAGCAGATAACACTTGCGAGAATGGATTGGCAATATTTTTACCGGCAATATCTGGTGCGGAACCATGCGCTGCCTGCCCCATTGCATGGTCTTTACCAGCATTTAGAGAACCACCAAGTCCTAAACTGCCAGATAACTCAGCAGTAAGATCGGACAAAATATCTCCAAACATATTGGTTGTCACGATCACGTCAAAATTTTGAGGATTTCGGACCATATGGGCCATCATGGCATCCACAATCACATCGTCCACACGAACTGTTGGAAATTCTTTAGCTACCTTGTGGCATTCCTCTAAAAAAATACCATCGCCAATTTTTAAAACATTGGCTTTGTGAACCAAGGTGACATGCTGACCGCGGGTCATAGCTAACTCAAATGCTGAGCGAGCGATTCGTTCACAACAAGATCTAGTGATTCGCCTTAAGGAGATAGCCACATCAGGGGTGATCAGCATCTCACTACCGCCTGATTCAATATTTCTATCAGAATAAAAACCTTCGGTATTTTCGCGAACCACCACCACGTCGAACTCACCTAACTTAGAAGGAATACCCGGATAGGTTCTCGCGGGACGGATGTTGGCATACAGATCCAATGATTTTCTAAAAAACTTGGAAGGATTGATTTCACCCTTAGCCTCATCTTTAAAATCATAAGTAGACATAGGCCCCAGCATCAGGCCATCAGCATTTTTAACTTTATTCAATAATGCATCAGTCACTGTAGCGCCATGCTTCTTGAGGCTGTCATGCCCAGCCAGCTCATGCTCCAACTGCAGATTTAAATTGAATTTCTGGGAAACCGCCTGCAAGACGTCAATAGCGACTGCCATTGTTTCTGGACCAATACCATCTCCCGGAATGACTACTATTTTCATCAGATTAGCTACCTTTTAAACCGGCTGTTTTAACTAAGTTACGCCACATTCTTAATTCATTATTTAAATTGTTTTGAAAATCCATAGGAGATCCAGTCGTAATAGTGGCACCCTCATTTAAGAGACGTCCTTTTACTGCATCTTTATTAGAAACTTCATTAATGGCTTGATTTAACTTAGCAACAATATCTTTGGGTGTATTGGCTGGAGCCAAGACTCCCCACCAAGTACTGATATCAAAATCTTTGAGGCCAAACTCGGATGTAGACGGTGTCTGAGGAAACAGTGGCAAACGTTTTGCCCCAGTCACAGCGACTAGCTCCACAGAGTTGGCATTGATGTGTGACAAGATAGTTGGCACAGTAGAAAAGAATACTTGCGTTCTACCTGCGATCAAATCGATCGTAGCAGGACCACTTCCCTTGTATGGGATATGAGTCATTTGTGTACCGGTTTTTTGCTTGAATAATTCAGCTGATAAGTGATTGATACTGCCATTACCAGCAGAACAATAATTAATAGCCTGGTTCTTTTTTGCCTGTGCAATTAATTGATCCAATGTTTTGATGCCAGAGTTTTTGCTGGCAACAATCAAAATAGGGCCTCGACCAATCATGGCTACAGGGGCAAAATCTTTTTCAGGATTGAACGGTAAAGATTCTTCAATCGCAGAGTTGGTTGCAAAAGTAGAAGTAGCAAGAAGCAAGGTGTAACCATCTGGATTAGCTTTTGCTACTGCATTGGCACCAATCGATCCGCCACCACCGCCTTTATTTTCAACAATGATCGGTTGACCCATTTTTCGGTCAGCAACTTACCTAAATCTCTAGCAATGCTATCTGTGCCACCGCCTGGCGCGAATGGCACGATCAAGGTAATTGGTCGCTGTGGGTAAGATTGCGCCATTACGGGCACAGCCATAATGAAAGCCAAAATGCTCACTAATTTCTTCAAATAATTTTGCATCGCAGATACCCTTTCAAACAAACTATGTAACAACTTTGAATAAAGCTACTTTTTGTCCATCTTGTGTTGGCTTAAATACAAGCTTCACTGCTTGACCTATTTTGAGTTGATCTACATCGCTATCAGTGATGTGACTGAGAACCTTGATCCCTTCAGATAGAGTGATGTATGCCATCGCAAATGGGTGCTCTACACCACGACGCATGACCGTATACGAGTAGATATGGCCATCACCTGATGATTCTTTCCATTCAGTGTTGTCAGAACCACAATGAGGACAGATGGTTCTCGGGTAATAGTGGTACTGAGAACAAGCCTTACAAAACTTCAAGATGAAACGATCTTCTTGAGCTGCCTTCCAGAAGGGCTCATTTTCAGCATTGATGATTGGACTCGGTAAATGTCCCTTGAGTTCCAATTGGGTCATGAGACTCTCCCCATGATTAGTGTTGATGCCCCATGACGTGTTCCTAAGGCGCCACCAATTCCAGAAGCTAAAGCAAACTCTAAGTTAGGCACTTGAACTGCTGGATGAGCTTGACCTCTGAGTTGTCTAACGGCCTCAATGACCTTGGTCATGCCGCCTCTATTTGATGGATGGTTATTACACAAACCACCTCCATCAGTATTAAAGGCTAAAGATCCTTGTCCAGAAATGAGCTGGCCATCCTCAACAAATCGACCACCCTCACCTTTTTTACAAAAGCCCAAATCTTCTAGCTGAATCAAAACTGTAATTGTGAAACTGTCATAAATAGAGGCATATTTAATATCTCTAGGCTGTAGCTTGGCTTCAGCAAAAGCCTTAGGCGCTGCCCACGCAACACCAGAATATGTCAGATCAACGTGACCGCCCATTTGTCCTTTGGTTGATTCACCACATCCCATTACTTGAACAACAGGTTGCTTGAGGGTCTTAGCAATATCTGGATGCACCACCAATAGAGCACCACCACCATCAGTCACCACACAACAATCGGCTCGTCTGAGTGGATCAGCAATCATGGGACTGGCTAAGACATCAGCCACACTTAATTCTTCTCTTAAAAAGGCTTGTGGATTATGTTTGGCATGTGCAGATGCTGCGACTTTGATCCAAGCCAATTGCTCTGGCGTCGTTCCGAACTCATACATATGGCGCATGGCACACATGGCATAGGTATTCAGTGGCGCAGGTGAATAAGGTTTCTCAAAAGCAAAGTCTGGGGCATCAGCATATTTATTTCTCACTTGCGTCCCTGATGATCCCTCTGACTTAGGTCTACCTGCCAGAGTAATCAAAGCAACACGGCATTTACCTGCGGCAATGGCCATTGCTGCATGACCAACGTGGGCTAAATAGGAAGCACCGCCCAAATCTGTCGAATCTAAATGACTGAGTTTTTTAAGGCCCAAGTAATCAGCCATAGCTACGGGGCCCATTCCAGGCGCATCACCTGCACAGAAATAAGCATCGACATCGTTGAGCGTTAAACCCGCATCATCTAAGACACCCTTAGCCACCTCAGCATGCAGTTGGGCAACTGTATGGTGAGGTGCCACCCTTAAAGGGTGTTCATAAATTCCAGCGATACAAGCTCGAGCGATGGCCATATAAATTACTGAATCGTGATTTTTGTTTGACTGATGATGACTCTCCAGCGCTCAATTTCAACTTTAATAAATTTGTCAAAATCAGCTGAGGAACCAGGAGCAGGATCTGCACCTTGAGCAATCAATTTATCTTTGAACTTAGGATCAGCCAAAACAGCTTGTAGCTCCTTATGCAAACGTTGTTTGATCTTTTCTGGCAAATTAGCAGGAGCTACTAAACCGTACCATGTCGACATGTCATAGCCAGCAAGGCCGCCTTCAGCAATCGTTGGAATTTCTGGAGCAGCACCAGAACGTTTTGATGTTGTAACACCTAGAGCTCTTAATGTACCGGCTTTAACGTGTGGCAATGCGCTTGGCAGATTAGGGAAGCTCATGTTCACGACACCTGACAAAATGTCTGGCATCGCACTACCTGTTCCCTTGTATGGGATATGTGTTGCTTGCGCATTCGCCATTTTTAAAAATAGCTCTGCTGATAAATGGACTGATGTGCCATTACCACTCGAAGCAAAATTAAGCTTACCTGGATTTGCTTTTGCATCAGCAATCAAATCTGATAATTTTTTGTACGGTGAATTAGCTGGAACAACTAAAACATTGGGTGCCGTGAAAACCAAGCCAATGGCCGTGAAATCTTTAATCGGGTCGTAACTCAACTTCTTATAAAGTGATGGGTTAACCGCATGACCAATCGATGGGAAATAAAGAACATAGCCATCGCCTTTTGATCGAGCCACAAGGTCAGCAGCAATATTACCGTTAGCACCCGCAGCATTTTCCACAATCACAGGTTGGCCTAGGCGTTGCGATAAGCCTTCTGCCAGCGCTCTGCCTACTGTATCAGCAGCGCCTCCTGGTGAAAAGCCAACCACCAATTTGATTGGCTTGACTGGATACTCTTGTGCAGATACAAAGCCTGAGAACATCAATGCGCTCAGCAATATTACTTTTTTAATTAATGACATCTTCATCTCCTAGATTTCAGATTATTTTTTGATTAACTTCACGCTACCGTTAATGGCTTGTAATTCTTCAAAACTTAGACCATCTACCCAATCAATTACTTCCAAGCCATCCTTTGCGACTTGAATCGTTGCCAAATCTGTATAAATGCGATCAACAGCACCGACTGCTGTTAATGGGTATGAACATTCATGCACAATTTTTGATTCGCCCTTCTTGGTCAGATGCTCCATCATCACAAAAAGTTTCTTGGCACCAACGGCTAAATCCATGGCACCGCCAACTGCAGGAATAGCATCTGGATCTTTTGTAATCCAATTGGCAATATCCCCCTTTTCAGAAACCTGAAAAGCTCCTAAAACACAAATATCGATATGACCGCCACGAATCATGGCAAAGGAATCAGCGTGGTGAAAGATGGATGCACCAGGCAGCATCGTGACGTTTTGCTTGCCCGCATTAACCAACTCAGGATCTATTTGATCACCAGTGACAATAGGCCCCATACCTAAAAGACCATTTTCACTGTGTAAAAGAATTTCACGATCTGGTGGCAAATAATTAGAGATGGTCATGGGGTGACCAATCCCTAAGTTCACATGAGCACCTTCAGGAATATCCTGAACAATTCTTTGAGCAATCTGAGCTATCGAACGACGCTGAATATTTTCTAAGTTCATGCGATGACTTTCACAATACGCTGCACATAAACCCCTGGAGTCACAACAGCCTCAGGATCAATTTCACCTAATTCAACAATTTGATTAACTTGAGCAATCGTTGTCTTGGCTGCGGTTGCCATCACTGGACCAAAGTTGCGACCAGTCCGTCGATACAATAAGTTGCCCCAACGGTCTGCGATGTCAGCTTTGATCAAAGCAACATCACCTTTGATGGCTTTTTCAAAGAGGTAATCTTCACCATCAATGACCTTTTGTTCTTTGCCATCCGCCAAACGGGTTCCAAATCCTGTTCTTGTATAAAAGCCGCCAATACCAGCGCCACCAGCTCTGATTCTTTCAGCCAGTGTTCCTTGAGGAACCAATTCAAGCTCAATCTTGCCTTGACGATATAAATCATCAAAAGCACCAGACTCTGGCTGCCTAGGGAATGAGCAAATCATTTTTTTGACACGCCCACCGCCCACTAATTTAGCAATCCCTAGACCGGCATTACCCGCGTTATTGCTCACAATAGTTAAGTCTTTAGCACCTTGATCTAATAAGGCATCTAATAAATACGTTGGCAATCCAGCGCCACCAAAGCCACTGACCAGGATTGTTGAGCCATCCCGAATATCTTCCAGTGCTTTTGCTACATCTGACACAATTTTTTGAATCACCGGTCATGCCCCTTTAGGTCATTGTTGTATTGCTTATTCTTTGTAACTTGGATCTTTACGATCTAAATATCTGAGTAATGCAGGCCACTCCATCACACCATAAGGTCGACGAGTTCCTGGTTGGTAGTTCATATAGGTTTCATGCAAAATCTTGTCCGATACTTTCTGCAAAGGAGTACCGCAAGCCATTGCAGCCAACTGCGCCTCACAAGACTTCTCCATGCGATGCATCCAATTGAATGCCTCACCTACAGTGCGTCCACAAGTTAATAAGCCATGATTGCGAAGAACCATGGCATCTGTATTACCAAGGTCTTTCACTAAAACCTCTTGCTCAGCCATATCTAGAACCACACCCATGTAGTCGTGATAGCTGACTTTTAGGAAACGCATAGAGGTTTGATTAAGTGGCAATAAACCACAAGCCAAAGATGACACCGCCATACCTGCAGGTGTGTGCGTATGAATCACACAATTGATTTCTGGCCTTGCCTTGTGGATGGCACTATGCAAGATATAGCCTGGCTTATTGAAACCGTAGTTCAAATCACCAAAATCAGGTTTTAATAAAACTTCACCATCGTGATTAATTTTGACAAGGCAAGATGCTGTCATCTCCTCATACATCATGCCGTAAGGGTTGGTTAAGAACGCATCCTCTTCACCAGGCACTCGTAATGTAATGTGATTGGCCATCATGTCTGACATACCAAAATCAGCAATCAAACGATAGCAAGCCGCCAAATCAATGCGAGCCTGCCACTCTTCGGCACTCACCTTGTTTTCAAGTGATGCTAATTGCAATCGTCCATTCACTACATCCACCATACATCCTCCCAATTTTTTATTTCAAATACTTTTGCGTTTCTTTTTTGTTCGTGTTTCTTTGTGTTTGTTTGTGTGTCTTTGCGTTTCTTTGTTTCTGTTTTTATACCTGGTTGATCAAGGCTTCCGACTTGATATAACGCTCAAAATTATTAATAAATATTTTTGCAACAGCATCGTTATGCCCCGAGAAATGCCCGGCCGTATGCGGCGAGATAATCACGTTAGGCATATTCCATAAAGGTGATGTTGTATCTAAGGGTTCTACTTCAAAAACATCCAGATAGGCACCTAAGATTTGCTGGCTCTGTAGTGCCTCAATCAAATCATTTTGAACAATCACTTCTCCTCTAGCCACGTTGACCACATAACTCGTGGGCTTCATTGCTGAGAATACGTCTTTATTAATAAGAGCTCTTGTTTGTTCACCTAGAGGACATGCCAATACCAAGTAATCAATATCAGATACATTAGATGGAATACTCTTGAAATCTATGACCTTTATAAGACCTTTGATGTTTTGGTACTTACTGGGATCTCGAGTCACCCCGCTGACTTGCATACCAATCGCGTTAAGACATTTTGCCAACTCCAGGCCAATCGGTCCCATACCCACAATCATGACTTTTTGGCCAATAAAACTATGCACATGCGGATGATTGAGAACAGGCGTCCATTTTTTATCCAACTGCGATTGAAACAAGGCTTTGAACTGTCGACCTAAAGCCAAGATAGCCGCTAATGCTGTATGAGCAACAGCATCTGCATTAGCGCCTGATGAGGTTGTCACTCGAACACCCTTAGCCATTAGCTCAGGATAGATAGGACGATCAGCCCCTGCAGAATGCGCATGAACCCAATTGAGCTTTGGTGAATTTCTTAATATGTCGTAGTAGCGCAATAATGGTGGCTTCAAATCATTTTTGGTAGATTGGCCAGTGACATCTCTACTTATAAACGCTAACTCCACAGGATAGGAAGCATCTTGATCTGGTGTGGATTTAGGGGCCACCCACTGAATTTGTTTTTGATTTTGGGAGGCAATAGCCTCCAATTGAGCACCAATGATCGTTTTGGTTTCATCAGAAACCAAAACAGATACAGAGTTGCGCTCATTAGACATATAGCTTTTGACCCCAAACTCTTGATAGATCATCGGTCTTCAATGCTGCAGAGCCCATCACTTGGTCAGCTAACAAGAGAGACTTTTGATCACCTACTCTTGGTGAGACCAACTCATAGAACTTATCTAGAAGCTCTTGATCAGTTAGAGGATCATCAGGATCACCATGTCTTGTGACCTGATGATGCTTAAGAGTTCTACCATCATTTAAATCAATTTCTACCTTGGCTGTTCTGTTCTTAGGAAACTTCGCAGCGCACTCAGCATCCAAAGTCAAAGTTACCTTATCTTCCAACGCTGCAATGTCTTGATTACTTAAAGCCTCTGGCAAAAATGCTTTTTCTCTCACGCGCCCTAAAACCGCTCTTGCTGAAACGGTATACGACAAACTAAATTTAGCTTCAAAGGGAGTCTTTGGATGTCGATAAGCACAAACTTCAACGGTTGGCTTATAGCCACCTACTCTGATCGCTTTGATGTCAGAAAAGTGAATGCCATTGTCATCAAGTAGTCGACCCATCGCATCAATCGCTGGGAATGTATGACCACAACAGCCGTAGTTTTTAAAAGTCATTTTGGTGATGTTGTAAGACTGTCCAAAATGATCGAAAACGTTTTCCCAACGAGCGCCTTTGGTCATGGCCGCACCAAAACCAGCGGCACCTTCTAATAAATCTGGCGTACCCGTCATACCCGCTTGAGCTGTCAACGCAGCATTTAACCCAACTTCAGCAGCATGACCTGCATGCATCGGCTTGGTCATCGAGTCAGATCTAAATGCTTGTTGCAAGCCACTGGCAAAAGTACCCGCAGTGGCCATCGCATCACAAGCTTCTTGGGCATTGAGGCCTAGCAGGTAGGAGCAAGCTGCTGAAGAACCGAATACTCCAACTGTGCCAGTTGTATGGAAAAACTCATAATGACTCGGCTGAATCACTTCAGCAATCCGCGTGGATACCTCGTACCCCACCACAATGGACTCTAGTAACTTTTGAACAGGGATTTGTTTGGCCTGAGCCAAAGCAAATGCTGCTGAAATAGTTGGGCAAGCAGGATGATATGCACCGTCTCTATAAATATCGTCATACTCAGCGATATGGGAAATCGTGCCATTCATAAAAGCTGCCACTCGGGCAGACGCTTTTAAATCTGCTCCTGCAATGGCGCACGAGCCTTTACCTAACTCATCTTCATACGCCTGACGTAATCGAATCGCAGCATCGGTTGTTGATCCCGCTATCAATGCAGTATGCCAATCGAGCAAAGCTCGTTTGGCATGCCTCATCACTTCTGGTGAAAAAGATGTCTTTTGTGAACCCTCTATAAATTCACCAAACTTCAATAACAAAGACATTATTACTCTGCCTTTGCACCTGACTCTTTAACCACTGGGGTCCAAGTGTCATAGTCAGTTTTTAAGAATTTAGTAAATTCAGCAACGTTCATTGGAATTGGCTCAGCGCCTTGGGCAACTAAGCGCTGCTTCAATTGTGGCTCTTCCAAAATACTGACCACTGTTTCATTGAGCTTTTTAACAATGTCTGCTGGTGTGTTTTTAGGCACGAACATACCAAACCATGAACCAGTCGCCATATCAACACCTAGCTCTTGCAAGCTTTGCACATCAGGCAATGCTCTTGATCTAGCTTTTGTTGAAACAGCCAATGCTTTCAATTGACCCGCTTTGATTAACGGTGTTACTGAAGGTACTGTTGCAAACATGTAGTCCAAACGACCAGCCACTAAGTCACGAGTAGCTTCAGCTCCTTTATAAGGAATATGTGTAGCACCCAACTTGGCTTGCTTACTAAATAAGAAACCTGTCATGTGCGCGGCGGTTCCAATACCAGTTGAACCATAGTTAACTTTATCGCCACGCGCTTTTGCATAAGCAAGGAAGCTCTTAAAGTCATTCACACCAATCGTTGCAGGCACCACCAACACTGTTGGCACGTCAGCTAACAAAGCCACTGGCTGCAAATCTCTTTGTGGAATAACCGGAAGATTTTTAAATAGTGTTGGATTGATCGTGATAGGACCAAATGAGTTCACCAAGATCGTGTAGCCGTCTGCAGGTGATTTACCAACCATCTCAGTACCCAAGTTGCCAGAAGCACCTGGTTTGTTTTCGACAATGACAGGCACCTTCCAGCGAACTGTCATTTGTTGAGCAACTTCACGAGCCAAAATATCAGTGGTTCCACCTGCGGTGAATGACACCACGAGTTTGATCGGCTTATTCGGATAGTTAGCAGCCGTTTGAGCAACACTCACTCCTGAGGATACACAAGCAGTTGTGACTAATAAAGTGCTGAATACTTTTTTAAACATTTTTGTCTCCTTTGTTTACAACTTTTTTAATTCAAGCTCTTTGATTAAATTTTGTTTCAAATACTTCTTCTGCAATTCGGTTTTTCAAAATTTCTAGTGAACCACCTGCAATCATCCAACCACGTGTTCTTCTTAAGCAATATTCCACCAATGTCTCTTGGCTGTAACCAGTGGCACCCATTACTTGGAGAGATTCATTGGCAACTTCAAAACCAGTGGTGTTACAGATGTACTTTGCAACGGTTGTCTCGTAAGCAGAAGGCAAACCACTATCTGCATTCACGGCTGCTTTGTATAACAACAATTGAGCTGCATCGAGCTTGACTGCCATTTCAGCAAACTTCCATTGAATACCTTGGAAGTCACGAATTTTTTTACCAAACTGCTCTCTCACTGATGCATATTCTTTAGCTTGATTAAATGCATAACGACCCAAAGCTAAAGCACGTGAAGAATTTCCAATTCTTTCGATATTGAAACCACTAATCTGCTTCTTAAATCCACCAGGTCCTAACAAAACATCCGCTTCAGAAATCTCACAATTTTCAAAGTACAACTGAGACCATTGCTCACCACTCATGAAACTCGATGGCTGACCGACTGTCAATCCAGGTGTTCCCCTATCAACCAGCACGGAACCAATGCCATCAAGGCCTGGACCAAAGCGCACGTAAACTAAAAAAACATGTGCTTCTGGACTGTGCGTAGAAAAGACCTTAGAACCATTAAGGACATAACCCTTATCTGTCTTTTTGGCGCTGGTTTGTAACTCAGTCACCGCTGAGCCTGCACCCGGCTCACTCATGCCTAAGGCAATCACTTTTTTACCCGCCAAAAGGTCTGGCAAGTATTTCTCTTTTTGTGCGGGCGTTGCATATTCGGCAAAGGTTCGAATAGCTCCAAAATTACCAGCTTGAACTACGTCAGCTGACTTAGGACAGTGCAAGGCTACTTCTTGAATAGCAATCACAGCATCCATCAATGTTCCACCTTGGCCGCCATCCTCTTCGGAAAGCGTAATACCCAACAAACCTTGCTCACTGAGCATCGCTGCAATATCCCACGGATATTCTGGTTGATGTGCTCTTTGTAGAGCGCCTGGCGCCAACTTTTCTCTTGCAAAGCGACCAACGGCGTCAGCAAAAGCTGACTGTTCTGAGCTAAGACTAAAATGCATACCTAATCGCTTTCTTAATTTTTCCTGTTGAGTCTGTATTTATTCTAAAAATTAGATAATTTTGTTTATTCTCATATAGTTATTGTTATTTTAGAAATGCTGATTTATCATGAAGACATGCATTTAAATCATGCCTAATGAGGAAAAGTTGATGAGTCAGATCCCACCGCTGAATAGCTTAAGAGTCTTTGAATGTGTGGCAGAACATGGGAATTTCACAAAAGCTGGCGATGAACTTCATATCACTCAGTCAGCCATTAGCCGCCAGATATCAAATTTGGAAAGCTTTTACCAAGTAAAGCTCTTTAACCGCGAACGTGTTGGGGTCAAACTAACCCCACAAGGCAAAGCTCTATTCGAAGAAGTCACCAAAGCTCTTGACCTCATAAGAGCGAGCTCAGAAAAGATCTTGCGCCCCACTGCTGGTCAAAGCATCAAAATCAGAACCTACACCACCTTTATTGCTAAATGGTTGATCCAACGAATCCCCCAATTCCAAGAACAGCATCCTCATATTGAGATATTGCTCAGCGGTGGATTGCAGCCTGAGGATTTTGAAGAGGAAACGGATTACTCCATTCAATTTGGTAGCGCCAACGAAACCTGGTCAGGAAATACGAATTGGTTTTTGTTCAATGATGAGATTGATGCCGTTTGTAGCCCTCAACTCTTGGAACAAATCCCTCTCAATAGCATCAGCGACCTCAGTCAACATAAATTGCTCCACTCTAAATACAGAAAAGATGATTGGTCAGATTGGATTAAGCAGTTCAATCGCACAGACCTTGTCGGTCAGTGTAAAGAGATGGTTTTTTCAAGCTCACTCTTGAACTATCAAGCTGCTGTAGATGGATTGGGCGTTGCCATTGGTCAAATTCATTTACTACAAAATGAGTTAAGTAAGGGACTATTGGTGACACCGTTCAACAAAGCAGTCAAACGAGAATTTGGATATTATTTAGTCAAGCACTCTAAGAGAACAGATGCCAACTTTAAATTATTTAAAGAGTGGCTTTTTAATGAAATTAAGCAGATGCAAAGACAATAACAATGAAAATCATTATTCAGGACGACTATCAAAACTGCATTCGCGATTTAGCAGCCTTTGAAAAAATTAAAGATCATGATGTCAGCATCTACACAGATAACATCAAAGATATTGATGCTTTAGCAGATCGATTTAAAGATGCTGAGGCCATTGTTTTGATCCGCGAGAGAACCATCATTGATCAAGCATTACTAGAGAGATTACCTAAACTTAAAGTGATTTCACAAACTGGCAAAGTGGCGCCACATATTGACCTAGAGGCCTGCAAAGCAAGAGGCGTCACAGTGATGGATGGTCGCGGTAGCGGTGGCGCAACAGCAGAATTGGCAATGCTATTAATTTTGGCTGGATTAAGAAATTTTGTTGAAGAATGTCAGCGTCTCCAAAACGGTCAATGGCAAGGAACATTAGGCAGACAATTAAGCGGTCGAGTATTGGGCGTGTATGGCTTTGGTCGTATTGGTGAACAGATTGCCCATCTTGGGAAAGCTTTTGGCGCTCAAGTTTTAGTCTGGGGTCGCGAGAACAGTCTTAAAAATGCTAGCGATAAAGGATTTAAGGTCGCCACATCTAAAGAAGCTTTTTTTAAAGAGTGTGATGTGATGTCTTTGCAACTTCGACTCACGCCAGAAACTCAAGGGATTGTGACGCTTAAGGATTTATCCCTAATGAAGACTGACGCCATCCTCGTGAACACCAGCAGAGCAGAATTAATTGAAACTGGTGCTTTAGTCAGTGCGCTCAAGTCTGGAAGACCTGGATTTGCAGCTGTGGATGTCTATGAAGAAGAGCCCATCTTTAACAGAGAGAATCCTTTAATCGGATTACCTAACTGTTTGTGCACACCACATATTGGTTTTGTTGAAAAAGATAACTACGAAGCTTATTTTGGAATTGCCTTTGACAATATCAACGCCTATTGCCAAGGCAAACCCCAAAACGTTGTGGTTTAGTTCTGTCTAGTTCTGTCTAGCTCTATCCAAGAGAGCTGAATTAAACCCGTTCAATCACAACAGCGATACCCTGCCCCACACCAATACACATCGTGCACAAAGCATATTTAGCTTGTGTACGTTCTAATTGGTTCAGCGCTGTTGTAATGATCCTCGCGCCGGATGCGCCAAGAGGATGGCCTAATGCAATTGCTCCACCATTTGGATTCACTCTTGAATCATCATCTGCCACACCAATCTCTCTTAGAACAGCTAAGCCTTGTGCGGCAAACGCCTCATTCAATTCAATCACATCGATTTGATCGATACTTAAACCAACTTGAGCCAATACTTTTTTAACTGCAGGCGCAGGTCCTATACCCATAATGCGTGGTTCTACACCAGCCACTGCCATGCCTAATATTTTTGCTCTTGGTTTGAAGTGATGAGTCTGAATAGCTTGTTCGCTCGCCAAAATTAATGCGCATGCGCCATCATTAACACCAGAAGAGTTACCGGCAGTCACACTACCGTCAGGGCGAACAATACCTTTTAACTGAGCTAAGACCTCAAGAGTCGTTGCTCGTGGATGTTCGTCTTTAGAAAAAATAATAGGGTCGCCTTTTTTCTGAGAAATGCTAACAGGCACAATTTCAGAATCAAAGAATCCAGCCGCTTGCGCAGCAAGCGCTTTAGCTTGTGAGGCATAAGCCATTTTGTCTTGAGCTTCTCTTTCAATCTTGAATTGAACGGCAACATTCTCTGCGGTTTCTGGCATAGCATCTACGCCATACATTTTTTTCATCAGTGGATTAATGAAACGCCAACCAATGGTGGTGTCGTAAATCTGATTGTTTCTAGAAAATGCCGTGTCAGCCTTAGGCATCACAAATGGGGCACGACTCATACTTTCAACACCACCAGCAATGAAGAAATTAGCTTCACCAGACTTGATCGCACGCGCTGCACTACCAACGGCATCCATCCCTGAACCACACAAACGATTAATGGTGCTACCTGTGGTGCTAACAGGAAGCCCTGCTAATAAGCCACTCATTCTGGCCACATTCCGATTGTCTTCACCCGCCTGGTTAGCGCAACCATAAATCACATCATCTAATGCTGACCAATCAAGATCAGGATACTTAGCCATCAAAGCTTTGATGGGTAGTGCACCCAAGTCGTCTGCTCTTAAACTGGATAAAGCACCACCATAACGTCCAAATGGCGTTCTAATAGCATCGCAAATAAAAGCATCTTTAGACATGTGTGATCCTTAATGGAAACTTTTTAAAATAAGAAATCGGGTTGAGATGGAACAAAGCCTGGGCCACTGAGCTTGGCTAACCATTCCAAATCAGTTTGAATGTTTGCTAGCCCTTGTTGTTGCGCCCAGAATATAACGCCACCTCTCCAACGCGGGAAGCCATAACCGTTGACCAAGACCACATCACAATCACTTGGCTCAGCAACTACTTTTTCTGAAAGTAATAGAGCTGCTTCATTGAACATCGTCAATAAAACACGCTTTTGTATCTCTTCTTTCGAAATGGCTCTTCTCTGAATACCTTTGTGGCGACTTGCCTCATTAATTAACTTTGTAACAAACTCATCATTTTTATTGATGGTGCCATCTGCTAGATAAGCGTAGTAACCTGCACTTGTTTTTCTACCCAGACGGCCAGCTTCACACAATTGATCGGGAATGCTGACATAACGATGCTGAGGATTTCTCTTAGAAGCTTGGCTTAATCTCATCTTCCACGCGATATCCAAGCCAGACATGTCCGCCACCTGGAATGGACCCATAGCAAAACCAAACTCTTCTAGGGCCGCATCGATCTCATGCGGATAAGCCCCCTCTTCGAGCATGAACTCGCACTGACGACGATAAGCGGCGTATATACGATTGCCAACGAAACCAAAAGAATCTTTAGTCATGATTGGTAATTTGTTGAGCTTCTTAGCAAATGCCAAGCCAGTTGCAAGAGCTTGCTTCGATGTGGCAGACGCATCCACCACTTCAATTAATTTCATAATTTGCGCAGGGCTAAAGAAATGAAGACCCAGTAAACCCTCTGGATGAGTCAATGACTTGGCAATAGTGTCAACACTCAAGTAAGAGGTATTGGTCGCTAATACGGCATCAGCCTTAGCCACTGTTTCAATCTTTTTAAACACTTCAGCCTTGACAGCCATATCTTCAAAAACTGCTTCAATCACCAAATCTGCATCTGCAATATCAGACCAAGTACTCGATAAGCTGAGACAACTGAGAATCTTTTCTTTTTTGCCGGCATCTATTTTTTTAGATTGAACTTGCTTCTCATAAAAATCCTGGATGCGTTGACCACCCATCGCTAGAGCTTGTTCATTTTGATCCAAGAGAAGAACCCGATATCCAACGCTCAATGCAGCCATCGCAATCCCTGAGCCCATCGTTCCAGAGCCTATAACAGCTACCTGTTGAATTGCCACAGGCTGATCTTTGATTTCGGAAATTTGCTTGAATACTTTTCTTTCTGCAAAGAACTGATGCCTCAAAGCAGCAGCCTCTTCGGATACTCGGAGAGTCTGAAATACAGTACGCTCTACCTGAAGACCTTGATCAATAGGCATAGTAGCCGCATTTAAAACAGAGGCAGTCGCTTCTTGGATAGCAGGTCTATTTTTACCAAGCTTCAATACTTTAGCTTTAGCAAGATCAAATGCAGCCTGATCTAGTGATGGCGCAGGCAAATCTCGAACACGTCTTTTTTGACCTTTGAGTGTTTTAGCAAAAGTGATTGCTTCATCCAATAAATGATCACTGACGACTTGATCAACAATGCCTAATTGAAGAGCTTCTTGTGCACCAATTCTGCGGCCAGTTGCTGCTAGCTCCAAGGCGGGAATCAAACCAGTCAATCTTGGTAAGCGCTGTGTTCCACCAGCGCCAGGAATAATGCCTAAAGTGACTTCTGGCAAACCTACATAAGTTCCTGATAAGGCAATCCTCGCATCACAGGACAGAGCCAATTCAAAACCACCCCCTAATGCAGAACCATGCAAAGCACAAATAACAGGCTTGGCGCAATTCTCAATTGCAGCAATCACAGCAGGCAATTGAGGGTCTTGCAATGGCGCTGAAAATTCTTTGATATCAGATCCAGCAATAAAAGTAGTACCTGCGCCGATAATGACAGCAACCGTCGATGAATCATTTTTTGAAAATTCACTAATAGCGGCTAACAAACCAGCTCTCACCTCTAGTGATCCTGCATTGATCGGTGGATTGTTGATTTCAATCACCATCACATCATCCGATTGACTAATATTGATCTTCTGCGTGTTTGTTTTATTTGTCATATTTATATTTACAGGATTAGTGGCTAGATAACCACTGATCAAAGATCTTATTCACCTCTGGAGCAGCTTCATACTGAACCCAATGTCCAACATTAGGGATGATGTGGGCCTGGGCTTGAGGACAGATGCCCAATAATTCTTTTACAACTTGTTCAGGAAAGGATGTCACATCATGCTCACCCCAGATCAAGAGTAAGTCACCCTGATATCTTTGAAGTAATTCTTGCATGCCACCTGCTCTTGAGATGTCACGACTTCTAAATCGTGTCGCAATACATGCGTCTGTGTGTATTTGTAGTGCAAGCTCGTCGACTCGGTCAACACTGCTCAACATGTGAAGACTTAAATTCTCACGCATGATCCGCTGCAACTCTGGCTGATCATCATTTTTGTAGGCAGGCTTCCAGTTGATGAACTCACCTTTAGGTCGTCTGGTACCACCATGACCTACCGCACCTAATAGAGCCATTTTTTTAACGCGTTGTGTTCTATCTGCCAAATTCACCGCAATCAAGGCCCCAAATGAAAAGCCCATCAAGTCAAAAGAATGATCTTCGCCAATTAAAGTATTTAAAGTCGCGATCAAAGGTGTCAAAAGATCATTAACGCTATTACCACCCCAAACACCAGAGGCACCAAAACCTGGCATATCAGGTACGAGGACTCGGTAATACGCAGACAATGTCTGCACATTTTTAATCCAATGTTGTGCATTACCGTGCCCACCATGAAGAAGAACCAAGGGCTCTCCTTGGCCATATTCAAACCAATTAACGGCGCCGTCTAAATAAGGAACCAGATGTTGCTTTGCCAGTACTGATGTCATGATGACAGTTTATACAGTAATCACAACACCATCGGCAGCCTTCACACCCTGGCCCTCTTGGAATACAAAAATAGGATTAATTTCAGCCTCGACCAAATGGTCGCCCATTTGCAAGACCAAGTTGGAGAATCCAACAATCGCTTGAACTAGAGCTGCTACATCACATTTAGGGCGACCTCTATAACCATCAAGTAGCGGCCAAGTTTTCAACTCTTTTAATAAGCTCAAAGCTTCAGATTCAGATAAGGGCTGATCTTGGTGAAGTAAACACATCGCGGTATCTTTAAATAATTCAGCGGTAATACCACCCATACCGACCAAAATAGCTGTGCCCAATGTGTCTTTGTACATACCCATCATGAATTCAACACCACCGGTAACCATTTCTTGAACAAGAAAGCCCTCTGCTTGATGACCTGATTTAGTCTGAACATCTTTGGCCATTTGCGCAATTCGAGCTGAAAGATCTTGAATAGGCACATTGATGGCCACTCCACCTACTTCAGTTTTATGCGTAATAGCTCCAGACAAGACTTTAAGAACTACAGAATTACCTAACTTAGCTAGATGATCTAAGTTACTTGGGTGGATATCTAAGACTTCTTCACGAACTGATGGAATGCCAAATTGTGCAAAAAGTGATTTGGCTTGGTGCTCGTTCAAAGAACCTTTTGGCAAATTAGCCAAAGATTGTTGTTCTTTTTTGATTGCTGGAGTTGAAGCTTTGGTAGTCTGCCATTCATGAACATGCAACATGCTACTCAAAGCTACACCACAACTTTCTGGTTGAGTAAAAGCAGGAACACCTAAAGAGGTCATGATAGCGGCCACGTTTGGTGCATAAGGGCTGACATATGCCAAAACAGGCTTATCGCTCACATGCATAGAATCTTTAACGGCCCCTGCCATTAACTCTGGCATCGCCAAACTAGATGATCCTAAGATAATCACTAGAGCGTCATAACTTGGGCTATCCAACAAGGCTGTAATAGCGCCACGCAATAAATCAGGTTGAAGACCAGCCAATGTGACATCAATTGGATTTCTATCTAAAACTGCTTGATCGCCTGGCTGAAGGTCTCTTAAGCGTTGCGCTGTTTTTTCATCTGGCACTGGAGTTTCAAAACCACACACTCCCAAACTATCAGTGATCAATGTTCCTGCTCCACCACTGGAAGTCAGAATAGCGACGCGACGACCGGCGAGTTTTCGATCAACCGATAATGCGGCAGCGATATCAAGGACATCAGTGAAGTTATGTGCACGAATAACACCGACTTGTTTAAATAAGGCGTCATACATTTTGTCTGAACCTGCCAATGCACCAGTGTGCGATATAGCTGCCTTGATACCGGCCTCAGATTTACCTACCTTGAAGACCACAATTGGCTTACCTGCTTGTTTAGCTCTCAGAGCGGCTAAGCGGAATTTTTCAGGATGGCGAATACTTTCAACATATAAAACGATGACCTTGGTGCTGTCATCATCAACTAGATAATTAACAAAATCTCCCAAATCAAGATCTGCTTCATTACTAGTCGAGACGAGCTTTGATAAACCTACACCTCTAGCTGTACAGCGAGACAGTAATGATCCTAAGATACCGCCACTTTGGGACACAACGCTCACGCACCCAGATGGGAATTGATCCATCTCAAGGGCACTGCTAGGTGACAATGGAATGGTTTCTGTGACGTTCACAATACCAATGGTGTTGGGACCAAGGATCCTCATGGAACCAGCAGCTTTGATTAATTCTTCCTGTTTGCGAATACCCTCTTCGCCAACTTCTGCATAACCACTCGTTAAAACAATGGCTGCTGGTGTACCACGAGCTGCTAATTCTTTAACAGCAATCAATGCACGATCAATACCCAACAAAATAATAGCCACATCAGGTGTTTCTGGAAGAGATGCAACGTCTGGATAGCAAGTCAAACCACTAATGCTTTCAACTCTTGGATTAACCGGATAAATTTTTCCCTTGAATTGATGCTTCAGCAAATAAGCAACAGGTCGTCCTGCTGTTTTAGTTGGATCAGTTGATGCCCCAATGACAGCCACACTTTTAGGGCTCATCAATTGATGTATGGCTTGGGTATTTTGTTTCATGAATGAACTGTCTCTTTGATTGATTAGGTTTCTTAATTATTTCTTTTCAGATACTTTATTTAAAAAAGCTAATACAGCTTCTCTATGTTCTGTGCTGGTGTAGCAAATACCTTGCGCTTGACTGCCCATGGCAAATACTTGATTAGCTGGCAATTCAAAGCTTTGATTCAAAATTCCTTTGCTAAGCGCTAAGGCTGTTGACGAAGCTGCGCCCAATTCTTTTGCCCAAGCAACGGCTTCAGAGAGTAGCGTCTCTTTTTTAGTCAAACGGTCTGCAACACCTAACTGCATAGCTTCATCAGCATTGATTTTTTTACCAGTAAAGATCAGTTCTTTGGCTTTAGAAAGACCCACTCGTCTTGGCAAGAAGTACATACCGCCACCATCAGGAATGATGCCCCGAAGAATGTAGGACCAAGCAAAGTTAGCTTCCTCACTAGCCATCACAAAGTCACAGGCTAGAGCAGTATCTGCGCCCAAACCTGATGCAGAGCCATTAACAGCAGCAATAGTTGGTTTTGGCATATTGTGCAAAAGAGAAATGGTATGGTGAACGCGTTGCTGCCTGAACCAACCATTAAAGCCAACCTCTCCCGCAGGCGCTTCCATTCTCTTTTTCATACCGGAAATATCGCCGCCTGCGCAAAATGCTGCACCCTGGCCAGTTAATACCAGCGCTTTGATTTCCTTATTAGCAGCCACATGCTCCAACACGGCGATGAACTCGGTTCTCATGTCATCGCTCATGGCGTTGCGTTTTTCTGGGCGATTAAAACTAACGATAGCAACGCCATCTTGCACTTCTAACTGAACTAATCCTGCTGTCATTTTAAAAATCCTATGCTCTTATAAATTAATCTGCTTTGATACCAGCACTTTTAACAACTACTCTCCAACGATCTTCTTCAGCTTTGAGGAATTTTGCAAATTCTTCAGGTGAACTAGCTCTGATAGTTAAGCCCTCGCCTTCAACGCGCTTTTTAAAAGCGTCTGATTGCGTTGCTTTTTTGGTTGATGCATTTAATCGAGCAATCACAGATGGAGGCGTTCCTGCAGGTGCCAAGAAACCATACCAACTGGAAGCCTCGTAACCTGGCACGCCACTTTCAGCAATTGTCGGCAATTTAGCTAGTGAAGCTGTTGTAGATCTGCTAGCAGTTGTAACGGCTAGAGCTCTTAATTTGCCACTTTCAAGGAATGGGCTAACAGCAGCAGCTGTTGCAAACATCAAGTCAACTTGACCACCCATTAGATCAGTCAATGCTGGACCCGCTCCTTTGTATGGAATATGCACTAAATCAGTTTTTGATAAATGCTTAAATAGTTCACCAGCTAAATGGGCTGATGTACCAGAACCTTGGGATGCAAAAGTGATTGATCCTGGTTTGGCTTTAGCCGCTTCTAAAATATCTTTAACAGACTTGAATCGGCTATCAGGCTTAACTACTAGAACATTCGGAGACACGCCAATTAAGCTCACAGGCGCAAATGATTCGTTTTGTGAATAAGGTAATTTGGTTTGGATGCTTGGATTAATCGTATGAGCAATAGTGGCCATGACTAAGGTATAGCCATCTGCTGGACTCTTAGCAACAAAATCTGTTCCGATCATTGTTCCAGCACCCGGTTTGTTTTCAACAATCACTGACTGGCCTAAATCTTGAGCCATTCCAAGACCTAGAGTTCTTGTAATGATGTCAGTGCCACCACCTGGAGAAAATGGCACAACCAATTTAACGGCTTTGGATGGAAACTTATCAGCTTGAGCTTGAGCTAGATTGAGGCTTGTTGCGCTAACGAAGAGCGCAGCGATTAAACCAACTGCTTTGAACGACTGCTTGAAGTACTTTGTCATCTTGTTCTCCTTATGATTTTTTGCCGATTCAGTATATTCAGTTCAGCTTGGGTGTAATATAGGCAATTCCACTAGGCGGAATTGGTTAAACATGGCAACTTCAGTCAAAAAAGACAGCGCATCCTCTATTCGATCACTAGAGCGGGGCTTAGAAATTTTGAGAGCGTTTAGGCCTGGTATGGATTTATTGGGTAATAGTGATTTAGCAGACAAAACTGGTCTATCTAAATCCACCATTAGCCGCCTAACTCAAACCCTTGTTAAAAGTGGCTTTTTATACCGGGATGATCAAGCCAAGGCTTACCGACTTGCCGCACCAGTTTTGAGCCTCAGTCACACCATCAAAACAAGCTCCCCCATTTTGCAGGCTGCACAAGCACTGATGATTACTTACTCAGAAAAGCTGCAGCTCAATATTGGCTTAGCAGTGGCCGACAGAATTGAGATGGTTTATCTAGAATCTGTTCGATACAACAAAAAATCAGCTCTTAGGAATATCGTGATGGGCCATCGCGTACCCATGGAGCTCACTTCCCTGGGCAGATCATGGCTAGCGGCCGCATCTCCAGAATCAAGGGCAATAGCACTTGAGCAATTGCGAGCCCATCGCACCAAAGACTGGTCAAAAACACTGAGCGCGATTGAACAGGCCGCAGAAGAGATTGCCTTGAAAGGCTTTTGCTCGACTACTTGGCTTCCTAACGTGGTAGCCATCTCTACCCCCATACGAATACCTCATCACCCGATCTATATCCTCAATATGAGTCGAACCACCGAAGAGGATTTGAAATCGTTTGCCAGTCATCATGGCGCAGAGCTTCTTGAACTAGCGCATAAAATCAAAGCAGAAGTTTCTAAAAATACTTAAGAAGGTATAGTCTTAATAATCATGAGCAAGAATCTATCTTCTCCTCTTATTAAATGGTGGGCCCCCTTAAAGTTCACAACATTTCGGATGTTGTGGATTGTTTGGCTAACTGCCAATATTTGTATGTGGATGAATGATGTGGCCGCATCGTGGTTGATGACGAGCTTATCTACTTCTGCTGCCATGATTGCTTTGGTTCAAACAGCTTCCAACTTGCCTGTGTTTCTTTTAGGTTTACCTAGCGGCGCATTGGCAGACATTTTAGATAGAAAGAAATACTTCTTATTCACCCAAATTTGGGTAGCAGTGAACGCTAGCGTTCTATTTATCACAGCAGCTTTTGAATTGCTCAATCCAGGTCTTTTATTAGTTCTGACATTTTTGAATGGCGTAGGACTAGCCATGAGATGGCCCGTATTCGCAGCCATTGTTCCTCAGCTGATTCCTAAGGATCACCTCTCACCTGCTCTAGCCTTAAATGGTATTGCCTTAAATATTTCCAGAATTGTCGGTCCTATCGTAGCTGGTTTGGTTATCTCAACCCTAGGGATAGCTGAAGTATTCGCATTAAACGTGGTGTTTTCGATCATGGCCGCAGTGATTGTTTATCGCTGGAAATTTCAGGCCGAGGTATCAACACTGCCGGGTGAGAGATTTATCGGCGCCATGAGAGTGGGTTGGCAGTTTATTGGTCAAAGCAAGCGGATTAAAACTGTATTGCTTCGCGTATTTATTTTCTTTATGCAAACATCAGCAGTATTGGCATTGTTGCCATTAATTGCTAAAGATCATTTTCATGGTGATGCTCAGACATTCACACTTCTACTCTCTTGCATTGGATTTGGAGCTATTTTAGCTGCTTCTCAATTACCGAGATTACGTGCACGATGGAATCGAACTCAATTGGCTAATACAGGCTCGATGATCCAAGCAGTGACTTCCATTGGAGTTGTTTTAACTCCAGAAATTGGAGTGGCAATCCCTTTATTAATTATTTCTGGAATGGCTTGGATTTGCAGTGCCAATTCACTAACAGTGTCAGTGCAACTGTGTTTGCCGAACTGGGTTAAAGCACGAGGCATGTCTTTTTATCAAGTAAGTCTGATGGGTGGCAGTGCTCTTGGTGCTGCGATGTGGGGTTATGTCACTGAACTCACTGATATTGATATTGGCGTGATTACTGGAAATATATTTGGTCTACTTTGCTTAGCCTTAATTTACAAACAGAAAATTGAAGGTGCCAGCGAAGAAGATTTAACCCCCGTTTGCCCGATTGAGCATCCAGGAGCGACACATCAGATTGATCACCATGAAGGCCCTGTGATGATCTCTATCCACTACCAGATTAAAGAAGAGAATCGCGATCGCTTCAAAATGGTGATGGCGAAATCAAGGAAACATAGACTCATGCAAGGTGCTTTATCTTGGAGCCTCTTTGAAGATCACCAAAATCGAGAATTGTTCATTGAGTATTTTATGTTTGATACTTGGGCAGATTATTTAAGACGCTTTGATCGCTTTACGATTCAAGATTTGAAGATGCAAGAAGAGCGACACTCCTTGCATGCTGGTGATACACCACCGAAGATCATTCGTGAAATTGCTAGCAAATTAAAAGTCAGCTCTAAATAAAAACATCAGCCTTATTTAGGTCGCCTCTGTCGCACGCATTTTGTGTAAAACGTAGATCGCTGGCAATGCAAATACAAAACAGTAAATCGCAGGAGCCCATGTCCACTGCTTGACCTCTAGCAACCAGCTGACCATCAGAGGTGCAGTTCCTGCAAATAAGGCCACCGATAAGCTGTAACCGATTGCAAATACTGAACATCTCTCTTCTGGCTTAACCAAGCGACTGATCAGCACACCTTGAGCACCAAACAAAAGCATCACAGGAATCACGATCAAAGCTTGAGAAATCGCTAAGCCCATAAGACCACCCATTTGCGCAGCAAGCACACAAGGCATCACTAAGATGGCACCAGCCCATGTGGCGTAGGTGGTAATTTGTACTCGCCCTATTTTGTCAGCCAACCAACCACCCAAGACAATCAATGGCACTCCAAGCATTTGCACAATGGTTGCAACAGTATTGGCTGACTGCATCGAACCGCCATGCTTAGAGACGTAATCAACAAAGTAGACAAACTGTACGTAGAACAAGACATTAGAAAAAGATACAAGCGCGGCAATTTTGACTAATACGCGCCAAGCTTTAAAAGTAGCTTTAAGTCGCTGAGCGATGATCGAAATGACTTCACGAAAATCAATCCGATGTTCAATCACCTCATCCAAAGTCTCAGGCATATGAAGTCTTAATCGCCAGCCAGCGATAGCCACTAACGCCCCCAAGAGGAATGGCAAACGCCATGCCCAAGCTTCAATTTCTGATTCCGTAAAAAAGAATGCGGTCACTGCTGCCAACAAAGAGCCTAAAAAGAAACCTAACATGGCTCCTGCATGGGCAATCCCCGACATCAAACCTTCTTTACCCTGAGGTGAAGCTTCGGTGGCATAGACCATACTGCCGGTGTATTCGCCACCGACAGAAAATCCCTGGGTCATTCTTAAGAGCATCAAGGCATAGGCTGCAATTGCCCCCACCTGAGCATAGGTGGGCAAAAGAGCTACTACAAAACTGGCTAAACCCATGATGACAATACTTAATGTCATCATTTTTCTGCGCCCCCACAAATCTCCAACCGGGCCAAGTACCAAACTACCAATGGGTCTTGCTAAATAACCAATGGCAAAAACACCAAATGAAGCGACGGTTTGCAAGACTGGATCAGTCGAAGGGAAAAAGACTTTGCCAAGAGAAGTAGCAAAGTAGCCGTAAACAGCAAAATCAAACCATTCCAGCGTGTTACCAAGTGCACCAGCAATTGCGGCAGAGTATCGTTTAGGAATCATAGTCAGCATGGGTTAAATACAGATGGTCTAACTATACAAGGGTCTTGGCAATAAGTACCACAATAGCTATTAGCTTTATAGATAATGTCTTGGATTGTCTATTTGGTTTCCAATACAGGCTGTGAGATGAGATAGCTCAACTCCATTGATAACACTCTTAAGAAAGTAACCATGATGTTTAAAAAAGTTTGTACAGCCCTTCTAGTCTCTTCACTATTCATAAACGCTGGCTTTGCATCAGCCCAAGCTAAAGAAGGTAGCGTCATCGCTGGCGCAGTAGGTGTTGAAACTGGCGATATTTTGAGTGCCACTGTGACAAAGATTGACAAAAAGAATCGTGTTGTTACTTTTAAAGGTAAAGATGGTGAGTTCAACTTTGTAGCAGGTCCAGCTGTAAAGAACTTTGCTCAAATTAAAGTAGGCGATATTTTGGATGTGCGCTATGAATTAGCGATCGCCATGGAATTAACAAAAATGAAGAACCCAGTTGTGATGGGAGAACAAGTGAGCTCATCAACAGCCACCGCTAAAGCTGGTGATAAGCCAGGCATGGTTCAAACAAATGTCATCAAGACTGTTGCACAAGTTGTGAAAATTGATAAAAAGAAACAAATTGTTTCTATCAAGGGTCCCAAAGGCAATGTAGTCGAAGTACAGGTGAAAGATGCTGCTTTATTAAAAGATATCAGCGTGAACGATCAAGTAACTGCTGTCTACACAGAAGCAGTAGCTGCAGTGATTACAGCACCGAAGAAATAAGCATTAGTTTTACTATTAAAAAAAGTCCTTATAGGATTTCTTATAAGGGCTTTTTCAATGGTGCTAAATATTAATTTTTAGCGACCGAGAAATATCTTCCTTAATTTCTCCTCACCAATGATTTTCTCAAGAGTGAAGTATGTAAGGTAATGCAAGATGATTAAGCCGTAGATGATGGCAATCATCATGAGATTTTTAGGTTGTGCATGACCCAACTCTTTAAAGCCTTCCATGAAGGTTTTTCCATGCAATAGGTAACCCTCTAAGCCTAAAGCATTCGCATGCAAGATCATGACCAAAACAACATAGATAACGGTGTGCCCTAATAAAGCACCCAAGATGGCTTTACCCTCTTGAACTTTAATAGGAAGAAGCATTTCTACAGTAATTAGGAATTTAGCAACAATGGCAGCTTTGATTAAAGCAACTGAAATTGAAAATACCGCATCTGCCTCACTGACACCGTAGTGCAAGAGTTGCGTGTGTCCATAAAGACCAATTGCATAGAACCATACGCCAAGGTAAGCTGTTGCTACCAAGAATTTTTTACCCTCATGGATAAATCCATGTTTGATTTTTCCCCAACGGGATAATGATTCAGTTGAATGCGTGCTCATGCTTAACTCCCAATAACCTCAACAACTACTGACAAATCTTAAGTGGCTGGGCCACCTAAAGATAGATATAAATTAATACGCTGCATTAAGACTTCTAACTGCGCTTGCTGTTCATTTGAACGAGCACTACTTGTACGAATTTTTTGCTGCAATACTTGGCGCTGATCAATTCTGCCGATGGTGAATTCTGCATCGGTGCTTTTTTGAATCGATTGTTGCAATTGATATATTTGATTAAGCTCAGCGTAACGAGCGCGCCAAGATTCTTCTCCAGATAAGGCTGACTCAACCTCTCTAAAAGCATTGAGACCCACTTTGGCGTAATTAGCAAAAGCTTGATCTAGCTCTGCCTTCCTGAGATTTTCTCTCTGCTCTAAAGCGCCACCTGTAAAGAGAGGTAAGCTCACGCCAATGCCAGCACTAGGATTGGCTGCATCTGTCTTGAGCACAAAAACCTCGCTGCTGATCCGACCAAATCCTGCTGTCAAACTAATTTTAGGTAAACGAGTTGCCTGAGCTTCCTTCACGTTGTATCTCGCAGCGTCGACCCTGGCTGCAGCGGCTAGAACATCAGGACGTCTTTCCAATAAATCTGAAGGTACACCAGTGCTGATCGCTTGGGGTGGCTTTGGTAAGTAACTAACTTTAAGTGGTGTGCCAACAGGATATCGCCCCACCAAAACATCAATTGTTTTTAATTGCTGTTGGCTGGCATTACGTAGATTAAGCGCCAAATCCTTGGCTTGCGCTAAGGCGATTTCAGCGTTCAAAATATCTTGCTTGGATGAGGCACCAATTTTTTCACGGTGAATCACATGCTCAAGTATTTTTTCTTGAAATTGAACAGATTCCTGAGCAGTACTTGCCTGCAAATGCAAAACTCTTGCTGACCATAATGCCTTAGCTAAATTAGCTACATAAGACAGTTTTGCTGATTCTTGGTCTGCAGCAACGGCTATGGCATTTTGTTGTGCATTGGCATAACGTGCACGAACGCGACCCCATAAATCAAGCTCCCAATTGGCTCCGATGTAATAACCTGATGTACCAGATCCATCTAGACCTAATTTAGAACCAGTTTTTCCTTGTGCTCCCACATTAGGATAAAAAGATCCTCCAACAGCTTTCATCATGGATTCTGCTTGATCACGTCTAGCAGCAAATACTCTTAAATCTGGTGCAGATTGAAAAGCAAGTTTCGTTAACTCCGTGAGTTCCTGATCTTCAAAAGCCTCCAGCCAAGCAGGACCTTGCATCACTGATTGTTCTGATTGCCCTTTGTATTGATTAGGCAAAGTTAACTGGGGCAAGGATTGCTTAAGTAAATCTGATTTTTTAATCGGATCATCAATCGCGCACGCAGATAAACATGCCAACATGGCCAGTGACCATAGCTTATTCATAGAAGTTAATCGAGATGCGTGCATTAGTGAAGCTTTAAAACGATGTAGTTCAGCTTGCTATGCACACGCAACATTACTTTTCTAATAAAGTGCAAAAAGCTCATATTGTCTGTATAGACAGCACCCTGGCCAACCGCCCCGGCAGCAATCAATTCTGAATGATCACCCTCTTCCAAAATTAATTTCACTGGAAATCGATTTGGGATAGCAGGACGAACACCAGTTTGAGGCAGATCACCACTGGCATTCACTTGCCCTTGGCGTTGCGCCCAAACAATGGTCTCTACTTTTGCTTTGTATATGTGCCCAGGATTGGTTGGGACATAAAACTCAGCTTCATGGCCAGGTTTAATCTGATGAAGCTCGTTTTGATGAAATAACATGAAAACCTGAGGATCATCTTCAATGAAACTCATAGCTGCCCTTAAAGGCGTTGGCACTAAGAATGTGCCTGGACGCAGCTGAGCATTGATAACAGTACCGTCATTAGGAGCACGAACAACTGTTTGTTCAAGCTCCCAATAGGTGTTGTCTGCCTTTTCTTTTAACTCATCATAATCAGCTTCTGCTTTTTCTAGATCAAAGCGATTGCCTTAACCCGTTTTAACCAAAGCTTGATTTTCTTGGACACGTTTTTTGGCCAGCTTGAGCTTGGCGTTGAGTGCATTAACAGAGGCTTGATATGTTTCAGGATCAATTTTAAAAAGGACATCACCTTTTTTAACTCGCTGATTATCAGTCACGGCAACCTCAATCACGCGGCCTTTGACCTGAGGAATGATGGGTACTTCATGGCGAGTTACTCGAACATCAGAGCTGCTAGGCGCAAAGATGTTCATGAGCAGAATAATCAGGATGATAAAAACTACAGGAATAGCAAAAACAATTATTTTGGAACGCTTATTCCATGGGTATAGCTTACGTTTAAAAAACACCCACCAAACCACCAGCCCGTAGAGAATTAAGATGATTTCTAGCATGAGCCATCCTTAGTATCTTTTGATTCCGCTTTATTGTGCGATTGGGCAATAGAGTTGATTTGATCCTTAGTTAAAGGTGTCATTGTGGGTCTTAGATGAGCCCATACAAAAGCAATTGGCCAAAATAAACCGCCTGAGAAACGAGACACCATGCACATGGCATGGATTGCTTCTTGTTGAGGGTGCTGACGCTTTTCAGCAATCTTGCTGGGCAAATAATGAATCTGCCAGTAAACAATAGCAAAAATGATTGGTATCAAAATTAATGCTAGCCAGGAAATGACTTCAGCTAGACCATCAACAAAACCTGATGCAAAAGCATGAGGAGATAAAAAACTTAATCCAATCAGGAGCGCTTGTCGTGAATTTTTTAAATGCCGTTGTTTCATAGATATGTCCAAGTTTTGCAAATTGATGCTCACTTTTGATGGCATTTCATTTATTTTCTAAATAAAAAATTTAGATTTAACAAATAGTTATTGATATCTAATAATAAAAATATATTGCAGATCATGACATTAGCTCTAGGGCTAATAAGAATTGAAGGCCTGCCAATAAGAGTTATGCCAAGACTTTGATTATGTGGATAAATTAGGGTAGAATTTCGGTCTTAGCTGAATGTAGCTAACCACATCAAATATGCCCTGGTGGTGGAATGGTAGACACGCCGGTCTTAGAAGCCGGTGCCGAGAGGCGTGAGAGTTCGAGTCTCTCCTGGGGCACCAACAATATTCCAAAGAATATTTCTGTACATCATCCGTACACTTCTCCTTGAATCTGCTTAGATTCCTATCTTTTTCGTCTTTTTACCTTTTTTAGAATGTAGGCGGCCAACCTTCAAGCTCGCCCCGAAATCGGCATAATGTGGAAATCGCTTTCAAAAGGTTACGCAGATGGATCTAGGAATCAAAAATAAAACGGCTCTGGTATTTGGCGCCGGTAGCGGCTTAGGCCAAGCTATGGCCATCAGTCTTGCAAAAGAAGGTGCTCGCGTTGTTCTTGCAGGCCGCACAGCTGAAAAGCTAGAGGCAACTGCACAACAGATCAAACATATTGGTGGTGAATGCTTGCCATTGACTTGGGATTTAGCCAATACATCTCAAATTGAGACGAATTTCGCCTTGATTGAAAAGACTTGGGGCACAGTGGATATTCTAGTGAACAACACTGGCGGGCCACCGGCAACTGTTGCGGCAGGACAAGCCAGTAGCTTATGGTTAGAAAAGTTTCAAGAGATGGTTTTATCAGTGATCAGCATTACTGATCGCGCTCTTGCTGGCATGAAAGAAAAACAATGGGGTCGCATTATTACGAGCACTTCATCAGGCGCCATCTCCCCTATCCCTAATTTAGCTATCTCTAATACTTTAAGAGCTTCATTGCACGCCTGGTCCAAAACATTGGCCAGAGAATTAGCACCTCATGGCATTACTGCCAACATTATTGTTCCAGGTCGCATTGCAACGGATCGTATTCGAGCATTGGATGAAGCTAAAGCAAAAAGGGAAAATAGATCAGTTGATGAAGTGAGTGTTGAGAGCTTAAAAACTATCCCAATGGGTCGTGTTGGTCAGCCATCAGAATATGGCGATACCGCTGCATTCTTAGCAAGCCAACAGGCTTCTTACATTACCGGAACGGTCATGCGTGTTGATGGTGGCTTGATTAGTAGTATTTAAGCCACACTGAAGGCCGGCATTATTGATGAATATCTAAAGCTGCTAGTTCAGCGTCTGTAAAACCAGCCGCTTTTCTGGCAGCATAGTTAAAAGGTCCGCGCAACTTAGGCGCTTCATACTTTTCAACCAAATCCGCATAAGCCGCAATAGGATCCAAACCCTGTTGTTGGCAATGGTAGTTAAACCAGCGGTTACCAATCTCTACATGCCCCACTTCATCATTCAAGATAATTTGTAAGAGGCGCACTGCTTCTTGGTCATGAGCTTGGTGAAGTTTTTCTTGTATCGGCGGCAAGGCATCTAAACCTCTAGATTCCATAGTTCTTGGCACCAATGCCATTCTTGCCAAAATTGAATCGGTTGTTTTGCTGACCATTTCCCAGAGGCTGTTGTGCGCTGGAAAATCACCGTACTGGAAGCCTTGGGTTTTAAGATGTGTATTAAGAAGATTGAAGTGATAAGCCTCTTCTGCCGCCACACGTAACCAATCCTCGTAATAAGCTTCTGGCATATCAGCAAAACGCCAAATAGCATCGAGAGCCAAATTGATGGCATTGAACTCAATATGCGTTAAGGCATGTATTAGAACTGCTCGCCCCTCAACACTAACCATGGAACGACGCTTAACCAATCCAGGGTTAACCAAGACTGGTCGATCTGGACGGCCTGGAATGCTGATATTTTCGGAGTTAATCATTGCATGTACATCAAGCGAAATCGTTCCAGCCAAATATTCCTCACGCAATTGCGCCACTGCCTGAATTTTCAATTCAGGATCAGTGATGCTTAAACAATGTAGGGCTTGGGCTCGTAACTCTGATGACATATCAATCTCCAAACCCTATTATCCTTCAATTGCTGTGCAGATGAATAACAAAAGTAATATGATTTGTTTACATTCAATTAAGAAAAATATTCTATTTTGACAACCCCATTAATGCTCTTGACCCAAGTCCTATCGATCTTAGGATTTGCTTGTTATGCAGCATCACTGACATTAATTCAAACAGAATGGCAGCTGAGTAATTTTGAATCGGGGTTTTTAGCCAGCAGTTTTTTTATTGGCTATCTTTTAATTGTTCCCATAGCGACAACCCTGACTGACAAAATTGATACACGCCAGGTTTATTTGAGTGGCGGGCTTTTAGCCAGCATTGGTCTATTTGGTATGGGCTACTGCTCTACAGGATTGCACGATGCCTGGATCTATTTGATGCTCCATGGCGCAGGTGTTTCTGCAACTTACATGCCCGGACTGAAGATCATTTCTGATCGCGTGAAGATGGGAGAAGTCACGCGCCATATTTCCTTTTATACGGCCTTCTTTGGTATAGGTGCAGCCTCCTCCTATTTTGTTTCTGGTTTATTCATTCAGCATTTTGGTTGGCGCGAAGCATTTTTAATGACTGCTACAGGCCCAGCTTTAGCTGGCATCTTGGCTTGGATGGGGACTAAGCGACCACCCGAAGAAAAATCATTTTTTCAAATCCATTTTGAACTCAAGGATGCTTTTCCAATCGAACGTTGGAAAAAAGTTTTAGAGGTCAAAGAAGCGATGGGCTATATGCTGGGTTACTCCGCTCACTCGCTGGAGTTGTTTGCATCACGCAGTTGGTTGGTGGCATTTTTTACCTATTGCGCCACTAGCGCTACTCCAGGTAATACCTTTCCGATGACAGCCACCTTAATTGCTACATTGATTAATTTAATCGGTGTACCAGCATCCATCTTGGGTAATGAAATGGCTTTGCGAATAGGTCGGCATCGCTGGGTCTATTGGGTGATGATTGGCAGTGCTATCAGTGGCGTTTGTTTAGGAGCATCAGTTCACTTGCACTGGAGCATTATCCTAGCAGTGGCTCTAGTTCATTCTGTCTTCATCATGGCAGACTCAGCAACTCTAACAGCGGGACTGGTGATCAGCGTACCTCAAGACATTAAAGGTGCAGCCATGGGTCTTCATTCTTTATTAGGTTTTGGAGGCGGCCTATTGGGCCCTGCTATCTTTGGCGCTGTTTTAGATATCAGCCGCGCATGGGGGCATGCTGGATGGCTACCCGCTTATGCATCAATCGTGGTTTGGGGCTTGCTATTTGTTTTTTATACTCAGTTTTCATTCTGGAAATCAAAAAGAAAGAATCTCTCACCATGAATTTAAAACCAACGAGCCCCAGCCTCTTTCCAATTGGCAGCAAATTACAGCATCGGAAAACGGGTGGTTTTTATCAGGTAATGGGGATCGCCATCATTGAAGCCACACTTGAACCGGCTTATGTTTATTTATCTCATCAAACCCATGACTATTGGGTCAGACCACAAGCCGAAATGGAAGATGGTCGCTTTGTATTGATTCCCTAAGGGGATACTCTCTTTTAAGATGCTGCCTTAAAAGAGAGCTTTGAAGAAACAAAAATGCCAGCAACAATCAAAATAAAAGCTAAGGCATGAAATAACTGTGGAGGCTCACCCAAAAGTGCTGCCGACATCAATGCGGTGAACAAAGGAATCAGGTTTGCAAAGAAGGAAGCAATAGCAGGCCCTACAGCACTGACGCCTAAACCCCAGCAACGATATGCAATTAAAGATGGGCCAATTGCGATATATAACAGAATCAAAATTGTCCAAGGGCTCACTTCAAAATGAAGCACACCAGTTGCTATCTCACCCGTAGTAAATATGGCAGACCAAAATAGTCCAGTGACCACTTGAGCCAATAAGAATTCTGCCCAAGGCCAATCTCGCTCATCACTATCTCCGGTGCGACTGATCATCCAACTATAGAAGGCCCAGAAGATAGTAGCCAACACCATCAGCAAGTCGCCCAGAAATAATTCTAAGCTCAACAAAATCGATAAATCACCACGCGATAAAACCAAGACAACGCCCAATAAGGAAATCACAGCACCCAGTAGCTGCCTCTTTTGAGGTGTTTGCGCATAGAACATTCCACCCACAATCAACATCCAAATAGGCATGCTTGCACCTATCAAAGTCAGATTGATGGGGGTAGATGTTTGTAGAGCTAGATATAGAAGCGCGTTATAAGACCCCATCCCTAAAAATCCTAAAAGAAGGAATCGAAGTCGGTGTTGCCAAAGAGAACTCGAGGGTCGGAAGACTTTCCAACCCAAAGGCAAAAGAATGACAGCAGCCAGCGCCCAACGAACTGTATTCAATAAAAGTGGTGACACCTCGCCGACCGCTAAACGCCCAACCACCGCATTACCGGCCCATAAGATGGTCGGCAGAATTAAATAAAAAACAGTGCGAAGACTAAGATGAATCATTGGGGATGTTATTTATATTGAATACAGCAAAGGTGCGATGCTAGCATGCTCCCGCGCAACTTCCGTTATCCTTAAGCATTGATCTATGAAAGAGGCTGACATGCCAATCGAAGAAAGCATTACGAATATAGAAGTTAAATTGAGCTTCACAGAAGACTTGGTTGAGGAATTAAATCAGACTGTCTATAAACAGCAGCAGCAAATCGATATGTTGCTCAAAGAAGTAAAAGCATTAAAACTTCAGATGGCTAGCAATATGCCCTCTGATGGCAATCATCCCCGTGATGAAATTCCGCCACACTATTAATCAAAGATTACTTCCAGCGCTCACACACCACTTCAATACTGCCTTTGCTATGACTGAGCATCAGATGACCATCTTGAATGGTTGCCTGAATTTGCATTGAACGCTCGGCCCAAGAAGCCAACTCTTGAGAAATATCTGATGGCACACGGTAGACAGATAACTTATCCATTCTGCTTAATTTAGTTTCAATACCCTTCCACCACACTTCAGCAGCATGGTGATAGGCATAAACAACAACTTTGTCAGATTTTGAACATGCGCGACTCAATGGCTTTTCTTCTGGCTGACCTACTTCAACCCACAATCTTGTTTGGCCTGTGAAATCCTTGAGCCAAACATCTGGCTCATCAGGATCTGATAAACCAGCGCCAAAGACCAACTGACCATCACCATTACAAAGATCATTTAAGAGATGGGCATTAAAAGAAAGTGCTAATAATCGCATCATCATGCGCTCATCTGTCTCGCTTGGATGCCTAGCCAGCGTGAGGCTATGGTCAGCGTAGTATGAGTGATCAATATCCGCCACCGAGAGATTAACTTTAAAAATGGTTGCTTTGGTAGCCATGGAAACTTCTACTTTTCTGTTGAATGTGCAAGAGTCTGCGAAAATAGCATTATGAAGCAATCAAACCACCAAGAAGAAGATCAAGTCTACGAAAAACCGAGTAAATCGGAAATTAAGCGCCGTTTAGAGGCTCGTCATAACTTAGCTGAAGAAATGAGCAGGTTGACACCCGATAAATGGAAGCAAATGCCGATTCCTGAGCGTTTACTCGAGAGCTTGAAAGAAACTGCGAACGTACGAAGCCATGGTGGCATTCGTCGTCATATCGCTTATCTTGGAAAAATCATGGGCACTTTTTCAGAAGAAGAAGTAGATGCCATGAAACAAGCACTGATTAAGATTGTTGGCGTCAACAAAGCCAATAAGATGAAGATCTAATTGATTGAAGGACCTACTCAGCCTCAGCCAATTCTGGTCGAGGCTGTTGATTGCCAGGTTTAGACGTTGCCAAGATCGCAACACCAGTCAAAACCACACCCATCCCCACGAGTTGAATCATCGTCATCGATTCACCCAAGAAATACCATCCCAAGAAAACAGTGGCAATCGGTCCAACCATGCCAGCCTGAGCTGTTAAACCTGGTCCCACCCTGTTCACTGAAATCATGACTAGAAGCATGGGCACAAAGGTACAGAAAGCACCATTGAATAGACTCAATTGATAGACCTGAATTGGCTGACTGAGTAAAGCATCGGGATTTAGGATCAGCGCTTGAATGACACTAAAAACGGTAGATGAGCCACTGGCATAAGCGACTAAACGAATGCTACCGACACGTTTAACGATCTCACCTGCAAAGATTAAATACACGGCATAAGCAATGGCACTCAGGAAGACCAAAGTGCCACCCCACAGCACATGCGAGCCATCCCATCGGATGTCATGCGAGAAGACCAAAATCACACCGGCATAGGCCAAGGCCATTGCAATCCACTGTTTGGCCATGATTTTCTTCTTCAAGAAAATAAGGGCAATTAATAAAACAATGGTGGGATTCAAATAAAGAATGATCCGCTCTAAACCAACACTGATGTATTGCAAACCCAAGAAATCAAGATAACTAGATAGGTAGTAACCGACAAATCCCAAGAAAATCAGCGTCACCAGGTCTTTACGACTCAACTTTTGAAGAGACTGCTGGCGACTATGCCAGTAAACCGCAATCCAGAAAAAAGGTAAGGAAGAGATCATTCTGAGGGCTAAAACCGTCGCTGAATCAACCCCATATTGGTAGGAGAGTTTGACCACAATCGCTTTGGCGGAGAACAAGATAGATCCCAAGCCTGCTAGAAGCAATGAAATCAGTAGAAATTGTCTTGAAAGCAAATGAGCCTCTAAAAACTGGGGGAAATATGAGCCACTAGTGTAAACGAGCAGAAAGTGGCTAAACCACCTAAAATAGCGTCCGTGAACGCACCTTTCAATCCCTCGCTAATTCCGAGCTCTCCTAGACTAGATTCCTACCCTAAATATTGGGCAGAATGCTATGGCACAGCCCCTTTCTTGCCAATGAGCAAAGAGGAGATGGATAAGCTTGGTTGGGATAGTTGCGACATCATTATTGTTACAGGTGATGCTTATGTCGATCACCCAAGTTTTGGTATGGCGATCATTGGTCGCTTACTCGAAGCTCAGGGATTTCGAGTGGGCATCATCGCTCAGCCAGATTGGCAATCAGCGGATCCATTTAAGGTTCTAGGTAAACCAAATTTATTCTTTGGTGTTGCTGCCGGCAATATGGATTCGATGATCAATCGTTATACCGCTGAACGCAAAGTTCGAAGTGATGATGCTTATACACCGGGCGGCATTGGTGGCAAGCGTCCTGATCGTTGTTCATTGGTTTATGCCCAACGCTGTCGAGAAGCTTATCCAGAAGCTCCCATTGTGATGGGTGGTATCGAAGCTTCCTTGAGACGCATTGCTCACTATGACTATTGGCAAGATAAAGTTCGTCGTTCAATTTTGATTGATGCCAAAGCAGATATTTTGCTTTACGGTAATGCTGAACGCGCCGTTGTAGAAATCGCTCATCGCCTTGCTAAGGGTGAAGCGATTGGCGACATCAATGACATTCGCGCCACAGCATTTGTAAGACGTCACCCAGCACCCACTTTCACTGAGATTGACTCAAGCACAGTAGATATTCCAGGCGTGATCGATGCACCAATCAATCCTTATCTAACACCTGATGAACAAGCTAAAGAACAAGGCACTAGCTGTAAAAAAACTGATGGAACTCTAGAGGAACCATCAAACAAGGTACAAGCTATTACGCTTGTGCCAAGCGCCAAGAAAAGATTAGAACGCGATACAACAGTGATTCGTTTACCAAGCTACGAAGCTGTGAAACGTGACCCTGTTTTATACGCCCATGCCAATCGCGTACTTCATCTAGAAACCAACCCAGGTAATGCGCGCGCTTTGGTTCAGCAGCATGGTGAAGGCGCCTCAGTAAGAGATGTTTGGCTAAATCCACCAGCAGTTCCACTCACCACTGAAGAGATGGACTCTGTATTTGATTTACCTTATGCAAGAGCCCCTCACCCATCTTATGGTGATGCAAAGATTCCAGCATGGGACATGATTCGTTTTTCTGTGAACATCATGCGTGGTTGTTTTGGTGGTTGCACCTTCTGTTCAATTACAGAACACGAAGGCCGAATTATTCAAAACCGTTCATCTAATTCAATCATTAAAGAGATTGAGGATATCCGCGACAAGGTTCCTGGCTTTACCGGCATCATTTCTGATTTGGGTGGCCCAACAGCGAACATGTATCGCATTGCCTGCAAATCAAAAGAGATTGAAGCGCATTGCCGTAAACCATCTTGCGTTTACCCAGATATCTGCCCTAACCTCAACACTGATCACACACCATTGATTCAGTTGTACCGTCGTGCGCGTGCCTTACCTGGTATTAAGAAGATTTTGATTGGTTCAGGCCTTCGTTATGACTTAGCAGTCAAAGCACCTGCGTACATTAAAGAATTGGTGACCCACCACGTTGGTGGTTATTTGAAGATTGCCCCTGAGCATACCGAGCAAGGCCCTTTATCAAAGATGATGAAGCCAGGCATGGGTGCCTACGATAAATTCAAAGAGCTCTTTGATAAGTATTCCAAAGAAGCTGGCAAAGAACAGTATTTAATTCCGTATTTCATTGCTGCACATCCAGGCACCAGCGATGAAGACATGATGAATTTAGCAATTTGGCTGAAGAAGAATAGTTTTAGAGCTGACCAAGTTCAAACATTCTATCCATCGCCTATGGCAACTGCCACAGCGATGTATCACACCAATAAGAATCCATTACGCAAGGTAACGCGCGAGAGTGAGACCGTGGATATTGTTCGCGGTGAGAAACGACGCCGCTTGCATAAGGCATTTTTACGCTACCACGATGCTAACAATTGGCCATTACTGCGCGAAGCACTCAAGAAAATGGGTCGCTCTGATTTGATTGGTAATGGTAAGCATCACCTCATCCCTAATTATCAGCCGAGTACCGATGGCACTTATCAAAGTCCCCGTCGCAAGAACTCGTCTTTTGGTAAACCGACTCAAGCAGCTGTAGCGCATAATCCACGCGATTTTTCTGTGCCGCAAAAACCTGCAAGAGGAAAAATTCTGACGCAACATACAGGCTTACCTCCACGCGCAGGAACAAAACCCTCTAGTGGATCAAGCAAAGTTAGTGCTGCGGGCAGAACAAGCCGCACATCTCATCAAAGTGCGACAAAACCAGGAACAGGCTTTGCTCGCCCAGCTTCTAAAGCCAAGACCGGATTTAAGAAGTAATAGCGCGAGCTAGCCAGCCTCCAGTTAAGAATCTATATTTCTTAAAGGATCACAGATCTTTTTGATCCTTTAAATTATCCTTAGGGCGAGTTCTCTTCCCATACTCAGCCATAAAGTAAATACATAGACCAAAAATTAAGATGACCCCCATTGTTATAAATTGCATAGTGCTTCTGTAGTCCATTTTTTCCTTTCTTGTTGAAGGAAAATTATATTACTTATATATTTTATAAGTAATTACCAAGGCGAGGAAAAGGGTTAATGCCCTGTTACGACTGAACTTGTAATGCTTCTAGGATTTGTAGGGTTGTAACACCAGAGACTTTGACTCGCTTGAGGCGACTGAGATCTCCCGCCAAGAGCTCAATATGAGATCGATTGATCTTTAAGATTTTAGATAACCATGCAATCAAAGCATCATTGGCCTTACCTTCAACCGGAGGTGCAGCCAAACGAATTTTGAGACGACCATCATGCTCGCCCTGCACTTCAGTTTTCTTGGCACCTGGCTGGCAATGTAAAGCCAAAATATAAGTAAGAGTAGCCCGATCTTCTAGCTTCAACCAACTAGGCAAGTTGAATGAGCTCTCGTCAGCAGCCGACATCACAAATAACTTTTAAGTAGCGGAATAAGCAAGGCCCCTAAGATGCCATGCAAACCCATCGCTAAACTAGCGTATGTTCCAGCTTCAGGGTGAACTGCAAAAGCTCTTGATGTACCAATGCCATGAGCGGCAACACCCATTGCAAAACCACGCTGCCACCAAGCTTTCATACCCAATAGATTAAGAATGCTACTACCTAGCACAGCACCAAGAATGCCAGTAACTACAGCAAACACAGCTGTTAGTGTTGGAGAAACTCCTAAACGCTCTGCCACACCCATCGCAATCGGTGCAGTGACAGATTTAGGATAGAAGGCTCCAATGATGGCGCTATCAGCTCCCATGAATGTCGCAACAACCACAGCACTGACGATCGAGACAATACCACCGCACAGTAATGCAATCATGAGTGGAATCAATCTGGTTTTTAAAACAGCAATACCTCTATAGATAGGTACTGCTAAAGAGACCGTAGCTGTACCCAATAAGAAGTGAACAAACTGAGCGCCTTCAAAATATTTTTGATAAGGCATGTCTACTAGATATAAAGCGATCGCCACCAAAATAACTGCAATCGCAACTGGGTTAGCTAGCGGGTATTTATCCGTTTTTTGATAGAGATAGCTTCCGACCTGGTAAGCAGTCAAGGTCAAGATGAGAGCAAATAAGGGGCTACCTGAAAGGTACACCCAGATTTCAGCAATGTGAAGTGAGCTAGGATTCATCAGCACCCTTCTTTGCTAAGAATCTCAGCACCAAAGCAGTAGTCACAATGGTTAAGACAACACTGATGAGTAATGCTGAAATAACAGCCAGCGCATGGGCTTTTAATTGCGGCAAGAACAGAATCACACCAACCGCGGCAGGCACAAACAAAACACCTAAATGCTGACTAAATGCATCTGACACTAAAGCTAAAGATTGATTGACTTGTCCTTTAATCATCAAAAAGATCAAAAGGAAAATAAGTCCCAAAACTGGTCCAGGTAAAACTGGCAAGAAGAAATGAGAGATTAACTCTCCCACGCCCTGCCAAAGTAGTATTTGAACTAAACCTGGAATCATGGGATTCGATTAATCTTTTTGTGGAAGTTCAACTAAGTGCTGTTTAAAGAGATTTTTCTTAGCGATGTAACTAGCAGCACTGGCTTTAAGACCAGCGATAGCTTCTGGCGTTAGCTCACGAACCACCTTCGCAGGAGATCCTAGGATTAAGGAGTTATCTGGGAATACTTTGCCTTCAGTGACAACTGAGCCCGCTCCCACCAAACAGTTTTTACCAATCACAGCACGGTTTAAAACAACTGCCTGAATACCGATCAAAGATCCCTCACCCACGGTACAACCATGCAACATTGCTTGATGACCAACCGTCACGTTATCGGCCAAAGTTAATGGGCAACCCATGTCTGTGTGCATTACAGTCCCCTCTTGCACATTGCTGCCACGACCTAAAGTAATCGGCTCATTATCACCACGGATAACCACACCAGGCCACACACTGACATCTTCACCAATGATCACATCACCAATAATGGTTGCTTCTTTTGCAACAAAAGCTGAATCATGAATTTGTGGAACTTTATCTTTGTATTGATAGATCGTCATGCGGATATCCTTTTTATTTTTATATAGCGCTTACTAATTGCTTAGTCGTGTGGCTTCCATCGAATGGAATATGAAGCGATTAGAACCTCAAACAATAATGAAATAAGTGCAAAAATGAATGAGCCAATACCTGCCACGAATGTGTAAAGCACAAAGTTAGAGATCAATAACTTTCCGCTGGATGTTTCTGCAAAAAATAGCTCCAAAATAGTTAAGCCAATCATGATGGCGCACAAGACCAAGAAAATCATTGAGACGTTAATAAAACGGCCTCGGGTCGCAATGTTTTTAAGCTCAACTTGATAAGCCTCTTTAATAGATGGCTTCAATGATGCATCCATCATTTCTTTATGAATCACTCTAGCGCGATCAATCACACGTGCTAGACGCTGAGTTAATGCACCAATCATGCCAGCCACAGCGGTTAAAAGAAAAACGGGGGCAACAGCTAATTGGATACTATCGCTTAAGGTGCTTGGATTCATCATGATTTAAAGTTCAACTGTTCTTTTAAAGGTAATAGCAACGTTAACAGAAATTAAATAATTAATAAGAGTTACCAAGGTAACTCTTGACCATCATAAGCAAAGAAGCCGCCTGATTGTTCAGCATTCAAACTATCTAGAACTTGTAGAATCTCCTGGCTGGCTATCGCTGCATCTCTCGCTTTTGAGCCAGAGCCCCCAGCAAATGGTTTTGATAGCTCTGAAATAACCGTTCCCGGATGAATGGCCACAACCATGGCTTCTGGTTTTTGGCGCTTCAATTCAATGGCGGCTGTTTTAATCAACATATTCAAAGCGGCTTTAGATGCGCGGTAGGTATACCAACCACCTAAACGGTTATCACCAATACTGCCAACCTTTGCTGAAATTAAACCCATAACACCAGCATTAGATAGCAATGGCAAAAAGTATTTAAGTAATAAAGCTGGTCCAAGCGTATTAATACTAAAAGTCTCTTGCATGGCTTTGATATCAATATCTGCTAGACGTTTCTCTGGCATGAAGTCATTACCATGCAAAACACCTGTCGCCACCAAGATCAAATCAAAAGGACCATCCAATTGCAGGGTATGCGCTGCAAACTGAACTGAGACTTCATCTTTTAAATCAATCGTTAATTGATATTCATTCACTTCACTGCGCGACAGTGATGTCACTTTTTCACAGCGATCATCCCCTTGCAGATCACGAACAAAAGCAGCCCCTATTGAGCCGCTTGCGCCGATGACTAAGGCTTTATATCCATTCGGAAAGCGTTTCATGAATTCCTTAAAAGGTGCCTGGATACAAAATGTCTTTAGTCACATTTTGAATATCACGATGACCTGTAAATGCCATCGTGATATCTAATTCTTTATGAATGATCTCTAAGCATTTAGTAACGCCCGCCTCACCCATGGCACCTAGACCATGCAAGAATGGACGACCAATCATGGTTCCTCTAGCTCCCAGAGCCCAAGCCTTCAACACATCTTGACCAGAACGGATACCGCCATCCATCCATACTTCGATGTCACGGCCAACCGCATTCACAATACCTGGTAATGCATGGATGCTTGATACAGCCCCGTCCAACTGACGACCACCATGGTTGGAAACAATCAATGCATCAGCACCAGAGTTAACCGCTAACTTGGCATCCCCTTCATCCATGATGCCTTTAATGATGAGCTTGCCGCCCCATAATTTCTTAATCCATTCCACATCATCCCAACTTAGAGCAGGATCAAACTGTTCTGCTGTCCAAGATGACAAAGATGACATATCGCCCACGCCAGAGGCATGCCCGACGATATTTCTAAAAGTGCGGCGATGAGTTCCCATCATGCCCATGCACCAGCGCGGCTTGGTCATCATGTTGATGATGTTAGGAATAGTCAGCTTAGGTGGCGCTGTCAGACCGTTTTTCAGATCCTTATGGCGTTGTCCTAAAATTTGCAAATCCAGAGTTAATACCAAAGCTGAACAATTCGCGGCTTTAGCGCGCTGAATCAAGCGCTCCACAAAGCCACGGTCTTTCATCACATACAGCTGGAACCAAAATGGTTTAGTGGTGTTCTCCGCTACATCCTCAATCGAACAAATACTCATTGTTGATAAGCAAAATGGCACACCAAATTTTTCTGCTGCTTTAGCCGCCAAGATTTCTCCGTCAGCGTGCTGCATACCTGTCAAACCTGTTGGCGCTAAAGCAACTGGCATAAAAACTTCTTGCCCCACCATTTTTGTCTTGGTGGTGCGGTTTTCCATATTCACCGCTACTTTTTGACGCAATTTGATCGTCTGAAAATCGCGCTCATTGGATCGGTAAGTTGTTTCTGTCCAAGAGCCAGAATCAGCATAGTCATAGAACATTTTGGGCGTACGTTTTTTATGTAATACGCGCAAATCTTCAATATTCGTAATAACAGGCATTTTTATCTCCTTTTATAACTAAAGACAGTCCAGACTTTTAGCAATTTAGCCTGCAGCCTGTAGTATCCTCAGTTGGTCTTATTTTTAACCATTATATGTATACCTGAAGCAGCATGGCAAAACCTTTAACTTTAGAAAAAATACTGTTTAGCCAAGGCTTTGGCACACGACGATATTGCAGTGACTTGGTCTATGCAGACCTTGTTAAAGTCAATGGCGTTTTAGCTGAAGATCCAGAAGAGAAAATTTCAACAGAAAACCTCCAACTCCAGGTAGATGGTGAGGATTGGGAGTTCCACGAAAAGGCTTATATAGCCTTTAATAAGCCTACAGGCTATGAGTGCTCTCATAAAACCAGCCATCACCCCAGTATTTACGGCCTACTTCCCCAACCTTTGGTTGAACGAGGCATTCAGTGCGTGGGCCGTCTTGATTTCGACACAACCGGACTCATCCTGATGTCTGATGATGGTCAATTTATCCATAAGATGACCACCCCCAAGAAGAATATTGGCAAGATCTATGAAATCACAACGCCTGACCCAATCACTCAGAAACAGATTGATCACTTATTGGGTGGCGTTGTCTTAGATGATGATCCCAAGCCATGTTTTGCCACTGCTTGCGTCCAAAAAGACGAAAAGCTATTAGCCATGACAATTGTTGAAGGTCGCTACCATCAGGTTAAACGCATGATGGCAGCAGTGGGCAATCATGTTGCTTCATTGCACCGCACCACAATTGGCGCATATACGATGCCCAGTGACTTGCCTGAAGGCGAATGGCGCTGGTTATATCCTGATGATTTGGTGCAACTGGGTAAAAGCGTCGACGCCTTGTGATCTTCTAAAAACCCCAGTTAATCTGGGGTTTTTGTTATTTTATTGAGATATATCAAAGCGAGCTGCATAGACCTCCTCTAAAGTGGGTTCATTCATAGGAGGAAATATGCTGAACGAACTTTTTGGATCTTTTGCCGGTCAACTGAGCCTAGCTGTGATTCTATTCATGATCATTGCCAGTTATATCGCTGTAAAAACGGTTTTAAAGAAAATTAACGAAGATCCTAAACAATAGACATCACTGATGAATAAAAAAGGCTGGAATTTTTCAATTCCAGCCTTTTTGTTTTATTGCTGTCGTGATTTATTTAATGAGTTCTAATGCCGCCTTGAAATCAGGGTGCTCACAAGTTCTCAACAACTCAAACACAACCATTTCTGTTGTAACAAGTTCAGCACCATTACCAGCTAAACGATCAAACGCTGCATCACGATTTAACTCGGTGCGAGAACTACAAGCATCTGTCACAACCCAAACATCAAACTCTTCTTCAAGTAAACCAAGTGCTGTTTGCAATAAGCAAACATGAGCCTCACAGCCAGCAATCAAGATGGTATTGCGCTCTTCTTGACCTTCTTGTTTGCGCTGAATGTGTTTTGGCAAGCTGCGTGCATTACCCATTGGTTTTGGAGGTGCTCTGAGTATTTCAATCAAGCCATCATCACAGGCACCAAAGTGCATTTTCGATAAGGTTTTTTGGCAGTATGTCTTGAGTTCTGCATGATTGGAACCCAACTTCTCAGGGTACTGTTCAGTACCAAAAACAGGCAAATTCAACAACTTTGCTATTTTTGCCAAACGTAAAGCATTCGCCAAAACCTGATCACCTTGATGAATGGCTGGCATTAACTTGTCCTGGTAGTCTACCAAGACTAATTGAGTGTCTTCAGCTGAAAGAAGGATCGACATGTTGTAATATTTTCTCAAGTAAAGATGTATGATATTTTCATCTAAAAATAGAATAAAGGAGCAATTATTTTGATGCTGGCCTTTTTAGTCATTATTCCTGTGATCACATTTAGTTTTTACATCAATGCCATCAGTAAAACACTAGCCGCTATTGATCCAGCTTATCGATCACAATCGCCACGCATGGCATGGCTGCTCTTGATTCCTATTTTTAATGTGATTTGGTTTTTCTTTTTGCTCAAAGCTATTCGCGAAGGATTTGAGCAAATGCTGCTGCATCATCAAATTGAGAAATCAATTGATACAGGTTATAGCTATGGCATTGGCATGGGTTGCTGCTGGGCAGCCTCATTCATACCAGGCTTGTTCTTTATTGCCCTATTACCCATGTTTGTTTTTTCAATGTTGCACTGGACCAAACTGAATCAAGCAAGAAGGCAAATCTATACGAAAATTTCTCCGCAATAAATATAGGCGGAAGATTTTAGGATGATTCTTTAAGGTGATATTGGTGTGCTTTTTCTAACCAAAACTCTAGGGCATTAGCCAAGTCTTTTTTACTGAATGAGCAGCTCTCCTCGGTAAACAAAGAAGAAGATTCAATTCTGGAAATAACAGACTCCAGCGCCATCAGATATTTTTCAGGTAATTGATTGCCTGCTGCTAACTCTCTGAATCCCGTAATGAGCGCTTTAGATTCTGCCTGCCCAGCCAACCAATGCTCCAATAACTGCTTTGCTTCTAAGTAACTCATGGCATCACCTTTGCTGCAAGATATTCATGATGCAAAACCATCATCAAATCATGTGTACTCAAAGCCCTAGCTTTGGCATACGATCTTCCTGCCCACAAACTTTGATAATGCCCCTCATCTTTTTCAAGAGCCCATTTGCGCATCGGTGCAGTCATGGTGTTTTGCACAGGGAACGGTAAATATGTTTTACCTTCCATAACTTTCATAAACTCATTATGTATACCTTGTGCAGAGCGGCCTGAAAATGCTTTTGTGAAATGAGTCCCCAAATGGTGATGCTCCATTACAAAACGTCGGTGAGCAGAACTGGCACCAGATTCGAGAGCCGTCAAAAAAGCAGTTCCCATCTGTACGGCAGATGCTCCCAAACTGATCATTTGATGGATATCTTGACCATTCATGATGCCTCCAGCAGCAATCACCGGAATACGCACTTGGCCATTTAACGCACGCAATAAATTAGCGGTAGATAACTGTTGGTCCATTGCATGGGGATTAAAAATACCCCGATGACCACCCGCTTCAATACCCTGCGCAACTATGAAGTCAGCCCCTGCTGACTGAATCTTTAAAGCCTCCTCTAAAGAGGTTGCTGTAATACCTACTGAAATATTTAAAGCATGGGCTTTTTCAATCACCTGCTGAGATGGGATACCAAAGTGAAAGGTCAATACTTCCAGTTGATGCTCCCAGATAGGCTCGAGCATATCTTCCAAATTTGGAATATAAGGTGATGTAGGTAAAGCACTCTGAACCCCTAAGTCACCCACGACGCTTTGCAAATCATCAAGGGCTAAGCGCTGCTGCTCTGGGCTTGGCATGATGGGTTCTTCAAAGACAAAGAAATTAGCATTGATACGTTTTTGAGGTGCTTGGCGAATCAAGTCTTGAGTGGCCCTCAGATCAGCATCAATATTTTCTGGCGTGGTGTAGGCAAAACCAAAACTCCCCAAACCTCCTGCATTAGAAACAGCAGCTACTAAAGCAGGTGTATTAACCCCACCAGCCATAGGCGCCTGAATCACTGGAATCGATAAATTGGAGAAACTGAACATGATGTCTTGGTCTTGTTAAAAGCAATTCATGATACCGCGTTCAATAAAAAAAGGCTTCCCGAAGGAAGCCTTTTTAGATGGCGTTAAAAATTAAGCTTTAACAGTATCAGCTACATCACTGAAATCTTTAATTTGATTAAAGTTCATATATTTGTAGATATCAGCACTGCTTGCTTCTAGCACGCCAACGTCAGCCATGTACTCTGCTTTAGTTGGGATGCGACCCAACTTAGAACAGATAGAAGCCAACTCAGCAGAACCAAGGTAAACAAATGTGTTCTTACCAAGACGGTTCGGGAAGTTACGTGTTGATGTTGACATCACAGTAGCACCTTCACGAACTTGAGCTTGGTTACCCATACAGAGTGAGCAACCAGGCATTTCCATACGAGCACCAGCACTACCTAGAACGCCGTAATGGCCTTCTTCAGTCAATTGCTTAGCATCCATCTTTGTTGGAGGAGCAACCCATAACTTCACAGGCATATCGCGCTTACCTTCTAACAACTTAGATGCTGCACGGAAGTGACCAATGTTGGTCATGCAAGAACCGATAAATACTTCATCAATCTTCGCACCAGCAACTTCAGATAATGTCTTCACGTCATCTGGGTCATTCGGGCAAGCTACTAGAGGCTCATGGATATCAGCCAAATCAATCTCGATCACAGCTGCGTACTCAGCATCAGCATCACCTTTTAACAACTCAGGCTTAGCCAACCATGCTTCCATCGCTTTGATACGACGACCTAATGTGCGCGCATCAGAGTAACCATTAGCAATCATCCACTTCATCAATGTGATGTTGCTGTTCATGTACTCAATGATTGGCTCTTTGTTCAAATGAACTGTACAGCCAGCAGCTGAACGCTCAGCTGAAGAGTCTGACAATTCGAATGCTTGCTCAACCTTAAGATCTGGCAAACCTTCAATTTCAACAATACGGCCAGAGAAAATGTTTTTCTTACCCTTTTTCTCAACAGTCAACAAACCTTGCTTGATCGCGTACAAAGGAATTGCACTCACTAAATCACGCAATGTCACGCCTGGCTGCATCTTGCCTTTGAAGCGAACCAATACAGACTCAGGCATATCCAAAGGCATCACGCCTGTTGCAGCAGCAAACGCTACAAGACCTGAACCCGCTGGGAAAGAGATACCAATTGGGAAACGTGTATGAGAGTCACCACCTGTACCAACTGTGTCTGGCAACAATAAACGGTTTAACCATGAGTGGATCACGCCGTCACCTGGACGCAATGAAACACCACCGCGTGTGCTGATGAAATCAGGCAATTCATGGTGAGTTTTTACGTCAACTGGTTTTGGATAAGCGGCTGTGTGGCAGAAAGATTGCATCACCATATCTGATGAGAAACCTAAACATGCCAAATCTTTCAATTCGTCACGAGTCATTGGACCTGTTGTGTCTTGTGAACCAACAGTTGTCATCTTAGGCTCACAGTATGTGCCTGGACGAACGCCTTGACCTTCAGGCAAGCCACATGCGCGACCAACCATCTTCTGCGCCAATGAGAAACCTTTACCAGAGTTGGCTGGGTTAACTGGCAAGCGGAACAATGTTGAAACTGGTAAACCTAAAGCTTCGCGAGCTTTAGCTGTCAAACCACGACCAATGATCAATGGAATACGGCCACCAGCACGAACTTCGTCAAACAACACTTCAGAACGCACTTTGAATTCAGCAATTACTTTGCCATCTTTCAATGCTTTGCCTTCGTATGGACGCAACTCAACAACGTCACCCATACCCATAGCAGAAACATCTAGCTCGATTGGCAATGCACCAGCATCTTCCATCGTGTTGTAGAAAATCGGAGCAATCTTGTTACCGATACAAACACCACCAAAACGCTTGTTTGGTACGTATGGAATGTCTTTACCTGTGAACCACAATACTGAGTTAGTCGCAGATTTACGTGATGAGCCTGTACCTACAACGTCACCAACATAAGCTACTAAGTTACCTTTAGCTTGCAATGCTGCCAATTGTTTTACAGGACCAATCTTGCCTGGCTCTTGTGGCTCGATGCCTTCACGAGGATTTTTGTGCATCGCTAATGCGTGCAATGGAATGTCAGGACGGCTCCAAGCATCCGGTGCAGGTGACAAATCATCTGTATTTGTCTCACCAGTTACTTTGAATACTGTGATTGTTAAGCTTTCTGGAACTTCAGGACGGCTTGTGAACCACTCACCATCAGCCCAGCTCCGCATAACAGCTTTAGCGTTTGCATTACCTTTTTCAGCCTTTTCCTTAACGTCATGGAATTGGTCAAACATCAATAATGTTTTCTTCAAACCTTCAGCAGCGATACCACCTACTGCAGCGTCATCTAATAGATCAATAAGAGGAGAAATGTTGTAACCACCCAACATCGTGCCCAACAACTGAGTTGCTGATTCACGTGTGATCAATGGAGTCTTTTCTTTACCAAAAGCTACAGCTGCCAAATAAGAGGCTTTTACTTTTGCTGCATCGTCAACACCAGCTGGCACACGGTGAGTAATTAACTCAACCAAAGTTGCTTCCTCACCTTTTGGTGGGTTTTTCAACAACTCGATCACTTCAGCAGTTTGCTGAGCAGATAGTGGTAGCGGTGGAATACCTAGTGCCGCGCGTTCTGCGACATGGTCACGATAGGCCTTTAACATAGTCTTTTCCTCTCTATAGGCAATTAAATAAAGCAAAACTCTAAGACTTATATCTTATATAAGACTTAAGTAACTGGCAAGTTTTGAAGCTTACTTACAGTGAGAAATTAACTGAAATCTATTGCACTTGCCTGACGATTTCATAAAAAATAAAATAATGTTTTAAATCAATGCTGTAAAGTAACGCCTTATGAAGAAAACAGACCTTTACAAGAACGCAGGATTGGCTGTGGCCAACCAAATGAAGAATTCAGCCCCAAAACCCAAGGGAAATGCTAAAAATAGCCCTGGAAATGGCAAAAAACTGAATCCTTTGCTCGCTTCCCTACTGAAAAAACCTGAATAAAAGCCCTTTTTGGGGCTTTTGAGACTCTTAAGGCAAGCTTAGATATGCAGTTTGGCTTTGAGATCAGCAGGCCAAGAAGCTGCTTTTTGAGCCTTAAAGTCGACCCAAACAATCGTAGCCCCAGAAGTAGCGTAAATCGTATCGGGGTCTTTTGTTAAAGACATCACATTGAAAGTGTCTAAACCTACCCTTGTAGGATTAGCGATATAGGTCTTCACCAGCAAATCTGCTGGATATTCAATTTGCTTCACAAAATTACAAAAAGCATTAACGACCACCACGCCTTGATCTTGCTGAGCAAAAGATAAGCCTAGGCTATCCAACCAGTTGATGCGAGCTTGTTCGATATATCTGAAGTAAACAGCATTGTTAACGTGACCAAAGGCGTCCATATCACCCCATCGAATGGGAATGATGGATTCATGAACAAATGTTTTTTCTTCAGGAATTGGAATACGCATGGTTCAAAATCTTAACAGGGATGGTTATGGGGTATCTCGATCAATCTTGAACCAGGCAGCATACATGGCTGGCAATGACAATAATGTCAGAGCTGTTGCCACAATCAAGCCACCCATAATGGCAATCGCCATCGGGCCCCAAAAGACACTTCGAGACAATGGGATCATGGCTAACACCGCTGCAGCCGCAGTCAAAATAATCGGGCGATAACGTGTGACACAAGCATTGATGATCGCATCTCTGGCAGCGAGACCTGCAGCACGCCCCTGCTCAATCTGATCAATCAAAATAACCGAGTTGCGCATAATCATGCCTAACAAAGCAATGAATCCCAAAAGTGCGACAAAGCCAAATGGCTTGTTGAATAGTAATAAAGTTAAAGCAACACCTGAAATACCCAAAGGTGCTGTGAGAACAACCAAGAATGCACGAGAGCTACTCTTTAACTGAATTACCAATAATGTGAAAGTAATAAAGAGCATGATCGGCATGCCTGCATTAATTGAATCTTGGCCGCGAGAGCTTTCTTCAACAGAACCACCAATATTGACCTTGTAACCTGGTGGCAACTGGCTAATGAGGGGCGCAAACTCTTTGAGCAATACATCAGTTGCTGTTGGACCCTGAATGCCTGGCTTCACATCTGCTTGAACAGTAATGGCGTATTCGCGATTTTCGCGCCACAAAGTTGCAGGCTCCCAAACCACTTTCACTTTTGCAATACGCGCCAATGGAATGGCTTGACCGTTAACGGTTGCCAACATGGTTTCATTTAAATCACTCACCTGATCGCGCTCTGATCTTGGTAAACGAAGAACAATCGGCGCCAGTAAATCACCCTCACGATATTGACCCACCGTAACCCCGCCAAAATGGCTCGATAGAGTTTGTGCAATCACTTGTGGTGGCACACCTAGTTCACGAGCTTTGGCTGCATCAACTTCAATCTTGGCAACTGGTTGATTTTGATTCCAGTTATCAGTCACGCCATAGACCAAATCAGAGGCACGCATCACGCTTAAGAAACGGTCTGCTTCCTGTCGCAACTTAGTAGGGTCGTCACCGGTAACGCGGAACTCAACAGGGTATGTCACAGGTGGCCCGTTCGGCAATAACTTGACCCGCAATCTTGCTTCAGGAGCAACGTCTTCTAGCAGTCTTGGCAATTCACGATTGAGCCTGTCACGTTCTTTTAGATCAGCAATGATGACGACTTGAGCTGCATTAGATCTTGGGAAAATAATGTCTAGCGGCAAGAAGAAACGAGGTGCGCCATTACCAATCCAAACCGTTACCGATTGAACACCTTTTTGCTCTAGGATTTTTGCTTCAATCTTTTTAGCTGCTTGTTCAGTGGCTTCAAAACTAGCCCCCTCCGTTAAAAAGATATCGACCAAAATTTCAGGGCGAGATGAATCAGGGAAGAATTGTTGTTGCACTTGGCTCATGCCAATCACACCAATCACAAAGCTGGCCACAGTAGCCAAAATAGCTTTGCGATGATGATCAATACACCAAGCAACTATTGTTTTAAATTTTTGATAAAAAGGTGTATCAAAATGCTCATGCTCAGCCCCCTCAGGAGTTGCATGCTGTGGCTTCTTCAGCAATAAGAAACCCAGATAAGGCACGAACAACACTGAAACAAACCAAGAGATGATTAAGGCTGCTGCAGTCACCGCAAAGATCGCAAAGGTATATTCACCTACTGCGGACTCAGCAATACCAATCGGTAAAAATCCAACTGCCGTAATCAAGGTACCCGTCAACATCGGCATGGCAGTTAATTGATAAGCAGCTGTTACCGCTTTAACACGGTCATAGCCTTCTTCCAATTTGCGCACCATCATTTCAACCACAATGATGGCGTCATCGACCAATAAACCTAAGGCAATAATCAAAGATCCTAAGGAGATCTTGTGTAAACCCACACCTGAGAGATGCATCACTAAAAAAGTAACTGACATGACCAAAGGAATACTGATGGCCACCACCAAACCAGGTCTTGGGTCAATGCGCCAAGGATCGCGATGTAAGCCTAAGGCTAATAGACTAACAATCAAAACAATAATTAAAGCTTCAAACAAGGTCATTAAAAATTCGCGAACAGAGCTTGCAACAACCTTTGGCTGATCTTGAATTAAAGATAAGGTCACACCAGCTGGCAAATCTTTTTCAACCAACTTACTCGCGCGGTCCAACTCTTTTCCTAATTGAACAATGTCGCCACCTCGTGCCATTGAAATGCCCAAGGCAACCAACTCTTCACCCTGGAATCTCACTTTGCTTTGAGCCGGATCAATCACCGCTCTGCGCACTTCTGCAATGTCACCTAAACGAATAGATGCTCCAGATGGCGATCTCAATGGCATCGCTTTGATGTCAGCCACATTCTCAAAAGGCCCACCTACACGAATAGGCATTGAGAAAGATTTTGTTTCTACGTTACCGCCATTTTCAATGGCGTTTTGTTGATTGAGTTGTTGCGCAACAGTAGCTGGCGTTAATGAATATTGCGCCATCTTTTTTCTAGATAGCTCAACATATACCTGCTCTTCTTGTAAGCCATAGATGTTGACCTTACCAACATCTTTAACTTGCAATAATTTCTGTCTGACGTAGGTGGTGAAATCTCTCACCTCTGCTGCGGTATAGCCTTTAGCTGACATCGCATAGATAACACCATAAGTGTCACCAAAGTCATCATCAAAATAAGGTCCATTAATACCAATAGGTAGATAGGATTTGGAATCAGCCACTTTTTTACGAACCGTGTAAAAAAGATTAGGGATATCTTTTGAAGGCGTACTATCTTTGACAAAAAAGATAATCATTGATTCGCCTGGGTGCGAGAAGCTACGAATCTTATCGATATTAGGAACTTCTTGAAGAGTTCTCTCAATCTTATTCGTCACTTGATCAGCCACCTGAACAGCTGTTGCTCCCGGCCAGAAAGTTCGCACCACCATTGCTCTAAAAGTGAATGGCGGATCCTCATCTTGACCCAACTGGAAATAGGCACCAATACCTAGCACCATTAAAGCAATCATCAAATAACGCGTGATTGCTGCGTTATCAATAGCCCAACGAGATAAATTAAAACGACCCGGGTCTTGAGAACTCATTAGTGAGCCTTTGCAACTAAGGCCACTCTTACCTTTTGACCAGCGTTAAGGGCATGCCAACCAGCAGCCACAACAAGATCCCCGGCGGAAAGACCTTCAGTAACGACGGCATAAGATTCATCAACAGAGGCAATCGTGACCTTGATTAATTCCAAGCTACCGATCTCTTGAGAACCTGAATCTAACTTCACACGATAAACAGAAGTGCCGTCACCATGAACAGCCTCACTTGGAATAGAAAATTTGTTTTTATGATTAGCATCTTGAGTAACTGGCTTGACTGTTGTGTTTGCTTTGGCCGAGACCTTCATACCAGCAACAACTTCTTGAGCACTCGCTTGCTGCCCAGCCTGAAAGTTAACGCGAGTCATCACACCTGACTCAAGCGCTCTTAAAGTAACAAAACCCAACTGCTCCATTGATTGCTCAAACTTGGCTCTTGCACCTTCTACAGCGGCGATGCGTTTTTCAAATTCAGATGCTGAGATGAAGTTTTTATTTCTTAAATCGGTGTAGCGCTTAAAGTCCGCTTCTGCAGATTGAATCTCAGCACGCGCTGCACGGTAACTGGTTAAGGCTGAAGATTCAGACATGGACATACTGCCCGGCATCAAACGACCGAGAGCTTGGCCAGCAGTAACAGGTGTACCAGTCTTCACCAAGACCTCAATGACCTTACCGCTCGCATCAAAACTCAATGCCTCAGGATTTTTTAAGGACTCTTTTGAAGCGCTAGGATTGATGAAATCTTGACCAACAATTGCCACTTTGACTTGACGAGGCAACACTTGCTTCTCTCCATCATTACCGCAGGCAGTCAGTATGCTGAGTGCCAATGCAAAGGAAGTGCTTAATAAAAATGGGGTTTTGCGCATTTTTGAATTTTAGTTCAATGCCAAATCCCTTGCACGCCTTATTTTATCGGCCAATTCTTGTCTTTTCTCAGGAAATGTGTACAAACCCAAATAGATAAAATCATTGCCGTATTCAATTTTGACCAGGCTTTTTTGGGGATCTTTTCTGGAACCTGTCGGTATCTCTGGGTTTTTAATTCTTAACCAGAGCAACGGCCACTGTTTATGAATTAAACGCCGACCATCCAACACTTCGATATCCATCACGCCATCATGAATACTGATCTTTTCATAATCGGTGGCATGGCGGGCATAAACCAACAAGGCAATCCCAAGAACGGTTAACTCCACCCCTGCAAATGGAACAACCATCCACGCACCAATGGAATAGAAGTACCCGGCAATCAGGCTTGAAAAAATACACATGGATAAATAAAACAAGCCGACTTGCTTAGGCGTGAATGAACAATTACGTTTCATCAACCAAAGAGAAGATGAATCTTGTCCCTGAGGCATGCTAAGACAGTAAGAAAGAGTTGATTAACTTGATCAGCATCGCCATTGAAATCAATAAAGCGAGCAACGCAAATGCTTGCTGAACACGGGGTCCAGAAAGTCTTTTTACCAACTGACGACCCACTAAAAGTCCTGCGATCGAGCCTAGCGCGAAAGGAATGGCAATCAGCCAATTCATCGCCCCATAAAGATTAGAAAAAATCACGCCACTCAAAGACACAATCGTGAGAACACCCAAAGAGGTGGCCACAATTGATTTCATCGGTAAATCTGTGAATCTCTTCAAAGCAGGCACAACAATAAAGCCGCCACCCACCCCTAATAAACCAGAGAAGAAACCTGCTAATGCCCCCGATGCCGCCAATGATCTTGCGCACGGCAAAGTCCAGGTGAGCTTACCCACTGTTTCATCAAGCAAACATGGTGGGCCCAATACATCAGGTGTACCGCTAAGATCCTTGGCAGCTTGAGTCCACATATTTCTTGAAACCAATAAAAGCACCAAACAGAAAATAAGGACCAAAGGCCAGTTTGGTAATTGGTGCGCTAAGAAAATACCCATTGGTGAAAGCAAGACGCCTAGAGTTGCCATCAAGGCAGCCGCTTTGTAGCGCAAGATGCGGGCTCTGAATGCCAGATAAGCACCCAAACCTGCGGATAAAGAGACAGCCAATAAACCAATCGGGGCTGCCTCTATCACGGTGAGATGTAAAAAGAATCCTAGCAAGGGTACTGACAGAATAGCGCCACCAGCCCCCGTTAAGCCTAAAACTATTCCAACAAATACTCCAAGCAATAGGCTTATGAATGAAACTTCCAAGATAACTTAAACCTGCTGAGCTAGCATGTACAAGTTAGTTGATCGCGCACCAGATCTACAGAATGCTAGAACAGGGCCTGGCATTTCTTCCAATAGGCGAGCCATTTCTTGAGCTTGCTCAAGCGTAATCTGACCGCTGACTACAGGTAAGTAGGCATATTGAAGACCCAAGGCTTTAGCAGCCATCTCAATTTCAGCATTCAAAGCTTGGGCAGGACCACCCTCGCCGTCTGGACGGTTATTGATAATTGATTTGTAACCTTGACGTGCAATTTGTGCAACATCCTCAGGTGTGATTTGACCCAATGTGCCAAATTGATCTGTATGACAAGCGATTTGTAGTGGCATGCCACATCCTCCAGTGTTTGAGTGATAGTTTGAATTCCCGCCAGCAACAACAGGCTCGCATGGTGGCGGCAACATTCTCCAAGTGAGATATTTCATGGCCAACATAGCGCCAACAACATAACCTGCAATAGCAATAAATGAATTAATCGCTAAGGTCGACATACCAGTCAAACCTTGACCGATCGTGCAACCAAAAGCAGTAACGCCACCAATACCCATCAAGATAGCGCCAATAATGTGATTGCCAGTATCTTCAGCATCTCTGAAACTTTCCCAATAGAAAGTTTTTGTGAATAAAGCATAAGCTGTAGAGCCAAGCACTAAACCACCTACTGAAGCGATACCTAAAGTAATTTTTTTACTCGCATCACTATAGAAAGTTAACCATTCAATTACGTAGGCATAAGGAGCTACGTAGGTCAGACTTTCCATACGGCCACTATTGGTCGCTACAAAAACTTCTTCTAGTGTATTTGGGTCTTCTGCTACATAACCCATCACGCCAGAGATCCACCAGATAGCCAAGATCGCTGAACCAACACCAAAGCCTGCTAATAAATTATTGAATGTCCAAAAATTCTTTTTAGCTAGTGCAAATGCAATCAATACACCACCGATGACCAAACTAAGCATCAACTGCAAGCTGGCTTTAGTCATCCCTAAAGAAGCTGCAAAGATGCTTGGTAAATCTTGATTGGTGCTTAGGGTCACAAAAACAGTATCAGTTGTATTCACTCTTAGTACGCCAAAGATACCCTTGAGCGTCATATAAGAAGACAAGCCTAAAACCATAAAAACAACTAAAGCTTTTAAGCTACCGGAACCCATTCGAACCAAGGTCTTGCTACCGCAACCAGAGGCTAAGACCATGCCAAAGCCGAACATCACACTGCCCACGATGGTTGATAACCATGTCAAGCGACTACTTGTGTAGATGGATTTAGCTGGATCGATGATGCCATTTGAACTCATGATGCCAACGCCGATGAGCGCAACGCCAATAGCCATCATCCACTGGCGCATGCGAGTCCACTCACCCATGATCATGATGTCGGTAATAGCACCCATGGTGCAAAAGCGTGTTTTTTGCAAAACAATGCCCAGCAGGATGGTGACTAAAAATGTGCCCCAAAGCACACTGTTAGCAATAGAAGTTAGGTTAATTTCGGGCATATCTGGCATAAAAGGCTAAAACCGTTGAGATCCGCCATTTTATGGCATTTTTGTAGATTTGCCTGATTGCCCTTTGAGGTACTCTGCATCGATAAAGCTAGGAACCCAGTGTGGTCGATAAATAACAAAGACTGCCAAGAGCATCCCGGACAAGGAACCCTCTGTAAAAGATAAGATGACCAAGGTAACAAACCAGTCCACCAAGTCCATTGAAAGTCCCCATGTGCTTGGGAAGAAAGCCTGATGCCAAAACATCAGAACAATAGATGGCACGATGATGCTCATAAGTCCAGCAACGTAACCATGGCCTAAGATAAAAATGAATAAATGTTTAGGTAAGTAGCGACTAATTAATCGCATGGTTATACAGGCAGTTAAAGCAGGGAATGCCCCCAAAACGAGGAACTGTCGAAGAGACTCAAGCAGCGACCAAGAAGAAATCAAACCAATGATGCTCGTAACGCCAGCTAGCATAACAATGGCCGGTCGCACACCATACATAGCAACCAATAAAGAAGCGCCAAAAAACTGAAAGGAAAGACCCACCATTGCCTCAGCGGTCATTCCTGGCAAAGTGGCTTTAATGTTCCACGCCACTCCGAGAGCAACAATACCCCCTAAAACAGAGTTGATCACAGAGGGCTTAATTAAAACCCGCCAGTGACTACCTTGAAAGGCCCACAACAAAACAAGACCAGAAAGTGCTAAATAAATTCCGGTCAGGTCTGTTGTGAAATTCATGTTGAAGACCTTTTAGCGATTAGTTATGCCCCAAAACCAGGGTTGCCTTTTGCCCCCTTGATGTTAGGCATATTTAATGATTTGGCTTTAACCGTTTTGATGTCTTTAAGGTACTTAGCCACAAGATCCCAAATAGGCTCACCACCTACAGCTTTGGCCTCTTCTGCAACAGGAGCCCAACCAGCTACTTTGTATGTCTTATTAGGGTCAATCAGCTTACCGTTCAACATCATGTTAGTAATGCGCTTACCAGCCTCACCCATTGGATCGATGTCGTACTGCAAACCACCCACACGTACCATGTCACCACCCTGTTGATAATAAGGATCAGGGTTAAACAAGTTATCGGCAATATCTTCTAAAACAGTTTTGATCATATCGCCCTTCATCATGGTGACAGTAGTCCATGGATAAGTGATCGCAGTCTGATCAAGTACATGCTCCATCGTGATAGGTTGACCTGGCAACAATGATGTTCCCCAGCGGAATCCTGGAGAGAAAGCGATTTCAGCATTCTTAACAGCCATCAAGCCATCTAGAATTAATTGGTCGAAGCTGCCGTTAAAGTTACCGCGACGATAGAGCAAGCCCTCAGTCACAGCCAACTTCTCACCCAACTTAGTTTCATAAGGTTGACGAACTCGATCAATCAACTTATTCATCGCTGGATCAGCTGGAATCATTTCTGAGAAAACAGGTAACAACTTATAGCGGAAATCAGAAACTTTGCCGCCGTCTACCTTGAAGTCAAGCACGCCTAAGTATTTACCGTTAGAGCCCGCATTGGTAACCAAAGTAACGCCTGATGCATTTTTAACTTTTACTGGTGTTGGCACACCATCGTGAGTATGACCGCCCATGATGGCATCGATACCAGTCACACGACTGGCCATCTTAAGGTCAACGTCCATACCATTGTGAGAAAGCACTACAACTACTTTAGCACCTTTGGCACGAACCTCATTCACCATTTTTTGCATGTTGTCGTCTTGGATACCAAAGGTCCAGTTCGCCACCATGTAACGTGGGTTAGCAATTGGTGTGTATGGGAAGGCTTGGCCAATCACAGCCACCTTAACGCCATTCATTTCACGAATCACATAAGGATCAAATACCTGATCACCAAAGTCGTTCGTTTTAATATTTTGCGCTAAGAAAGAGATTTTTCCTTTGAAGTCTTTTTCAACAATTTCTTTAACGCGATCTTCACCAAGAGTCATCTCCCAGTGAGGCGTCATGATGTCAACGCCCAAAGCCAAACAAGCATCAACCATGTCTTGGCCATTGGTCCACAAAGACGTACCTGAACCTTGCCATGTATCACCACCGTCTAGCAATAGTGAACCTGGACGGCTAGCTTTCATTTTCTTAACAAGTGTTGCTAAGTGCGCAAAGCCACCAACCTTGCCATAAGTGGCTGCAGCTTTTTCAAAATCTAAGTAAGTAAAAGCATGAGCCTCAATAGAACCTGGCTTAATGTTGTGCGCTTTTAAAAGATGTTCGCCTACCAAGTGTGGCGTTTTACCTAACTGAGTACCAAAACCCAAGTTCACATCCGGCTCACGGAAGTAAATAGGTTTTAACTGGGCATGACAATCAGTGAAATGTAGAAAGTGCACATTACCAAACTTTGGCAAATCATAAAATTTGTTAGCCGCTGTTTGAGCACTGGCGTAATCTGAAGTCAGGGCCATACCGCCAGCAGACGCCACGGCTAAAACTTGTAAAAACTCTCTACGATTCATTGACATAAAAAACCTTATTTAAAAATAAAAAGACCGCAATATCTTGTCGATATAGCGGCCTCTTCTGTGTTGCAATTACTGATTAACTGGAGATGCTGGATCTAACAAAAGTGCCATTACATCGCGCATTTGTTGCTCAGTTAATAACTTGTAGTGGCCCATACGTGGCATATTGCTGCAAGCGTTGTAAGCCTTAGAGTTGTAGATTTTTCCCCAAGTGTATTGAACAACCGCATCAGTATTACCGCGCACTTTGCCGTAATTCCAAAGAGATGGTCCGATGTTGCCGTGAGAAATTTCTTTCTTGTTGATTTGGTGACAGTTATAGCAACCACCGCCATTAGGTGTACCTGCTTTATCTGTCCAAGTAGCGCCACGGCCACTTTGAGCAATTTTCTCGCCCTCTTTCCAGTCGCCTAGGTATTTACCGTCAGAAGGTTGTTTGATTGTTGCCATATTGGCTTTTTCAATCGCTTCACGCTTCTTAGGATCACCTTTGCCAGCTAGAGCTGCTGGTTCAGAACAAAACTTTTGCGTGTCATCACGCTCAAGACGATCCAACTTGGCGATACCATTTTCTTTAAAGCTGGCGTTGTGCGCTTTTTCAAATGCACTTTGGGCCATCAATGAAGTTGATGCAATCATTGCCACAGCTGCTGATGTTAATAAATGTAATTTTTTCATGTCTTATCTCCAGCGACTTAGCGCTTCAATCCTGGTGTATTCATCACACCGCCATTTGCTTTAACGCCCATATATACAGACAAAGCAATCGTGACGTCAGATGTGTAAATTGGCTCTGGGAAGCGCTGTTGACGGTAGCAGTCATTCAAACGACGTTGCATCGTCCAGAAGTTACCGCTTGAAACGCGATAAGCAGGCCAGTAACCAAAACCTAAAGCTGCACCTTTTTGCTCAGTGATGTTTGGTAAATCTTGTAAGCGAATACGCTTACCTTCTTCACCGTGACATGATGCGCATGAGAAATCCATTGGGCCACCTTGGAAGAAGAAAGCCTTTTCACCCATGGCGTACATTTCTTTTTCTTTTGGATGCTTATTAGGTACTTTAATTTTCATGCCCTTAGAGTGTGTCACCACATAGGCAACTACAGCCTCTACATCTTTACGCTTACCTTTTTCAAAGCCTGCGCTGATGATTTCTTTAGGATCATAGCCTTGTAACTTTTCCATACAAGTAATGATGCGAGACTCTAAATCTTGTACTTTATTAGTGTCTTTAAAATAACGAGGCAACTCCGCTGAAGCGCCTTTTACAACGCCAGGGCCTTTACCTAGATCACACTTTTGCAATGAAACATTCTTAGGACCCATTGGCTTGGCCCAAATATCTTCACCGGCCGCTTCATACAATTCTGATGGATTACCATCAGCAATCATTTCACGGTACTTAGCAATATCATCAGTTGCACTTTGAGCGAAGGCAAAACCTGCCGCCATACTCAAAGAGACTAATAAAGTACTTTTAATTAATTTCTTCATTACTTGCTCCTCTTAAGAAAAAACCCCGCTAACTAACTATAGATCAGCGGGGCTTTCAATCACATACAAATTAGCTAATTTTCGCTTCGTCTGTACGTTTGTCGTTTTTATTATCTACCCAAGTAATGCTCACAGTGTCACCCTTAGCGCCACCCTTGAACTTGAAGTTAAGGAATGGGTCTTTAGATACCGCTGGGCCAAATTGAGCTTCAAATACTTGCTTGCCTTTGCAAGTTGCAGTGATAGTAGTGATGTGGTGCGCAGGAATTGTTTTACCTGCTGCATCTTTACGCTGACCTGTTTCCATGTCATGTTTCATCAAAACTTTAACGTCTACTACGCCGCCATTTTCTTGGGCGCGTACGCGCATTGGATCTGCCATGTTATTTCCTTTCAGTACAAATAGATTAAGTTAAATACTCGTGTGTGCATGGCTAATTAGCCGCCGCAACCACCCAAAGTCACCTTAACTTCTTTAGTTGTTACATACCATTTACCGTCAGCTTTAACTAAAGCGTGAACGTTAGATGTTTGACCCATTTTTACGCGTGACGCTACGAATGGCTCTGAATCAGCAGTCAACAAGAACTGAGCAGCTAATGCGCTTGGGTTCTTCTCAACCAAAATAGCGATTTGCTGAGTTTTTGGCAAAGTTGTTGTTACGCCAACAGGTACAACAGCACCGTTTTCAGCGATGTCTGGAGCATTGATTGTTACAGCTGTAGATTTGCTAGCTGATGAACCACCTAATGATTTCAACACATCATCCAAAGACTTACCGTCAAATGCTGCCTTATTCCACTCAGCAGCTTCTGCGTGAGAGATAAGACCCGTTGCTGCCATCAAACCGATAACAGCTGTTAATCGCAATGCTTCACGACGCTTTAGGTTCATACGAACTCCTTCTAAAAAAACTAAATATCAAAAAATCAATATAAATTGTCAACTTCACCATCTTAATACTTTATTGACCGGTGAGCATCCATTTAACGAGTACATCAATATCACCCTCTGGTACATGGGCATGCGGCGGCATTGGGATTGAACCCCAAACACCAGCACCACCCACCTTCACTTTTTGGTGTAATTTCTTCATCGCATCAGCTTGGCCTTTGTACTTAGCTGCCACTTCTGAGATAGCTGGGCCAATCGCTCTGCTAGCCGGGGCATGACAAGTTGAGCAATTGTGCTTTTTAAATAAGCCAGCTGGCGTTATTGAGTCAGCACCCATGGCTACAGTTGTCATTTTGCCTGGCAATCTGGTCAAAGGTGGCTTAGTCGTATCAACACCACGGTACGGACCATAAGGTCTGTTTTGAAGTGCCAAATTGTCATGCGCATTACGCGCATAGTCTGGCAAGAATGAGCCAATCGTGACGTGCTTAGAGCAATCAGTCATACAAGCAGTAGCTTTAACGTCAGGCTTACCACCCTCATTCCACAAACCGTGAGACTGAGTCATACCATTGCGGTTAGGCATTAACTTTTGTACATCAGCGATATTTTTGTCACTTAATGTAAATTCCTCAGGAACAATTTCAGCCATGCTAAGGATATAACCCAATACAGCGTATGTGTCATCAACACTCAATGTTCTTGGCGCATTCCATGGCATCGCACGATAGATGTAGTCCCACAAAGTTGAAACTGTTGCCACCTTCATCAAGGTAGTTCTTTGCGGTTGCTTTTCGCTCGTTAATGAAGCTACACGACCAGTTTTAACGTCTTCCTTAGTGGTGCCGCCAACAATTGGGGTAAACACTTCATTAGATTCGCCAAATGTACCGTGACATGATGCACAACGACTTTCCCAAACTTCCTGACCACGCAATGTGTTGCCAGATCCTTTTGGCAGACCTTTAAAGTCTGGACGAACATCAATATCCCATGCTGCTACTTCAGCTTTTGTAGCTTCACGACCAATGCCTGGATATTTTGATTGCGCAAAAGTTGTTGTCACGAATGTTGCGGAAAGTCCAGCAACAACAAGTGCTTTTGTTAATTGATTAGCCAACTTGAACATTACTCAACTCCCCGTTCGCATCAAGCTTCCAAGCTTGGATTGAATTATTGTGATAGATCGAACGTGTGCCACGTACTTCTCTTAACTGCTTCACCATTGGCTGAACGTAGCCAGTTTCATCAGTGGCACGTGACATCAAAATAGCTGGTGAGCCATCCCAAGTCCAGTCCATGTTGAAACGCGTGATCGCTTTGGATAACACTGGTGTCTCTAAACGAGCACGACGCCAGTTATTGCCGCCATCAACAGAAATATCAACATGTTTGATCTTGCCGCGGCCAGACCATGCCATACCGCTAATGTTGTAGAAACCCTTGTCTAACAACTGTTGGCCACCAGAAGGTGTTGTGATCACAGATTTACATTCTTGAATCGTGGTGTATTGACGATGTAAGCCACTTGGTAACAAGTCAATGTAGTGAACTGCTTCGTCTTTTGAAGCGTAAGGCATATCACCTACTTCAATACGACGTAACCACTTCACCCAGCTAACGCCTTGAACGCCAGGAACAACTAGACGTAATGGATAACCATTCTCTGGGCGCAACATTTCACCGTTCATTGCCCAGCAAACCAAAGTATCTTTAAGAGCAGCATCTAGAGGAATAGTTCTTGTCATACCTGAACCATCGCCACCTTCAGCCAAAATGTACTTGCCCTTCTTCAGATCGGCACCACACATATCTAACAATGTAGAAAGAGGTACACCTGTGAATTCGCAGCAAGACAACATGCCATGGGTATATTGAACGCTAGGTACAGCAACGTTACCCCACTCTAAGCCGGTATTAGCACCGCACTCAATAAAGTGAATACGTGAAACAGATGGCAAACGCATGAGGTCGTCCATCGTGAATACTTTTTCTTGCTTCACTAAACCATTCACCATCAAGCGGTGCTGTGCAGGATCGATGTCATACCAACCTTGGTGGTGACGCTCAAAGTGCAAACCGTTCGGGGTGATGATGCCGAAGAAGCCTTGTAAAGGCGCGAACGCCACAGAGGCAGCTGAAACACGCGTCAAGCCTGGTGACTCACGACGTTGCAGTGCTGCTTCCCACTGTGATGGAGCGCCATATGGTCTAGCTGCTACTGGCTGACCCAAGGTCGTTTGCCATTGCTGCTTTTCCAAAATCACTTTTTCACCATCAGCAGCAAGAGCAGAGCTAACTGCTCCACCTGCTGTTGCTGCGCCAAGCGCAGTTACAAAACTTTTACGTAAGAAACCACGACGAGTTTCATCCATGCCATGCTCGTAAACATCCGATGCAAATTGCTCAGAAACAAAGTTTTCTGGCGCACGACGTAATCGTCCGAATACTCTAGATTTTTTCTCTACTGTCACAAGGACTCCCAATATTGCTCTAAATGTATTTTTTTAAGGTGCTAAATATATTTTTAGCTAAGGTGACATTATTCATCTTTATAGATTGTTTTGAAATAAGCAAATAGCAAAAAGTTTGGTTAAATTTCAAAATTTAGGGAAAGTACTAGCAAAAAATGAAACACACTTAGAGGCTTTATCTAACTGATTTCCAGGTTATTAGCTACGCTTATAAATTGTCACTAATTGATTCTTCAAGTTGTCGCAGACACAATGTGAATGATTGATGTATTTGATCTGAGCATATGATGCAAATACAGAACAAAAAAACATAAGGCTTATTTATGAATCAACGTCGACATCTTTTAAAAATTTCACTGGGAGCTATTGGCTTACTCACGCTTCCACAAATGATGGAATTTGCGAAAGCGGCAGAAGATTTTATTAAAGGTCCGAAAGTCAAAGATCATCCTGCAAAACAACTTAGCAAACATGTTTGGATGATCTACTCTCCAGATGGTTTTCCGACAGCAGAAAATCAAGGCATGATGGCCAACATTACTTTTGTCATCACACAAAAAGGTATTGTTATTTTAGATACTGGCGCCTCATTGCAAATTGGTGAGATGGCGATTCGCATGATCAAGAAAGTCAGTTCACTTCCAGTGATTGCCATCTTCAACTCTCACTATCATGGCGATCATTTCTTAGGCAACCAAGCTTTCGTTGAAGCATATGGCCCACAAATACCTATCTACGCTCATCCTTATAGCGCCGAGCAAATTAAAGGCATTGAAGGCAATACCTGGCGCAACCTGATGGAGCGTTGGACCAATCAAGCCACAGCTGGAACCAAAGTTGTTCCTCCAACACATTTAGTGAAGCATGGCGATGTATTTGATTATGGTGATATCAAAATTAAAGTGCATCACTATGGCATCTGTCACACACCAGGAGATATTTGCCTAGAAGTGATGCAAGATCGCGTGACTTACGTCGGAGATATTGCGATGGATGGACGTATCGCCAATATTGATGATGGCTCTTATGTAGGCACCTTCAAAACTTATAAAGAATTAACTCAAGCCGCTGGCGAACAGCTATGGATACCAGGTCACGGCGAAGCCAAGAAAACTCTTCTTAAAGAGTATGGTGAGTTCATGGCTGGCATTTACGAAACCTGCGTCAAAGCGGTTCAAGATGGCATTGACCCCAGCGCAGCAAAAGCGCTGGTCTTAAAAGATCCAAGAGTCATTAAGTACGCTAAAAACACTAAAGGCTTTGAAGGCAATATTGGCAAGTACACCAGCCTGGCCTATTTAGAAGCAGAAAAGGAAGCTTTTTAAGCTTCCTTTTAATCGTGACTCTGCAGAAGATGCACTTGTATTTAGGCGGTTAAACCTGGCAGTAAGTCGTTCTTAATATCGTCGATATTTTCAAGACCCACCGCAATACGCACCAAACTATCCGTAATACCAGCAGCAGCTCTTGCCTCTGGACTTACTCTGACGTGAGTGGTTGTTGCAGGATGCGTAATCGTAGTACGCGTGTCACCCAAATTAGCAGTGATCGATAAGAGCTTAGTACCGTCAATCACTTTCCAAGCAGCTTCTTGACCGCCCTTCAATTTGAAAGACAAAATCGGACCGCCCATTTTTTGTTGAGTACGAGCTAATTCATATTGAGGATGAGACTTCAAACCTGGGTGATAGACACGCTCCACCGCTGGCTGTTGCTCTAGCCACTCAGCCAACTCAAGAGCAGCTTGGCTTTGCTTTTCAAGACGCAAACTTAAGGTCTCTAGACCCTTCAGAATGACCCATGCATTGAATGCCGATAGAGTCGGGCCTGTGGTTCTGACGTACGGGAATACTTTACCTAAAATAAATTCTTCAGTGCCGACAATAGCGCCACCTAATACACGACCTTGACCATCTAAATACTTGGTAGCCGAATGAATCACCACATCAGCACCTAGCGCCAATGGTTTTTGAAGTGCAGGCGTGCAGAAGCAGTTATCCACCACATAAAGAGCTTTAGCTGCTTTTGCAATTTTTGCAATAGCAGCAATATCAGCGACTTCAGTCAATGGATTTGACGGCGTCTCTAAATAGAAAAGTTTGGTATTCGGCTTCACAGCAGCTTGCCAAGCATTCAAATCAGACATATCAACATAAGTCGTTTCAATGCCAAATCGACCCAAGATATTAGTGAACAACTGAATCGTTGCACCGAATACTGAGCGAGAGCAAATCAGATGATCCCCAGCTTGCAAATGAGCCATAGCCACTGTCATGATGGCTGACATGCCAGATGAAGTAGCAATACATGATTCACCACCCTCTAAGGCAGCCAAGCGATCTTGGAACATTGCCACTGTTGGATTGGTAAAACGAGAGTAAATAAATCCTTTTTCCGCATTGGCAAAGCCATGCGCAGCATCTGCCGCACTATCAAAGCAGAAACTAGAAGTTAAGAACATCGCTTCAGAATGTTCGTTGAATTCTGTACGGCGAACACCCGCCCGCACACCTAAGGTCTCAGTGTGAAGATTTTTAATATCGATCGGTGCTCTTTTTTTATTGCTCATACCTGAATACTACTCTTGAGAAGCTAAATGTAAATGTAATTGTGATCTAGCCAAGTCCGTACTATCACCCTGCTGACGGTCCGCTAAAGCTTTAGGCGTATTACGAGAAGCCTCTAGAGCATCTAAATAAGACTCCGTAATATCACCGGTGACGTACTTACCATCAAAGCAAGATGAGTCAAAGTTTTCGATCGCAGGATTGATATCTCTCACTGCTTTTTTCAAATCTTCAACATCTTGGTAAATCAATTCATCAGCGCCAATGAGCTTGGTGATTTCTTCATGAGTACGGCCATAAGCCACTAACTCACTACGCGTTGGCATATCAATGCCATACACGTTTGGAAAACGAACTGGCGGCGCAGCTGAGGCGAAGATCACCTTCTTAGCACCGGCATCACGAGCCATTTGCACAATCTCATAAGAGGTGGTGCCACGCACAATCGAGTCATCGACAATCAGAACGTTTTTATCTTTGAACTCTAAACGCATTGCATTGAGTTTTTGACGCACTGATTTTTTGCGCATGGCTTGACCAGGCATGATGAAAGTACGGCCCACATAACGATTCTTAAAGAATCCTTCACGGTAAGGCACGCCCAACAACTTGGCCACTTGCATGGCAGCTGGACGGCTTGAATCAGGAATTGGCATCACCACATCAATTTGTGATGCATCTGTTTCACGGGCAATTTTCTGGGCCAAGTAATTACCCATCAATAAACGCACGTCGTAAACAGTAACACCATCAATGCATGAATCTGGGCGAGCCAAATAAACGTATTCAAAAATACATGGATTTAATTTGGCGCCTTCAGCACATAGCTTGCTGTGGAATTGGCCAGCGTTATCAATGAAGATCGCTTCGCCAGGCGCTACATCTCTAACCACCTTGAAACCCAAACCTTCAAGGGTGACTGATTCAGAAGCAATCATCCACTCAGGTCCTTGAGGTGTGTCTAATCGACCGATACACAAAGGACGAATACCAAATGGATCACGGAAAGCTAATAAGCCATAACCAGCAATCAAAGATACAACTGCATACGAACCTTTGAGGCGTTGATGCACTTTAGTCACAGCAGCAAATGCAGCGCTAGCATCCAAAGCAATACTGTTGGTGGCGCGTTGCAACTCGTCTGCCAACACGTTTAATAAAACTTCTGTATCAGAATTAGTATTGATGTGACGTCTATCGCGATAGAACATCTCATCGCGCAATGCTGGGGCGTTTGTTAAATTACCGTTGTGCGCCAAGATAATGCCAAATGGAGCATTCACATAAAAAGGCTGCGCCTCTTCTTCACTGCTTGCTGATCCAGCTGTTGGGTAACGTACCTGACCAATACCAGCATTACCTGGCAAGCTGCGCATATTACGAGTGCGGAAAACATCACGCACCATGCCGTTTGCTTTATGCATGCTAAATGAACTTCCGTTCATGGTTGCAATACCAGCAGCATCCTGACCACGATGTTGCAACAACAACAAAGCGTCATACAGCAACTGATTGACTGGACTATTGCCTACCGCACCGACAATACCGCACATAGAGACCTCTATCTTTTTAAAACTTACTTCTTCAACTGCCCAGACACCTGAGCAGCCCACTCATCCGGTAACCACGCTTGCGTCATGCCAATCAATAATTCAATCGCAGGCAAAGACCAAGCTTTACGCCATTCGGTTGTTTGAGAAATACTCGTTAAGGCAGCCAAACTACTTAAGACCACAACAACCAATAAACCTCTTAACAAACCAAATGCAAAACCTAAAAAACGATCCATGGGGCTCAAGCCCGCTTGTTGCATTAATTTAGCAAGGAATTTCCCAACCAAGGCACAAACGATCATGACCACAATGAACAAAATAACAAAGCCCAGAGCCAAGCGCGTCATCTCGCCACCTGGCACCCCAGCCAACCATTCATAGGCTAACCAAGTCGCATAGTGATAAGCAATCCACGAAGCAGCAACCCAACCAATCAACGCTAGCACTTCGCGAACCAAACCACGCCAAATACCCATCAAACCAGATATCACCAAGATCGCAAAAGCCAGGATATCTATTAGCGTGAAATGAAGGTTCATAAAGCTAATTCTCTTTGATTAGTTAGTTGGCTTTTTGCTCAATGAGCTTGGGACTCAAACCAACGTAACGAATCTTTTTCTCCGCCGCTTCTGCACTTGCTTTATCAGCGTAAGGACCCGATCTCAAGAGATGTAACTTGCCACCTTCTTTATTTGTTTTGATATCGACATACGTTGTTACTTTTTGTTCTTTTAATTTGGCTTGCCAATTTTTCACGCGCTCCTCTGATGAGAAAGCGCCAATCTGTATGACATATTTAGAACCGTTAGCGGCAGGACTAGATGGTGCTGACTTTTTATCTTGACGCCCTTCCAAAATAGCGATCACCTCTTCACCTTTATCCAAGGTCTTTGCAACCGGTGCCGGCTTGTCAGATTTTGCTTCTTCTTTGAGAGTTTCTTTTTTGACTTCTTTTGTATCTTTAGAGTCTTTGGCTTCTTTTTCTAATGCTGCTTTTTTATCAGCTTCAGAAGGTGCTACAGATTTAGGATCAGCAGGCTTTTCGTCTTTGGCGCCCGGCTGAATAATTTGAATGGCGATGTCGTTGGCATGATTCTTCGGTCGAGAATCAAATATGAGGGGCAAACCAGCTACAGCAACCGTGACCATAAAAACAGCACCAATTAAACGGTGTCTAGCCTTTTGACGTTCAGGATCTTCCGTTAGATCATCCTCAACTGGCGTGTTGTTTTTTGTACTTGGGCGGTTAAAAAAAGGTAGGCGCATCAGCTAAATTTCTAAGTCAAAGTGGTGTCATATTTAATGAGCTTTTGCATTTCGATAGGCCAACACACCAGCTACAGTGAAGAAGGATCCGAATACCGATATTCTATCACCCTCACCAGCCTTTTTTAGCGCTGCTTGATAGGCTAATTCTGGAGTTTTAAAGGTTTCAATCCCAGAATCCTTGCCTTCCTTAAAGCCCAGAGCTTTTAACTCCTTAGCTAGATCTTCTGCCGAAGCTGCTCTTGGGGTTGGCAAGTCGCAAAAATACCAAAAATCGACCTTATCAAGCATGGGTTTTAGTACCCCAGGGATATCTTTATCAGCCATGGCGCCAAAAACAGCGATGGTATACGGGTGGTATGCCATGTTTTCAAGGTTTTGGGCTAAGGCGGCGCTGGCATGTGGATTGTGAGCCACATCCAAGATGATGGTTGGCTGACCTGGCAAGACCTGGAAGCGTCCTGGCAATTCAACCCAAGCCATGCCATTTCTGATTTCTTGAGCACCTACTGGCAAACGGTCACGTACAGCAATCAAGGCTGCAATCACAGCCGATGCATTCAATAATTGATTGGCACCTCTCAGAGCGGGATACCCCAAACCAGAAAAGCGCTTATTTCTACCTGCCCAACCCCACTGCTGTTTGTCGCCCTGGAAATTAAAGTCTCTTCCCATGATCCACAAATCGGCACCGATTGCCTCAGCATGATCAATAAGAGATTGAGGCGGAACAGGATCGCCACAAATGGCAGGTTTATCTGATCTAAAAATACCGGCTTTTTCAAAAGCAATCTTTTCACGGGTATCGCCCAGATAATCCATGTGGTCTAAATCAATACTAGTCACAATCGCGCAATCGGCATCGATCATGTTGACTGCATCCAAGCGTCCACCTAGACCGACTTCCAAAATAACTGCATCCAAACCTGCCTTGGAAAATAAATGCATGATGGCCAAGGTGGTGAACTCAAAATAGGTCAAACTTGGGGCATCTGGCAGACTCGCTCTGGCTGTTTCAACGATCTTGAAATGCTCAAGTAAAAGCTCATCGCTGACCATTTCGCCATTGACGCGAGCTCGCTCATTGAACTTCAGAAAATGTGGGGATGTATGGCAGCCAACTTTATAAGATGCCGCCAAGAGAATGCTTTCTAGCAAAGCACAAGTAGAGCCCTTGCCATTAGTGCCGCCAACTGTGAAAACAAGGGCATCAAAGTGAAGTGCCAGGGCCTCTTTAACGCGATTGATACGGTCTAAGCCCATATCAATGCCAACAGGATGCGCCTGCTCTAGGTGACGCAACCAATCATCTAGATTATCAAAGGTCGCAGACAAACTAGAAACTGTCTAGTTAAGCTACTGAATCGCTAGGCTGCTTGAGTAACAGCGCCAACAACTGAGCAATTTCTTGGCGCATATTGCGGCGATCAACAATCATGTCAATGCCACCTTTTTGCATCAAGAACTCTGATCTTTGGAAGCCTTCTGGCAATTTTTCGCGCACAGTCTGCTCAATCACTCGAGGGCCCGCGAATCCGATCAAAGCCTTCGGTTCAGCCATAACCACGTCGCCCATGAAAGCGAAGCTGGCAGAAATACCACCCATGGTTGGATCAGTTAAAACGCTGATATATGGCAAACGTGCGTGAGCTAACTTCACTAACATCGCATTGGTTTTAGCCATTTGCATCAATGACAACAAGCTCTCTTGCATACGTGCGCCACCTGTTGCGCTGACACAAATGAAAGGAACTTTTTGCTCTAAAGCCATTTGGGCACCGCGCACAAAACGCTCACCCACTACAGAACCCATGGAACCACCCATGAACTCGAATTCGAAACAGGCAACTACCACTGGAATGGTGTGGATAGATCCAGCCATTACCACCATCGCATCGGTTTCACCGGTGGTATCGATAGCGTCTTTGAGGCGATCTGGGTATTTCTTCGTGTCTTTGAATTTCAGTGCATCGACTGGCAATACTTCTTGACCAATCTCATGACGGCCTTCTAGATCCAATAGCTTATCTAGACGCTCACGCGCATTAATGCGCATATGGTGATCACACTTAGGGCAAACATGTAAATTCGCTTCGATATCGTTACGATAAAGAACAGCTTCACAAGATGGGCATTTCACCCATAAACCCTCAGGAACACTCTTACGTTGTGCCGGGTCAGTATGTTGAATACTTGGCGGAAGTAGTTTATCTAACCAACTCATATTATTTATCCAAAGCCTCGCGGATGTCCCTTAGGAAACGTTCTAGTGATTGTACTCTTTCAGAGCTAGGGGTTTCCTCTAATAATTGCACAATTCGGCTACCAATTACTACCGCATCGGCTGTCTGCCCCACTGCTACGGCAGATTGGGCATCCCTAATGCCAAAACCAACCGCAATCGGCACATTAGAAGCTGCCCTAATTTGGGGAATAATCCCGGCCACGGCTTTGGTATCCAGATTGGCTGAACCTGTCACACCTTTTAGAGATACATAGTAGATGTAACCTGCAGCCACTTTGCCAACTTGATCAATGCGTGCCTGAGAAGATGTTGGGGCTAATAAGAAGATAGGATCTATGCCAGCAGCTCTACATTGCTGAGCAAAATCTTCACATTCCTCAGGCGGGTAATCCACCACCAAAACTCCATCTACCCCAGCGTCTTTAGCTGTTCGAACAAAAGTCTCTGTCCCCATGTGTTCGATAGGGTTGGCGTAGCCCATTAAAACGATTGGTGTATGGTCGTTGCTTTGACGGAACTCTTTCACAATCTCGATCACATGCTTCAAACTCATGCCATGCGATAAAGCGCGCTCAGAGGCTCGCTGAATCACTGGGCCATCTGCCATAGGATCAGAGAACGGAATACCCAGCTCAATCACATCCGCACCACCACGCACCAAGGCATGCAATAAATCTAAGGTGATACCAGGCTCAGGATCTCCTGCTGTAATGAAAGGCACCAAGCCTTTACGACCCTGAGCTTTTAGCTCAGCAAATACTTTTGCAATTTTCGACATCTAAATTCCTAAAACTTCAAACCTGATTCTTGAGCAACCGTGTGCATGTCTTTATCGCCACGACCAGATAAATTCACCAAAATTGTTTTATCTTTCGGTAAGGTTGATGCGAGCTTGCACGCATAGGCAATGGCATGACTGCTTTCAAGCGCAGGAATAATGCCTTCGATACGGCAACAATCATGGAAAGCTTTTAGCGCTTCATCATCTGTCACAGCCACGTACTCTGCTCTCTTAGAATCTTTTAACCAAGCATGCTCAGGACCTACACCTGGATAATCCATACCCGCTGAAACTGAATGCGTCTCTGCAATCTGACCATCTTCGTTTTGCAATAAATAAGTACGGTTACCGTGCAAGACGCCTGGTGTGCCAGCCACCAAAGCAGCTGAGTGATCTTTGGTATTTAAGCCACGACCTGCAGCTTCAACACCAACTAATTTCACATCAGGTACATCGATGTATGGATAGAAAATACCCATGGCATTCGAACCACCACCAACGCAAGCCATCACGTAGTCTGGTTGACGACCAATCATTTCTGGCATTTGTACTTTGCACTCTTCACCAATCACGCTTTGGAAATCGCGCACCATCATTGGATATGGGTGAGGACCAGCAACAGTGCCAATAATGTAAAAAGTGCTTTCTACGTTGGTGACCCAATCACGCATCGCTTCATTCAAAGCATCTTTAAGTGTTTTTGTACCGGACTCAACGGGCACTACTGTGGCGCCCAAGAGTTTCATGCGATAAACGTTTTGCGCTTGGCGAGCAACGTCCACAGAACCTTGGTAGACGATACATTCCAAACCCATACGCGCACAGATAGTCGCAGTTGCCACACCGTGTTGGCCAGCGCCAGTTTCAGCGATGATGCGTTTCTTACCCATGCGTTTAGCCAACATCGCTTGGCCAATCACGTTATTGATTTTGTGTGCGCCAGTGTGATTTAAATCTTCACGCTTGAGATAAATTTGTGCACCACCCAATTGCTCACTCCAACGCTTGGCGTGATACACCGGTGATGGACGACCAACAAAGTGTTTTAACTCTGAATGGAACTCAGCTAAGAACTCTGGATCATTTTGATACTTGGCATAAGTTTCTTTGAGTTCATTCAATGCGTACATCAATGTCTCAGAAACAAACACGCCACCGTAGGGGCCGAAATGACCTCTTACATCTGGAAAATCATACATAGTCTTGACCTTTTTATGCGGATGGGATGCTGGCATCAGCATCACGAACAGCCTGGATAAACGCCTGCATTAACTCAGGGCTTTTTTGACCTTTTGCTATTTCAATCCCACTTGAGACATCAACAGCACAAGGTTTAAGGTGCGAGATTCCCTCGACCACGTTGTGCGTGTTCAATCCACCACTCAAAACGACCCGATGCGCGTTTTCTTTTGCCCATACTTCCGGTATCAAAGACCAATCGAATACATGCCCGCCTCCACCGTAGCCTTCAACAAAGGCGTCCAGCAAAAAACCAGCTGCTTGGCTATATTGTAGAGAAAAATCCTCAAGTCTGAATCCTGGCTTCATTCGGGCGGCTTTTACCCAAGGTAAGCCACCTGCAATCTCAGCACAACGCTCTGGAGACTCATCCCCATGGAACTGCCATAAAGTGAGGGGCATTCTGTCTTGGATACGCTGCACCTCTTCATCGGTGGGGTTAACCACCAAGGCAACGGCATCCACACCTCCTGGCATACGACCCACAAGGGTCGCCGCAACCTCTGGGCTGATGTAACGGGGGCTGGGGGCGTAAAAGACGAATCCTAAGGCATCCACACCCAAACGCACGGCGTCATCCACGTCACTTGAACGTGTAAAGCCACAGAATTTAATCCGTGTCTTACCTGGTGTATGTTTTAACAAGCCCATTGATTAGTTTTCTATATTGTTCGTTTTATGCAGTTTTTGCTAAATTTTGACTGTTTTCTACTGTATATCGCTCAAAAAATGCCTGTTTTTGCAGTTTTTTGTGTTTTTTGATCTTTTTTTAGGATTTCAGTCATTTTAGCGACTGAGAGACTTCAAAAGACCACTTGGTAATAGACTAGCAGTTAAATTGGGTTCCGGAATCTCGAAGTGCTCAGGATATCCTACTCTGACCAAATACAAACCATCTGCCATAAAAGTGGGTGCTGCCAACTGTCGATTCTTGGCTTCCAGGAGAGTCTTTAACCATTCTGGAGATTCCTTCCCTTGGCCAATCAGAACGAGGCTACCGACCAAGTTCCTGACCATGTGGTGCAAAAAGGCATTTCCTTTGAGCACAAAGTAAACCCAAGGTCCCTCGCTATGTATCTCTACTTGATACAAAGTTTTGACAGGCGTTTTGCTCTGACACTCTGATGATCTAAATGAACTGAAATCATGCTCACCAATTAAACATTGGCTGGCCATCTGCATGGCTGGGATATCCAGGCTTTTGCCATTGGGCAACATCAGGTAACCAGCCTTACCTTGCACCAAGGGAGCTGAATGTGCACCGGTATAGAGAGCGTAGCAATACGTTCTCTCAAACGCTAAATAACGTGCATCAAATGTTTCTGGTACAGCTTTGACCCACTGCACTACTACTGACTTTGGTAGAAAAGAATTGACGCCTTTAATCCAAGAGTTTTCTGGTCGAACGACCTCAGTATCAAAATGAACGACCTGACCTAAAGCATGAACACCGGTATCTGTTCTGCCAGCAGTAATAGTTTTGACTTCTTGAACTTGGGGATCACCAACGAACTGGCGTAAAGCTTCTTCTAGATGATCTTGAACGGTGTTGCCATTACTTTGAGTTTGCCATCCTGAAAAGGCAGCACCGTCATATTGCAAACCCAGTGCTAGGCGCATGATCTTTAAGCTTGACGCTGATCAATCTCAGCCATCAAGGACTGAGCCTGAATAGTTAACTCAGGATCAACTTGACTGCTAACAGCTAAGACTTCATTCAAAGCCGCTTTGGCTGCACTGAAATCTTCAATCGTTATGTAGGCTCTAACCAAGTTCAACTTCACTTTGAGTGTTTCAGCACTTGGTAGATCTGAGTTTTTCGATGCTGCAGATGTTGGCCCGCCCAAATTGAGATCCAAAGAAGCAAACAACTGTGCTGCTTGCGCTGGCATCTGAGGAGCTGGGCTTTGCTTAGCTTGATTTTTTGAAAGCTTCAAAAGAACCAACAATGCAATCAATGTCATCACAGCAATCGCGATAGGTCCTGCATAAGCTTTCCAACCTAAGGCCATGGCTGGTGCTTTATCTGAGTTCTGAATCAAGGTTTTGAGATCAGCAATATTCTTTTCAAGCTCTACGATTTTTTGTTTGGCATCAGAGAGTGCTTTTTCTTGAACCAATAAATCTTCCATGCGACGTTTCGCATCACCTTCTAATCCGTCTGCAGGACCAACTTTCAAGCGGTCACCAACAATTGTTTTACTGACTTCGGATAAAGACAATTGAGATTGACCAGTTCTGTATGCCTGGTCAGCAGAAGTAGCGATATTTTTAGCCTCTTCCTTAGGCACACTTTGGACCATGGCCTTACTTGGCATTTTCAATTCTGTACCCGCCATCAAACGATGGATGCTGCCACCGGCAAAAGCTTGCGGGTTGGCGCGGAACAAAGCAATTAGCGCCTGATCTAAATTGGCATCCTCAAATTGCGGTAAAGCACGCGCAGCAATTTCAGTGAGGGTGTCACCACCTTTGACCTGAACCTTGGCTTGATCACCCACCATGAGAGTGTAAGCACGACGCACAAGACCAGCAGGCCAACGCAACTCAACTAAGGCATCTAAAAATACTTCATCTGATTGAAGTTTCAATACTTCATCAGAAGTAATTCTGATCGCCACTGGTTCTTGCTTAGAACCTTTAACAAGAGTTACCTTTAACTGCGCTTGAGTCGCCGATGAAGTAATACCGAGGCGTTGATAAATTTCAGGACTAGAAAGAGCCACCTGAACATCTTTTAGAGTTCCCACTTCACTTGGGTGAAGCTCAATAGCAATTTCAGCTTTGAGCGCTTGATCAGGTTTAGACTGAACACTCAAGTTACCCAAGCTTAAGGCGAGAGCCTGCCCGGTCATGAACAGACCTAAAAGGCTCACACCTAAAGTTTGGATCAGACGCAATTAACGCTCCAACAAAATACGTAACATGCGACGCAATGGCTCAGCAGCACCCCATAACAATTGGTCGCCAACTGTGAATGCGCCTAAGTAGTCAGGGCCCATTGCCATCTTGTGTAAACGACCTACTGGCACAGTTAAAGTGCCAGTCACTGCCGCAGGCGTTAAATCACGCTCTGAGATCTCACGATCGTTCGGCACAACTTTCACCCAATCATTGGCGCTTGCCAAGATACCTTCGATATCAGCCAAAGGAATATCTTTCTTTAACTTGATGGTTAAACCTTGTGAATGGCAACGCATAGCGCCAATACGCACACACAAACCATCAATAGGAATACTGCCCGCTGTTCTAAATGGTGGGTTACCTAAGATCTTGTTGCACTCAGAACCACCCTTCCACTCTTCTTTGGTTTGACCATTTTCTACAGGAACGTCAATCCATGGAATCAAGCTACCAGCCAAGGCTGTGTTGCGGAAATTCTTTTTCGGGAAATTAGCAGAACGCATTGTTTCTGAAACTTTGCGATCAATATCCAAAATGGCAGATGCTGGATCAGCTAATTCTGTTTTAACAGCATCATGCAAAGCACCCATCTGGGATAGCAATTCGCGCATATTTTGCGCACCAGCACCAGAGGCTGCTTGGTAAGTCATCGCACTTACCCATTCGATCATGCCTTCACGGAATAAACCACCCATGGCCATCAACATCAAGCTCACTGTGCAGTTACCACCTACCCATAAATTGCCGCCTTTAGAGATAGCAGAATCAATCACTGGGCGGTTCACTGGATCAAGCACGATCACAGATTCATCAACCATACGCAATGAGCTAGCAGCATCAATCCAATGGCCTTTCCAGCCGGCAGCACGAATCTTTGGATAAATTTCTTTGGTGTAGTCGCCACCTTGGCAAGTGATGATGATGTCGCAACGTTTTAGAGCATCCACATCATCAGCTGAATAGAGTTTTTTCTCATTCTTAGCCATTGCAGGAGCTGGGCCACCAGCATTGCTGGTGCTAAAGAAAACAGGCTCAATCAAAGCAAAATCGCCTTCATCTTGCATGCGCTGCATCAGCACACTACCAACCATCCCGCGCCAACCAACTAAACCGACTAATGGAGTTGCCATCACGACACCTATCTAAAAATGAATAATTAACTTAAAAAATATGAGAACTTAAAGTCCGAACCGTCTATCTTACAGAGCTTTTAGAACTGCTTCACCCATTTCGCGGGTGCCAACCAATTGGCAGCCCTCTGTCTTGATGTCAGTTGTTCTATAACCCTGGGCCAAGACCTTCTGAACTGCTGCTTCAATACGATCAGCTTGTTCTGCTTTACCCAATGAATAACGCAACATCATGGCTGCTGACAAAATCGTAGCCAAAGGATTAGCAATCCCTTTACCTGCGATGTCAGGTGCAGAACCATGACTTGGCTCATACAAGCCTTTGTTGTTTTTATCCAAAGAAGCTGAAGGCAACATACCAATTGAACCAGTCAACATAGCAGCCTCATCCGAAAGGATGTCACCAAAAAGATTACCCGTAACAACGACGTCAAATGCCTTCGGCGCTTTCACCAATTGCATAGCAGCGTTATCTACATACATATGAGTTAACTCAACATCTGGGTACTCTTTGCCAATACGGATCATGACTTCTTTCCACAACTGAGAAGTCTCAAGAACGTTGGCTTTATCCACACTGCAAACACGCTTATGGCGTTTTTGAGCAGCCTGGAATGCTACGTGAGCAATACGCTCCACTTCCGGCTCTGAATAACGCATTGTGTCAAAGCCTTCGCGTGCGCCCGGGAACAAACCATCTGTTGCCGTACGAATACCTTTTGGTGAACCAAAGTAAATATCGCCGTTTAATTCACGCACGATCAAAATATTCAAACCAGCAATGATTTCTGGCTTTAACGATGATGCCGCTGTTAATTCTGGGTAACAAATAGCCGGACGCAAATTGGCAAATAAGCTTAAATGTTTGCGAAGACCAAGAATCGCTTGCTCAGGACGTAGCTCGCGAGCCAAGGTGTCGTACTTCCAATCACCAACAGCGCCAAATAAAATAGCATCCGCATCTTTTGCCAATTGAAGAGTTTCTTCCGGCAAAGGATGACCCTTGGCTTCATAGCCTGCACCACCTACTGGTGCAGTTTCCATTTCAAAAGATTCGCCTAATGCATTCAGAACCTTAACGGCTTCAGCAACAATTTCTGAACCAATGCCATCACCTGGCAATACTGCAATCTTCATACAAAGCCTTCGAACAAAATTAAGGGAGTTTGGTGCCTAACCATGGCATCTTCAAGATACGCTCTGATTCATAGGACTTGATTTTATCTGCGTGACGTAAAGTAAGGCCGATATCGTCCAAACCATTAATCATGCAGTATTTTCTGAATGAAGCAATTTCAAAATCGTAAGCGCGACCATCAGGCGCAATCACTTGCTGCTTTTCAAGATCAATTGTTAATTGATAACCATTAAACGCAAAAGTTTCATTGAATAGATGGTCAACTTGCTGGGCAGACAAAACAATCGGTAACAAACCATTTTTGTAACAGTTGTTAAAAAAGATATCTGCAAAGCTAGGGGCAATCACCGCTCTAAAACCATACTGCTCTAAAGCCCAAGGCGCGTGTTCACGAGAGCTACCGCAACCAAAGTTTTGACGCGCTAAAAGGATGCTGCCACCCTTATAACGAGACTGATTTAAAACGAAGTCTGGATTCAAAGGACGGTTAGTGCAATCTTGACCAGGCTCACCCTGATCTAAATAACGCCACTCATCAAATAGGTTTTGACCAAAACCGGTTCTCTTAATTGATTTTAAGAATTGCTTAGGGATGATTGCATCCGTATCAACGTTCTCACGATCTAAAGGAACCACCAAGCCTTGGTGAACTGTAAATTTATCCATTATTTAATTGGTGTAACTACAACACCTGAAGAACCTGAATCTTTGTTAGGGTTATTTGATGTAGCACTTTTATCAATCGTGCGACCCAAGTTTTGCAAATCTTGACCTAAGCCTGCAATCGTATTGCAAGCACCAAGAGTTAATGCAACTGCTACTAATGCTGAAATTTTTAAAGTTTTAATCATAGAAGTCTCCAGTGTGGATTTTATTTTTTACGCTATTTTACGAACATCTACAAAATGTCCCTCTAGTGCTGCAGCAGCTGCCATAGCTGGACTCACCAAATGTGTTCTGCCGCCATTACCCTGACGACCCTCAAAGTTACGATTAGAGGTAGAAGCACAGCGCTCACCTGGCTCTAAACGATCAGCATTCATAGCTAAGCACATCGAGCAACCTGGTTCACGCCATTCAAAACCAGCAGCTTTGAAAACGCGATCCAAACCTTCGCGCTCTGCTTGTTCTTTAACCAAACCTGATCCAGGAACAACCATCGCTAGACGAACAGAAGGCGCTACTTTTTTAGCAATTCTTTCAACAACTCTTGCAGCTGCACGAATATCTTCAATACGGCTATTGGTGCAAGATCCAATAAAAATCTTGTCGACCATGATTGATTCAATCGGCGTGTTCGGAGTTAAGTCCATATAAGCCAATGCACGCTCCATGGCTTCACGCTTGACCGGATCTTTTTCTTTTTCAGGATCAGGTACGCGATCATCAATCGATAAAACCATTTCAGGAGAAGTTCCCCAAGTTACTTGAGGCTTAATCTCTTCAGCGCGCAATTCAATCACGCGATCAAACTGAGCACCTTCATCCGTATGTAAAGTTCTCCAGTACTGCAAAGCTTGACGCCATGCTTCACCTTCTGCCGGTGAATAAGGACGACCCTTCACGTAGTTGATCGTTGTTTCATCAACGCCAACAATACCTGCGCGTGCACCCGCTTCAATAGCCATGTTGCACACGGTCATGCGACCTTCCATGGATAGAGAACGAATAGCGTCGCCCGCAAATTCAATGGTGTAACCCGTGCCACCCGCAGTACCAATTTTGCCAATAATGGCCAAAACGATATCTTTAGCAGAGCAACCTAGAGGCAATTGGCCGTCAACACGAACCAACATGTTTTTGCTTTTTTTCATCAGCAAAGTTTGAGTCGCTAAAACGTGCTCAACTTCAGATGTACCGATACCAAAAGCCAATGCGCCAAATGCGCCGTGCGTACTTGTGTGAGAGTCACCACAAACAACTGTCATACCAGGCAAGGTTGCACCTTGCTCAGGTCCAATCACGTGCACGATACCTTGACGCTTATCGTGCATTTTGTATTGAGTGATGCCAAATGAATCGCAGTTCTGATCCAATGTATCAATCTGCAAACGAGAGATAGGATCTTTGATGCCTTCTGAACGATCCGTTGTTGGAACGTTATGATCAGACACAGCCAAGTTGGCTGAATTACGCCAAACTGGGCGCTTCGCTAAAGACAAACCCTCAAAGGCTTGAGGGCTGGTCACTTCATGCAACAACTGTCTGTCTATGTAGAGGACGGTAGTTCCGTCCTCTTCCATATGGACCACATGGTCATCCCATAACTTGTCATACAACGTGCGTGCCATGTGTATCCTTCAGATTAGCGCTTAGCGATTGGTTGAACCGCACGTGTTGCGCTACCAACGAACAACTGACGTGGACGACCAATCTTGTACTCAGAATCAGTGATCATTTCTTCCCACTGAGAAATCCAACCTACTGTACGTGCCAAGGCGAAGATACATGTGAACATTTCTGTTGGGATACCCAATGCGCGTTGAACAATACCTGAGTAGAAGTCAACGTTTGGATACAACTTACGGCTAACGAAGTATTCGTCTTCCAAAGCAATCTTCTCAAGAGTCATTGCCAACTTGAACAATGGATCATTCTCTAAACCTAACTCTTGTAGAACTTCGTAACATGTTTCACGCATCAATTTAGCGCGTGGGTCAAAGTTCTTGTAAACGCGGTGACCGAAGCCCATCAAACGTACACCAGAGTTTTTGTCTTTAACTTTAGCAATGAAGTCGTCAATCTTCTCAACGCCACCATTCGCTTGAATCTCTTCCAACATTTGCAAACAAGCTTCGTTAGCACCACCGTGAGCAGGACCCCACAAGCAAGCTACACCAGCTGCAATCGCTGCAAATGGGTTAGTGCCTGATGAACCAGCTAAACGAACAGTTGATGTTGAAGCGTTTTGCTCGTGGTCAGCGTGCAAGATGAAAATACGGTCCAAAGCGCGAACCAATACTTCGTTCACTTTGTAATCTTCACATGGTGTTGCAAACATCATTTGCATGAAGTTAGCTGTGTATGAAAGATTGTTCTTTGGATAAACAAATGGCTGACCTACAGAATATTTGTAAGCCATCGCAACCAATGTTGGCATCTTAGCGATCAAACGAATTTGAGCAACTTCACGCTCATGAGCAGTGCTGTAGTCAACGCCATCATGATAGAAAGCAGCCATCGCACCAACCAAGCCTGTTAATACAGCCATTGGGTGAGCATCGCGACGGAAACCGCGCAAGAAGAATTGCATTTGCTCGTGAACCATCGTGTGGTGCATCACAAGCGCATCAAACTCTTCTTTTTCTTTTTTGTTTGGCAACTCGCCCTTTAACAAAAGGAAGCAAGATTCCAAGAAATCACAGTTCGTAGCCAAATCTTGAATTTGGTAACCACGGTATAGCAACTCACCTTTATCGCCGTCGATATAAGTAATTTTTGAGTTGCAAGAAGCTGTAGACATAAAGCCTGGGTCATAGGTGAACTTACCTGTTTGACCGTACAACTTGCGGATGTCGATAACATCAGGACCCACTACACCCTTGTAGATTGGTAACTCAATGGCAGGTGTGCCATCTGAGAACGATAACGTGGCTTTTTCATTAGAAGCGTTCATTTTTCTTTCCTTATACGCGTTTTAGGTCTTATCAAACAAGCAAGTTTTATTCCAGGCAATTTCTTTTTCCTAGATTGATGACAATCTAGCGGGTCGCAACATGGCCAGGACACGGTGCACCCCTTCATTCGCAAGATCCCCCTCCGGTTCCTTGCGACGCAATAACAAATCCATCAGATCGTTATCACTTAAATCTAGCAAACTATTTAAGGGCTCAAGATCACCCTCTTCAATCTGATCATGGAAGCGCTCAAAAAAGCGCTCCATCATCAAATCATTTTCCAACAGACCTCGTCGCGCACGCCAACGCAAGAGCGACAAGGTTTCTGATGAAATAGGCATCAAACAGCTCGACGAACCATGAGCTCTTTGATCTTACCAATCGCTTTAGTAGGGTTTAGGCCTTTCGGACAAACGTCTACGCAGTTCATGATCGTATGGCAACGGAATAGACGATATGGATCTTCCAAATTATCTAAACGCTCACCAGTTACTTGGTCACGGCTATCAGCAATGAAGCGATAAGCTTGCAACAAACCAGCTGGGCCTACGAACTTGTCTGGATTCCACCAGAATGATGGGCAAGATGTTGAGCATGATGCACACAAGATGCACTCATACAAACCATCTAACTCTTCACGCTCTTCTGGGCTTTGTAAACGCTCTTTCTCCGGTGGAGGAATATCGTTTACCAAGTAAGGACGAATGGAATGGTATTGCTTAAAGAATTGAGTCATGTCGACGATCAAGTCACGCACCACTGGCAAACCAGGTAATGGGCGCAAAGAAATCTTCTTTGGCAAAGTTAACATGTTTGTCAAACAAGCCAAACCATTCTTACCGTTGATGTTCATGGCATCTGAACCACAAACACCTTCACGGCATGAACGACGGAATGACAATGTCTCATCCATCTTCTTAAGCTTCATCAAAGCATCTAACAACATGCGCTCTGAACCGTCTAACTCAACTTCATAAGTCTGCATGCGTGGAGCAGCATCCACATCAGGATCGTAACGGTAGACTTCAAATATACGTGTATCGCTCATTTTTATTCCTCAATCCTTTAGAAAGTACGGACTTTAGGTGGAACAGATTCAACTGTTAGCGGAGTCATCTTGACAGGCTTGTAGTCGAGTTTGTTACCTTCGCTATACCAAAGCGTGTGCTTCATCCAGTTCTGATCATCACGTTCTGGGTGATCATCATGAGCGTGAGCGCCACGACTTTCTTTACGTGCAGCTGCAGAAACCATTGTTGCGTTTGCAGCTTCCACCAAGTTTTCCAATTCCAAAGCTTCAATACGTGCTGTATTGAAAACTTTTGATTTGTCTTTGAGGTGAATATTTTTGGCACGAGCAGAAACTTCTGCAATCTTTGCAACACCACTATCCATCAACTCTTGCGTACGGAATACGCCACAGTGTTTCTGCATTGTGCTGCGAATATCGTTAGCAACGTCTTGCGTGTACTCACCAGATGTTGAGCTATCCAACTTAGCCAAACGAGCCAATGAAGAATCACCAGCATCTGCCGGCAATGGCTTGTGCTCTTTTTGCTTCAAGGCTGTTGAGATCACATGATTACCAGCTGCACGACCGAACACCAACAAGTCTAACAATGAGTTAGTACCTAAACGGTTCGCACCGTGAACTGATACGCAAGAGCACTCACCCATCGCGTAGAAGCCATTGATAACTTCATTTGGATTACCGTTCTTAGGCGCAACAACTTGACCATAGATGTTTGTTGGAATACCACCCATCTGATAGTGAATCGTTGGCACAACTGGAATCGGCTCTTTAGTCACGTCAACGTTCGCAAAGTTAATACCAATCTCATATACAGATGGCAAACGCTTGTGAATTGTTTCAGCACCAATGTGTGTCAAATCAAGAACAACGTAATCACCGTTAGGACCGCAACCGCGACCTTCTTTGATCTCTTGGTCCATTGAACGTGAAACGAAGTCACGTGGAGCTAAGTCTTTCAAAGTTGGCGCATAACGTTCCATGAAACGCTCACCGTTCTTGTTACGCAAAATACCACCTTCACCACGGCAACCCTCTGTTAAGAGAACGCCTGCACCGGCTACGCCAGTTGGGTGGAATTGCCAGAATTCCATATCTTCCAAAGGTACGCCTGCACGAGCAGCCATACCCATACCGTCACCAGTATTGATAAATGCGTTAGTAGAAGCTTGCCAAATACGACCAGCACCACCTGTTGCAAACATCACGCACTTAGCTTGAAGAATGTGAACATCACCTGTTTCCATTTCCAAAGCAGTTACGCCAACCACATCACCGTCGGCATCACGAATCACGTCAAGCGCCATCCATTCAACGAAGAAGTGAGTCTTAGCGCGAACGTTACGTTGGTAAAGAGTGTGTAACAAAGCGTGACCAGTACGGTCAGCAGCAGCACAAGCACGTTGTACAGCTTTTTCGCCGTAGTTAGCTGTGTGACCACCGAATGGACGCTGATAAATAGTACCGTCAGGGTTACGGTCAAAAGGCATACCAAAGTGCTCTAACTCATAAACCACTTTTGGAGCTTCACGACACATGAATTCGATCGCATCTTGGTCACCTAACCAATCAGAACCTTTGATCGTGTCATAAAAGTGATAGTGCCAGTTGTCATCACTCATGTTGCCTAATGAAGCACCGATACCACCTTGTGCTGCAACTGTATGTGAACGCGTTGGGAATACTTTTGATAAAACGGCAACGTTTAAACCAGCCTCAGCTAGTTGCAATGAAGCGCGCATACCGGCGCCGCCGGCACCAACGATAACAACGTCAAAACGACGTGTAGGTAATGCTGTCTTGATGGCAGCCATTTACACCCTCCAAAGGATTTGTGCGCTGTAGCCAAAAGATGCAATTAGCCATAACGCGGTTAAAACTTGTAATGTCAAACGAATACCTACTGGCTTGATGTAGTCCATCCAAATATCACGGATACCTACCCAAGCGTGATAGAGCAAGCTTGAAATCGCCAAGAAAGTAATGAGCTTCATGATCTGGTTTGCAAACAAACCAGCCCAAGCGTCATATGTAGAGTCACCCAACAGGAATGCCACTAACAAAATCAAGGTGAAAATAACCAAAATTACAGCTGTAATACGCTGTAACAACCAATCTTTAAGACCGTAATGAGCGCCAACAACTAAGCGCTTTGGTCCAACATTGTTATTAGCCATGCTAACTCCTTAAAACAAACCAAATAACTTGGCAGCACATACGGCTGTCAAAGTTAAGCTGATGACCAAAACAGCAACAGCTGATTTTGCTGAAGATGATTTATCGATGCCTTTGTGCAAATCAAGCATCAAGAAGCGAATGCCTGCGCAGAAATGGTGAAGATAAGCCCAAATCAAAGCCAAAATAATCAATTTAATGATTGGGTTAGCTAAAACTGACTTGAAAGTCGTGAAGCTAACTTCTGATGTGATGCTCTTGTCGAACAAATACAAGACAAAAGGAATCAAGATGAACATCAAAAGACCGCTAACACGGTGCAAGATTGATACCTTACCTGCCCAAGGCAAGCGGTATTTCATCAAATCAAAAACATGAATATTTCTAAATTCTGGCATTTATGACCTCACTTATATTTTTGCCTGTTGCAAAACCTTCCAATTTTATCGCTTAATTGACTTTCGTAAGTCTGACATTTCAAAAAAATATTCTTCTAATACATATAAATGCCTAAAACTTAGGCATCTTTAGTTCAGTTCATTCAGGTAATGGTTCTGATCAGTCAAATAAACTGCCTTACGAACCTCAACCGGACGCTCTCCATAGGTAAAAGAAACTCGTTCTACAGCCAATAAAGGGGTATTCACGGCAACGCCAAGGTGCTGAGCTGATAAGTCATCAGCTCCAACCGCCCTTAATCGCTCAGTAGCTCTGACCATGTGGGTAGCAAATTCGGTTTCAAACAAGGCATACATGGGACCACGCCAATCCACCAAACGCTCAGTCGTTAAGCCTTTAAAGGTAGAGCCAGGCAACCAAATTTCTTCGTAAACCGTTGCTTTTTCAGAGAAAAATAGCACACGTTCAATCTGAATAACCGGGTCACCGCTCTTCAAATCTAATAAACGGGCAATCTCAGCAGGCGCCCGAAGTCGCTTGCAGTCCAAAATCTTGCTTTTAGGGTAATGCGGCTCGCCATCATCAGGAACTAGCTTTAGAAAACGGAAATGCACACGATCTTCATGATGGGTAGCCACAAAAGTGCCCTTACCTTGACGTCTAACCAGCAGATTTTCACTCGCTAGCTCATCAATGGCCTTACGAACCGTACCCTGACTAACCTTAAACCTAGCTGCCAGCTCGTTCTCGCTGGGAATTGCTTCGCCCGGCTTCCATTCGCCAGTTTGCAAACTGCCGAGTATCAAAGCCTTAATTTGCTGATAAAGCGGACTAAAAGTGGCGATGGTTTCTGTCATGTCCATCATTTCATCACAAGGAAGGGGTTTTCGTCTAGATATCTTATGTCTTATATAAGACTATTTGACAGAAATATGACTAAAGTCCTAAACTTTGTAGGATTCGCGTCAGATCAGTGGCGCAAGATACTTTTTTTTACTTTAAAGCTCGGAGCAAACTCATGGCAAAAGCCCCATTGCGTGTCGCCGTTACAGGCGCAGCTGGTCAAATCGGTTATTCACTTCTATTCCGCATCGCTAATGGCGATATGTTGGGTAAAGATCAACCAGTGATCTTGCAACTTTTAGAGATTCCTGACGAAAGAGCACAAAAGGCTCTTACAGGCGTGATGATGGAAATCGACGACTGCGCATTCCCATTGCTAGCAGGTATGACTGCTCATAGCGATCCAATGACAGCTTTTAAAGATATCGATTACGCAGTGTTAGTTGGCGCACGTCCACGTGGCCCTGGCATGGAGCGTAAAGATTTGTTATCAGCAAACGCACAAATCTTTACAGCACAAGGTAAAGCATTGAATGCAGTAGCTAAGCGTACTGTTAAGACTTTGGTAGTTGGTAACCCAGCTAATACAAATGCTTATATCGCCATGAAGTCAGCACCAGATCTACCAGCTAAGAACTTCACAGCAATGTTACGTTTGGACCACAACCGTGCTTTGTCACAATTAGCAGCTAAGACAGGTAAAGCAGTTGCTGATATTGAGAAACTAGTTGTTTGGGGTAACCACAGCCCAACAATGTACCCTGACTACCGCTTCGCAACGATCGGTGGCCAATCAGTTCCACAAATGATCAATGATGAAGAGTGGAACAAGAACACATTCTTGCCAACAGTTGGTAAGCGCGGCGCAGCGATTATTGATGCACGTGGTTTGTCTTCTGCTGCTTCTGCTGCTAACGCTGCTATCGATCACATCCATGATTGGCACTGCGGTACAAACGGCAAGTGGGTAACAATGGGTATCCCTTCAGATGGTTCATACGACATTCCTAAAGAAGTGATGTATGGTTTCCCAGTAACTTGCGAAAACGGCGAGTACAAGATTGTTCAAGGTTTAGAAATCGATGCGTTCTCACGTGACCGCATGAATTTCACTTTGAGTGAATTGACTGAAGAGCAAGACGGCGTAAAACACCTACTCTAAGTTAATGCAACCCAATCAAGTGTTGTTCCAAGGTGAGGCCCTTCCGAGGGCCTTACCTGTTTGTGATCATTACGCAGGCACTGAAGTGCGCATGCGTAAGGCTCTATTGCTTCAATCTCAATTAGGCCCTGTCTTTGATATCACTTTTGATTGCGAAGATGGCGCGCCAGTAGGTCAAGAAGCTGCACATGCTCAATTAGTCGCTGAGCTACTACTCAGCTCTGATAATCAATTTAATCGCGTAGGTGTTCGGATCCACGATCCTAGCCACCCCGCCTGGAAGTCTGATATTGCTTCACTGATCCCTCGCATAGGGAAGCAAGTGGCATTCATCATGATTCCAAAAGTAACATCTGCCACACAAACACAAGAAGTGATTGATGAAATCAATCACTGTGCGAAAACCGCTGGTATTGGTCGTTTGATTCCAATTCAAGTGTTGATTGAAACGCACGGTGCTTTGCACGATGTGCACGCCATTGCAGCGCTCTCTCAAGTGGAATCTCTGAGTTTTGGTTTGATGGATTTTGTTTCCGAACATCATGGTGCCATTCCAGCTGATGCGATGGATAGAAATCAATTTGATCATCCACTTGTAGCTAGAGCCATGCTCGAAATATCTGCTGCTTGTCATGCCCACGGCAAAGTAGCCTCACACAATGTGTGTACCAATATCAATGATCTAGAAATCATTAAGTCTGATACTTTGCGAGCCAAGAATGAATTTGGCTATACCCGCAAATGGAGCATTCATCCCAATCAAATTCCAGTGATTGTTCAGAACTTATCACCTAGCTCATCAGAAATAGAAACGGCCTCAGCTATCTTATTGGCTGCCCAAGCAGCGAGCTGGGGTCCTATCAAACACGATGGACAATTACATGACCGCGCAAGCTATCGTTACTTTTGGACCGTATTACAAAAAGCCCATGCTTGCGGGCAGAAACTCCCAGCTGAGGCGGAAAAGTTAATTGCAAGCTAATTAACCCCTAGTCAGCTTAAAGAAAGGATTTAAGCCATTTACAGGTTACATTAATGGTTGAAATATTTTTAACACTAATGATTTACACAGAAGGAAATATCCATGAGCAATAAAGCCCTCTTAATCCTAGTTGTAGTGATGATTGCAGCTGCTGGTTACCTTTTAGTTAAAAGCGATGCTGAAGTTAGCTTGGCTGGTGAAACACACGGTGCTGAAGCAGCTCACATGGAAGAAGCTAAAGCGCATAAAGATGCAGCTAAAGAAGCTCCTAAAGCTCCAGAAGCAGCTCCTGCTAAGAAATAAAAGCTTTCTTCATTCATTAAATTGAATGAATCAGTAAAAAACGCCCCGCATCCCGGGGCGTTTTGCTTAGAATGTCTGTATGTCCAGTTACAGACCCAAAAATTCATCACGCATTTCACCTGAAGCAGAGAGACTTGTCTCAGATGCACTTTCTCTTGCCGCATCAGGAAGCAGAGTCGAAGATATTTTTTGGGAGACCAAACTACTCGATCGTTTACTGAGACTCTTACACGCTCAGAATCAAAACGCTATTGAGAGCGCATTAGATCAAACGCTGAAAATTAATCCAATCGCTTTTGACTCTCTTGCCGAGAATGCTGAAACTCTCGCGGAGTCTTTAACTTTAGATCATGATGGGCAAACCTGGGATGTCGTACTAATCGCCATTCCAATCATTGCCAGAACGCGCTACAGCATTCCATCAGGCAAGCTAAGCCCTGAATCCATCACAGCCACCGGCAATTTATTACACGAGCAAATTGTTTCTCAGTCCGCTCGTATTGCTTTAGTACCTTGGCTCTACAGCATCGATCAAATGCCCCACTCGCATTGTCAAACAAGATTACTTCTAGAGAAGTTAGCCTCCGCGGCAGTGAATGGCAGTGATATCAAACTAGAGTTGCGTGACATGCCTGAAACAATTCCGGTTTTAGCTGATCCCCGTTATATCGTTGGTGCCGTAGCAGCACCCTGCCAAGGCCCTATCTTCAGATGGCAAGAAGATGCGCCACGTCGTCAAGAAAGAAGTATTTGTTTACAGAACTGGCAAATCGGCATGCAAGAAACCATTGCGAGCATCATGCCTGGTTGCGAATTTGAACTATCACTGCCTGAAGCTTACTTCACCAACTGTCGTGAAGCAGATCGAAAAATAAGACCTTTAAGTATCTTGGCAGCGGTCAATTATTTAGAAGCAACTTTGAATGTCGAGCCTGCGGGCATTTCATGCATTGTTGCTGGCTTCGGTGAGGAGCAATGTGATGAGTATCGAATCTCCTTTGCCCTAAAAGGTTCTAAAGAAGTAATTTATGGCGTTGTGTGGCCTCTCTACGATAGAGAGTCAGTGGCCAACGATGCCATCAACGATATCTCCTCTGAAGATAGTCCGATCAGAGAGATTTATGACACGATTAAAGCGTCAGGAGTGGATGATCAGTTCAGACACGCAGAACTATTTAATCCTGAAATGTGCGAGGACTGCGGTGCCCCAATGTTCGTGGATCGCGCTGGTGAAATCGTACACCCTGAAATGCCTGAAGACACTCCAGATCAGCAGCCTTTATTTCATTAAGAAACAGTCATCATTTGAATGATTACTGTTCTTTTCTTCTAAATACAGGTTTATCTGCTGTGCTTTCTTTGGCGGCATATTGATAGCCTTCTAAATTAAAGTCTTTCAAATCTTCCGCTTTGTCGATTTTGTTATCTACGATAAATCGCGTCATTAAGCCCCTGGCACGCTTGGCGTAAAAAGAAATGATTTTGTACTTACCTGCTTTTTCATCTTGGAAAACTGGGGCAATAATAGGATGACCAAGATTGGCCGGCTTAACAGATTTGAAATATTCATCAGAAGCAAGATTGATGAGGCATTTTGATTTGTGCTGATCCAATTCTTCTTTCAAAGCCTTGGTGATTTTTTCACCCCAGAAGGCGTAAAGATCTTTGCCCACTGCATTTTTAAAAGATGTGCCCATTTCCAAGCGATAGGCTTGCATTAAATCGAGTGGCTTCAAAACGCCATAAAGCCCTGATAGGACCCTGACGTGGTCTTGTAGGTAGTCTAGGCTTTTCTTATTGAGGCTATTGGCATCCAGACCTTCATACACATCGCCGTTGAAAGCAAGGATGGCCTGTTTGCTGTTTTTAGTGGTGAATGTTTTTGACCAGTCTGCAAATCTAGCCACGTTCAAGGCAGCCAATTTATCTGACAAACTCATTAACTCAGCCACTTCTTGTAATGAGAGTTTTTTTAAATCATTCACTAACTTCGCTGATTCGTTAACAAAAACCGGCAGAGTAAATTTATCCGTTACAGGCGGTGTTTCATAGTCCAAACTCTTGGCAGGCGAAAGTACGATTAACATGGCAGAATGATCTAAAAAGGATGAGTAGTAATCATACTGCTTTGAAATAAAACATGCTGTTTAGCTACTAAAAGAGACAAAAATATGAAAGCAAAAAATTCGATGATTGATATTTATAGCTGGCCTACTCCTAACGGTCACAAGGTTCACATCATGATGGAAGAATGTGGCTACTGCTTAGGCAAGGACTGGTTAGCGCACCCAGTGGATATTGGCGCTGGCGATCAATTTAAAAAAGATTTCTTAGCGATTAGTCCGAATAACAAGATACCCGCCATGGTTGATCCTCAAGGTCCTGATGGAAAACCCATGGCCCTCTTTGAATCTGGCGCGATCTTGCTTTATTTGGCCAGCAAAACTGGTCGCTTTATGCCAAAGAGTACACGCGGCAAGTTTGAGGTATTGCAGTGGTTGATGTTCCAAATGGGTGGTGTTGGCCCGATGCTAGGTCAAACACATCACTTTAGAATCTACGCTCCTGAAAAAGTACCCTATGCCATTGATCGTTATACCAATGAAACACGTCGCCTCTATGGCGTAATGGATAGAGAGCTTTCTAAGAAACGCTTTATTGCAGGCAAGGAATACAGCATCGCTGATATAGCCATCTTCCCGTGGACGCGCTCATGGAAAAATCAAGGCGTTACCCTAGATGAGTTTCCTAACGTCAAACGTTGGCATGAAGAGATTGCGGCACGCCCTGCTGTTCAGCGTGGCGTAGAGGTTTTAACTGCTTTGAGAAAACCTCTACTGGATGACAAAGCCAAAGAAAATTTATTTGGTAAAGCTCAGTACAAAAAACGCTAATTTTTAGTTCGTCTTTTTAGAGTACTTTTCGTAGATCGCTTTTGCAAATACCCAGGCGGCAGGTAAGCCTGGGATGATGATCATCGCCAAAGCAACGATTGAAAAGTTAGCCTTCACCCATGGGTGCTCACCCACAACAAAGCCCAAGCTAGTCAAGCTGCACACCCACAAAATGCCGCCTGTGATGTTGAACGCGGAGAATTTTGAGTAAGACATCTCTGCCACACCGGCTACAAATGGTGCAAACGTTCTGATGAATGGCAAAAATCTTCCAACAACAATCGTGATAGGACCATGAGTTTCATAAAACTCATGGGTCTTATTAAAGGCATCTTTATTGAACCAACGAGAATTTTCCCAGGCAAATACTTTAGGCCCTATCCATCGACCAATTGAGTAATTAACCGCGTCACCCGCCACAGCAGCAATCACCAATAGCAAGAGTAGAACGGGCAGGCTCATACCACCTACAGCCGCAATAGCACCGGCAACAAACAGTAGTGAATCACCCGGTAAAAATGGCATAACCACTAAACCAGTTTCAATAAAAATAATGGCAAAAAGTAAAACGTAAACCCAAGGGCCCCAAACTTGCACTACCGTGGCTAAGTGTTTGTCTAAATGCAAAAACAAATCAATGATGTTTGGGAATTCCATTATTGAAAGACCACCGTACTTTTACCGTTTAATAAAATACGATGCTCTGCATGCCAACGAACAGCACGTGATAGAGCCATACACTCAACATCTCGTCCAACAGCTGCCAGTTGATCTGGGTTCATGGCATGGTCAACACGCTCAACACCCTGCTCAATAATCGGGCCTTCATCTAAATCAGTTGTTACGTAGTGAGCTGTCGCACCAATTAACTTAACACCACGCTGATGCGCCTGCCAATATGGCTTAGCACCTTTAAAGCTTGGTAAAAAGGAGTGATGAATATTAATAGCCTTACCAGATAATTTTTCGCACACTTTGGTCGATAAAATTTGCATATATCTGGCTAAAACAACTAAATCAATTTTCTCTTTTTCAATCAGTTTCAAAAGTTGCTCTTCTTGATCATCTTTACGTGTATCAGTGGCACTTGATAAGGGCATGTAATGAAATGGGATTTGGTAGCTTTGAGCCAAAGCAGCAAAATCCTGATGGTTCGAAACAATGCCTGCAATTTCAATTGGAAGGTAACCACTGTGTGTTCTAAATAAAAGGTCATTGAGGCAATGCCCTAATTTAGACACCATGATTAAAACTCTTGGCTTGGCAGTTGCATCAAACAACTCCCACTCCATATCAAATTGAAGTCCGATAGCTTTGAACTCCGTTTGTAATTCAGCAAGATTTAAGTCTTGGCTTGTTTTAGCAAAATGGACTCGCATAAAAAAGCGATTCGTAAACGTATCGCTGAACTGCGCAGAATCCAAAATATTGGCAGTTTTGCCAAATAGAAATTGACTCACAGCGTGAACGATGCCCGGGCGGTCAGGGCATGCAATTTTTAAAATATAACCTTGTGTCGACATATCGCCATTATCCATAATGAAGCTCTAACTAGGGAAAACACCCTATTTAGCATTTAATCGGTGCATTCTTGAATCTTAAACGTGAAAATGATGCCAAAAACACATTATGACAAGCTTCTGGAGCTTAAACTTATACTTTTAATACTTAATTAATAGGGTTAGCAAATGAGTATTCAGTCTGTTGGCATTATTGGCGCAGGAACAATGGGTAACGGTATTGCCCAAGCTTGTGCCGTTTCTGGTCTTCAAGTGGTGATGGTTGATATCAATGATGCAGCTGTTCAAAAAGGCTTGGCAACGATTTCTGGCAGCCTTGATCGCTTGATCAAGAAAGAAAAAATGACTGAAGCTGAGAAATCAGCCGCTCTAGCCCGCATCAAGATTAGCACCAACTATCAAGACTTCACACAAACTCAAATGGTGATCGAAGCGGCGACAGAGAACTATGAGCTAAAACTAAAAATCTTGAAGCAATTGGATGGCATCGTTTCAAAAGATGTGATTATTGCTAGCAATACCTCTTCTATTTCGATTACTCAAATGGCGGCTGAAGTCAGCCATCCAGACCGCTTTATTGGTATGCACTTTTTTAATCCAGTGCCATTGATGGCTTTGGTGGAAATTATTCGCGGTCTTCAAACCAGCGATCAAACACATGCTCTTGTTCAAGGTATGGCCAAAGCTTTGGGTAAAGAACCAATTACCGTTAAAAATGCCCCTGGCTTTGTAGTGAACCGTATTTTGGTACCGATGATCAATGAAGCATTTTTTGTTTTAGCAGAAGGTCTTGCTAGCCCAGAAGATATTGACGCAGGAATGAAATTGGGTTGCAACCACCCGATCGGACCTCTTGCACTAGCAGACATGATTGGCTTGGATACTTGCTTGGCAATCATGGATGTGTACTTCAAAAACTTTAATGATTCTAAATACCGTCCATGCCCTCTTTTACGCGAGATGGTAGCTGCAGGCTACCTAGGTCGCAAGACTGGCAAAGGCGTTTACAGCTATAGTTAAATTATGTTGGCACCAATTACCAAAAAATTATCTTATGCAGGGCTAATCCCCTTCATTCTTCTATCAGGCTTAGTTCAGTTTGCCGAATCTCCATGGGATTTTTGGGCGGCTAATTCTTTATTGCTCTACAGCGCTAGCATCGCCTCATTTGTTGGTGCATTGCACTGGGGAACTTTACTAGGCCCTCAGTCCAATCAAGTGACTAAAAACTTTTGGCGTGATACGGGCGCTTGGATTTGGGGGGTTGTGCCTTCTTTACTAGCTTGGGCCGCGTTGCACTTGAGTTTTTCTTCAGGCTACTTTGTGATTGCCGGAACTTTATTAATAGCTTTGCTAGTCGATAAACAGCAATTTCGTCACTTAATTAATGACGCTGAATATTTGGCAGATTTTTTGAAGATGAGAACAGTATTAACTTTAGTAGCAGCTGCCAGCCTCATCTGGGCTGGCATTGCTATTCAACAGTTCTGATCAAAGATCAGTGTTCGTGAGCTTTTGATAAAAGCTTTTCGGTATAAGCAATCGCTAAGGCAGACAAGACAAAAGTTAAGTGGATCACTGTTTGCCACAATAAAGTTTTGTCATCCATGCCTGGCGCATTGATAAATGTCTTCAATAAGTGAATTGAAGAAATACCGATGATCGCTGTTGCTAACTTGACCTTTAGAACACCTGCATTGACATGCGATAACCACTCAGGTTGATCTGGATGATTTTCAAGCTCTAGGCGAGAAACGAAAGTTTCCCAACCGCCAACAATCACCATCACAAGTAGATTAGAGATCATCACAACGTCAATCAAACCAAGCACAATCAACATGATTTCAGTTTCAGTTGTGCCACCCTTGGTCATCATCATAGAAATGAGATGGACTAATTCTTGCCAGAACTGATAAACGTAGACACCTTGCGCAACAATCAAACCAAGATACAAAGGCGCCTGTAACCAACGGCTCATAAAAATCCAACGCGGCAAGGGGCGTAATTTAGCTTCTAGTGGATGCGGTGTGTTTTGGCTCATTTTTTCTCTCTAATTTTCTATATTTAATTAGTTTTTGAATTGTAATAATTACTCTATAAAACCAGCAACATGCGACAATTTGTTCATTAAACCATGTCTTTATTACCCATGACCGAAAACTTCACCCCACTAGCCGAGGCTCTAAGACCTAAGAGCATTGGGGAGCTTGTTGGTCAAACACATTTATTTGGTGAGGGTAAGCCATTGGCCTTGGCTTTTCAATCGGGCAAACCCCATTCTATGATTTTGTGGGGGCCTCCAGGGGTTGGTAAAACAACCATAGCCAGATTGGCAGCCACTACTTTTGATTGCGAATTTATTCCCTTATCTGCCGTTTTGGCGGGCGTGAAAGAAATTCGTCAAGCTGTCGAAATGGCAGAAAATAATCTTCAACAATTCAATCGCCACACCATTCTGTTTGTTGATGAGATCCATCGCTTTAACAAAGCGCAACAGGATGCCCTGCTTCCCTTTGTTGAATCTGGTTTAGTTAGCTTTATTGGTGCCACCACAGAGAATCCTTCTTTTGAAGTCAATTCAGCCCTACTGTCGCGCTCACAAGTTTACGTACTTCAATCTTTGCGTGAATCAGAGTTACTTGAATTACTTCACAAAGCCAAAGAGCATCTATTTCAAGACATTGAAATAGATGCAGCAGCACAACAAGCCCTGATTTATTTAGCTGATGGCGATGGCAGAAGATTTTTAAACTTATTAGAGCAAGTGCATCAAGCTGCTCAATTAAGTAAAGCTCAAGTAATCACTGAAGATTTTTTAAATAATTGTTTAGGTAGCAGTCAAAGACGTTTTGATAAAGCTGGCGATTATTTTTACGATCAAATTTCAGCATTACATAAATCAGTTCGCGGCTCCAATCCGGATGCAGCTCTTTACTGGTTCTGCCGCATGATTGACGGTGGCGCAGACGCCAAATACTTAGCACGCAGAATTGTCCGTATGGCTTGGGAAGATATAGGTTTAGCCGACCCTAGAGCAATGCAATTAGCCAATGATGCTGCCACCACTTATGAGCGCTTGGGGAGTCCTGAGGGTGAGTTGGCTTTAGCAGAAGCTCTTATTTATCTGGCTGCTGCACCCAAGAGCAATGCTGCTTACAAGGCATACAACCAAGCCAAGGCCTTTGTAGCTGCTGATAAAACCAGAGATGTACCTGTTCATTTGCGCAACGCACCCACTAAACTCATGAAAGAGTTAGGTCATGGCAAAGAGTATCGCTACGCGCATGATGAACCGCATGCTTATGCCGCTGGAGAAACTTATTTACCAGAAGGCATTGCTGATCCACATTGGTACCAAGCGACTGACCGTGGATTAGAAATAAAGATTCGAGAAAAAATGGCGTTTTTAAAATCTCTGGATGATGCCAAGAAGAAATAACAAATAAAGAAGTTTAGTTATTTGTTATTCATGATTCATTGATCTCCCATGTAAAAAGCCTGCAAATTGCAGGCTTTTTACTTTGAGTGCTAGAACTTCTTAAACCAACATATCAGCCCAGATATTACGAGCCCATGCATTGGCATACTCACCCTCTAGCGGATTTGCAGCAGGTGATACGCCACCTGATCCTGGGACAGTTACCATCGTACGTTTAGCAGCATCGTAAACGTGAACGCTTGCAACGTGAACTACCTCAGTTGCAGAAACGAAGCTGTAGCAAGTGTTGTTGTACACCGGCAATTGGCTGACTTCATTACCACTTAGGATAGCTACGATAGCTGCAGCACATGTCTTACCGTGTTGGTTAGCCATGTGACCTGACTTCGGCATACCTGGAGCGATTTGAATAGAGTCACCCAATACGTGAACGTTTGGAGCCACCTTAGATTCAAAAGTTAAGAAATCAACTTCACACCAACGGCCGTTCATATTTGCTAAGCCAGTTTTAACTGCAATGCCACCTGCACGCATTGGAGGCAATACGTTGAGAACGTCAGCCTTGATGTTGTCATTGAATTCAAACTTCAATTTCTTGCCCTTCACATCAACATCAGTCAAGTTGTGCTTTGGACGATATTCAACCATGCCTGCATAACGACGTGACCATGCCAATTTGAATAAACCTGGTTTAGAAGTCACATCATCGTTAGCGTCAAGAATAAGAATCTTGCTCTTTGGTTTGCTCTTTTGGAAATAATCAGCCACCTGACAAGCACGCTCATAAGGTCCAGGAGGGCAACGGTATGGAGCCAAAGGAATAGAGATAGCGAATGTGCCACCATCTTTCATCGACTCTAATTGCTTTCTCAATGAAACAGTTTGTGGACCAGCTTTCCATGCGTGTAAAACTGCATCTTGTGCTGCTTGAGACTTCATACCTGGCAAGCTCTCGTAGTTCAAATCAATACCAGGAGAAACAATCAAGCGATCATAGAAAAGTGATGCGCCACCAGCTAACTTCACCTGTCTCTTAGCAACGTCTACTGAAACAACTGAATCTTTAACCAAATTAACACCATGATTTTTT
>JAHEBW010000033.1 GCA_024642065.1 Polynucleobacter sp. | reverse complement strand
TGCACTTCTTGCTGCATGCGCCAATCAACCGGTTTACAGAGTCTCTAACGATGCCGTCAAAACAGTTAGCTCAGTTGATCTCAATCGCTATTTAGGTAAATGGTACGAGATTTACCGATTACCCAACTGGTTTGAGGATGGAGATTGCCAAACAGTAACCGCTGAATACAGCCTAAGAGATGATGGTCACGTCAAAGTACTGAATACTTGCTATAAAGCCAATAAGAAACAAGAAGCTATTGGCATCGCTAAAGTTGTAGAAGGCTCCAACAATGCCAAACTAAAAGTATCTTTCTTTAGACCTTTTTATGGCGACTACTGGGTTCTGGATTTAGCAAGTGACTATTCTTGGGTTTTGATTGGTGAGCCATCAGGCAAGTATTTCTGGATATTAGCCAGAGACAAGTCATTAAGCCCAGCACTTGAAGCCACATTACTCTCAAAAGCAGAAAAGCTAGGCTACTCTAGAAAAGATCTTGTAAAACCTAAGAACGATCTTTGATTGGGCTTTGATTGAGCTTTAATTGATATGGGCTGGCGCTTAGCCTGAGTATTATTTGCTATACCGGGCAAGAAGGTCATTGCTTGTTCGCTCTTGACCTTCAGCAAAAGCTTTAAAGCACAAACCAGAACCTATCTGGTTTTTTACTTTTTTAGCAGCTTCTTGCATCTCATACATTTGATTAAAGCATTCCATACGAGATATAAATTGATATGTCTGCGTATGGGTAGGCTTGTTATTTTTCAACCATGTAAATTGCAAAGTCCAATGGGTATCGCCCATTGCTACTGGAGATGGCTCTTTCATGGGAGCACAAGCAGCAAGGGCAATAGCCATTAGTAGAACAAGCTTTTTCACAGCAACTTATCTTTTTGTTTTTCTAGCAACAGTTTTCTTGGCTGCTGCCTTCTTAGCTGGCGCTTTTTTGGCTGCAGGCTTTTTGGCCGCAGCTTGCTTAGCCGCAGGCTTCATTTTTTCAAGATTAGCAAAACCTTGCTCGGCAGCTTCAGCAGCTTGCTTAGCCATTTTTCTACCTTCTTTTAATACTTTGTCACCAGCATTAGCAATATCTCGCATTACATGAGTGAACTTATCTGAACCCTCTGGAAAATTCTTGCTAGCCTCTTTGAGCCAACTTTCCATAGCAGATTTAGCTTTATTAATATGCTTATCTACTTCTTCAGCAGTTTCGTTTTCTAGATCTTTTAGTAAACCTTTGATTTTCTTTTGATAGGCGGTCACTCTAGTTGATGCCTCATCTGCAAATCTCTCTTGAAGCTCTTTAAGCTTAGCCAAATCATTGGTTGCAGCATGTTTTGCGAATGACTTTGCGTGCTCCATACTTGCTTTGATTTCAGTTGCTTGATGATCGCCAAATTCTTTTGCTGTTTCGAGTAGTAGATGTGACAAAGAAAAAAGTTCTTTAGCGCGCTCTTGTTGCCATTGCATGAATTCTTTTTGACTGGACATGACTTACTCCTTAACAGTAGTTAACTCTTTAATCCTATACCTAAATATTGGGTTTGCCAACTTTAATCGGCGAAATAGCGGCTAGTGCGAACAGACTCTATGATTAACTCTGCTTTGGTGCGGTATTTGGTTTGAAGATGAACCTGAACTCTTTTGCGATACACAAAAGCAATACCAAACAAGGCGACACCCGCTACCAAGCAGAGCATTGAAAAAGTCTCACCTAAAGCAGGCTTTAATAAAAACCCAATGAGCACGGGGGTACAAAATGCTAATGCTAAAAGTCCGACATCCATCACTACAACCAATATTTCAAAAAATGTATAGATCACTAGGCAAATAGTGGTTAGTAGTGTTTTTTTAGTCATCAATTAAAAGAAAAAATAATGTCCGCCTGGAAGTATTTATAGCTGTAGTCAGGGCCGCCATAACCAGCACTGTCAGAATAACCTGCTTTTGCTCTTAAGAACACTTTATTCAACATAGGGCTGATTGCTTCGATCTCGAGCAATTTGGTTGTGGTGTAAGGATCATCATTGATTTTTTGACGACCCAATCCCGCTAAGCCAGATAATTGCCACTGTTCAATCCTTCTTCTCCAACCAAGAACCATCATGTTTTCTTGATATTCATTGGGATTAAAGTAATTGGTAGTGACATCATGACTATCGCGATATTGACGATGTCTTAATTGGACATTAACACCAAGATCAGGCAATACGTCGTAAATCAATTTGCCGCGAACGTGATTACGGATATTGTCCTCAGAAAACTTTTGTTGAGCTAACAATCCAATGACAGTCCAATCCTTGGTGATTTTTTGCTCTAAGCTTCCGCCGTAATAATTGTGACTAATGCCATTAGTTAAAGAATTTCTAGTCTCTACCCAATCCCTAAAGAAGAAGGCTTCATAGGATAAAGAAGAATTAATAGGCGCTGAGTAACTGATATCAGCTGTTAACAGCTCACGGCCGTAAACACTACTAACACCTGCGCTAGCAATACTTCCCAAACCTGTTTCGGAATTAACAGCTCTCTGAACAAGACTGACTTGACTGCCATCCTTGGCCCAATCAAGGCTGGAGTAATGTGTATTGGTGGCTTGCACACCCAAGTAATGCTGGCCATCTACATAATAGGGCAATATTCCAGCGCCTAATTTAGTCACATGAAAATGATCACTATCAGAAGATGTGAATAAAGTTGGAGCCAAAATACCCCATTGGTTTTTGGGTTCTTCTGCATAAACATTAAGAGATAACAGGCTTAAGGTGCTCAAAAGCACTATTGAAGATTTTTTTATTAATTTCATTTTGTACCCCAAACTTTTTTCAACCCTAAAAACTCAACCAAATAACCTAACACTGCAGCAGGCTGCAAAATCATGCTGTAAGGGAGCAAATAAATAAGGAACCCCAACGTGTTTTGTCGAACATGTAAACCCTGCTCTTTGAACATCTTGTTTTCTGTATGAAACATAATCCAATTGATTAATAGAGCTATTGGAAATAAGCTCAAGGTCATCGGACCGACAATCCAATAATGTCCAAATAAAGCTAAAACTATTCCTGGCAGAAAGCCAAAGGTAAAAGCAATATCCATTAATGGGAAAAACAAATCCCACCAAATGAAGAAGGTGGATAAACGACGTGTAAATAGGATCTTAGGATGAAATTTGAACGCCTCAATCATTCCTCTTGCCCAACGTTGGCGCTGTTTAATTAGACCGCTTAGAGTATTAGGGACTACTGTAAAAATCACAGCATCCTCACAATAGCCAACTCTGTACCCTTTTTGCAGAAGGGCCCAAGTTAAAACAATATCTTCTCCCACAACCTGAGGCCACCCGCCCACTTCGTTTAGTGCAGCTTTGTCATATATCGAAAAACAACCCTGGGCAACCAATGTGCCTTGATTGAGCGATTGAACACGCTTAACAGTCGCTATGCCATGAAAGTAATCCCACTCTTGTGACTGCGTTAACCAATTATCACGTGAGTTACGCACCAATGTAGTACCTGCTACAGCTCTTGTATTAGAGGGGTCATTGACATAACGCTCTGCAATCCTACTTAAAGCATCCTTAAATAAATAAGAATCAGCGTCGATGGTGACTACTTTTGAATATTGCGCTTGTGCCAATCCAACATTTAAAGCAGCTGCTTTACCTTGATTACTATTTAGCTGAATGAGTCGCACAGGATTATCTGCAGCGGCTATTTGCTTGACTAGCTCACTGGTTTTATCTTGTGAGCCATCGTCAATCACAATTACTTCATACTTAGCTGGGTAAGCCTGAGTAAGAATGCTTTCGATTGTTTGAACTATATATTTTTCTTCGTTATAGCAAGCGATCAAGATTGATAGCTCTGGATATGTATCGAGATGTTTTCTAAGTGGGCGTTTATCTAACAATAAACTTGAAAACATGAAAGCGTTCATGAAGCCCGGGATGATGGCAATAAATCCAATTAAGAATGCTGCCAACCAAGGCCCAACAAGTATGGATAAATCATCAAACCAATACCGACTCGCCCATATTGAAAAAATACACCACGCAGCTGCAATAAGAAATGCAGATCCGAACTTTGTTTTTACGTTAACGTACATATGCTTTCCTTAAGTAGCCTTTTCAAATGGCTTTTTAACTAGTCCTACTCGTGCCAACACTTAGTTTGATTTCGGCCTGACTGCTTGGCCTTATACATTGCTAAATCTGACCTTCTGAAATATTTCTTCATTAACTGAATAGGCGTTTCGGGAGCGTCCAACCCTGGTTCATAGACTGATATTCCAAGACTTATTTGAATTTTTATCTCGTCACCAGCTACCTTTGCACAAACCAAAGACGCGACCCCCTCACGAATGCGCTCAGCAACTAAGAGTGCTTCTGACTCATCGGTATCCGCCAACATCATTAAGAATTCTTCACCGCCAACACGACCAAATGCATCAACTGTTCGTAACTGTGATGCGCAATATTTGGATAAAGCCTGAAGAACCAAATCACCGACGCCGTGACCATATGAATCATTCACTTTTTTAAAGTGATCAATATCCAGCATGACAAATGCAATAGGATGTTTACTGCGTTCACTTCTTTTTATTTCTTGAATAATTTGAGACTCAATCTCTAAGCGACTTAGAGCTTTAGTTAAGTGATCAGTTTTAGAAATTAATTCTAATTTCTCATTTTGATCTTCCAAAACATTGAATAGTTTATGAAGCCCAACCACCCCAATCAATACAAAAAATGAAATAAGTAAATAAGTGATAGCCTCTGGGATCCTGTACTGCCCCAATAGACAGCAATCTATCAAGTAGTACAACTTATCAAAAATAATGATTAAAAGACCTAGCGGTATAAAAAAGATACTGTAGGCATAGCTCTTTACTTTTTTTAGAAGCTTGAAGGCAAACCAAACACTGTAGATTTGAAGTCCTATAGCTAAAACATAAATTGAGATAACTAAATACTTCACCAGGTCAATGCTCCAGCATTTTTTTAATGAGGGATTCATCATTAAATAAATCCAAAGCGACTTGAACAACCTCTTTATCAAAAAATACGCCTGATAATCTTTCTAGCTCGCCAAATGTTTCAGAAAGTGTTTTTGCCGGTCGATAAGGTCGGTGAGATGCCATCGCCTCAATGGTGTCAGCTACTGCCAATATTTTTGATTCAAGGAGAATCTCATCACCCTTAAGTCCCAAAGGATATCCAGAACCATCTATACGCTCATGGTGTTGCCTCACCATATTTGCAATGGGCCAATTAAATGGAACATCTTTCAAAATTTGGTATCCCGATTCAACATGACCCTGAACCATTTGTCGCTCTAGCGCTGTTAAAGCTGTAGGCTTAGTCAGAATCTCAGATGGAATGGCCACCTTACCTATGTCATGCACCATTCCAGCCATATGAAGACCGCTTAGGCGATCCTGGTCCAACCCTAATTTTTCACCTAGTAACACGGCTATATCTGCGACACGTCTTTGGTGACCTGCGGTATACGGATCACGCCATTCCATGGTTTTAGACATGGCTGCAATCGTTGACTCCAAGGCAAGCGTCAATTGATTTTGAGCTTCTTGCCTTTGCTTCATCTCAAGATCAAGCGCCTGACGATGTTGAATTGACCTTAAGCCATAGCCAATTTCATCTGATAAGTTCTCGAATAGATGGATTTCACTATCTGTAAATGCATTAGCAACTTTTGAATAGACAGCTACTGCACCAATCGTTTCGTTTCCATCATGGATTGGAGTAGCAACAACACACCGAATGCCATACGATCTGGCTCGCTCACGCCATGGAAGAAAACGAGGATCAATTTCTGTATCTTCAATAATGGTTGAAGTGCCAGTTCGTATGCACTGACCTACAGGTCCCTTGCCTGTCGGAGAATCTTCAGCCCAACTGACTTGTATACCCTCTGCATACTGTCTTGATGGCCCTTCCATCCCTGCAACCCGCACTGTTTTCTGTGAGTCATGCTCTGCCATACCGACCCAAGCAATCACGTAAGGAGCCTCTTTAACAATAGCGCAACAAACATCCCCAACCAAAACTTCTTCGGTCTCAGCGCGTGATAAAGCTATAGCAGCATGGGCATATGCCAATACAGCCCAATTTTGCTTCTCCAACATTGATCTAGATTTTTTTAACTCTTCTTCAGCCAGTCTTCTATCGGTGATATCACGAATATTGCACTGTATAACCTGATCACCATTAACACGATAGGCATTGCTGACAAATTCAACCTCTAAAACTCTTCCACTTTTACTTCTTAGTGGCAAATTTTCATAACGTACGTATCCTGAATCATGCAACTCTTGAAATGCTAATAGCGCTGGTTCTTTATCAATAAAAGGCCCAATCTCCCAAAGCTCTTTACCAATTAACTCATCTTTGGAATACCCGAGTAAATCAGTTAAGAAGGGATTCGCGTCTTCTATCTTTCCAGTGGCATAGTCAAGAATCAAAATACCATCTTGTGCAGTTTCAAAAAGTCGTAAATAGCGCAAACCTAGATCTGCACTAGGATTAAATTCATTAGTCATCTTTGCAGTGTACGCCTTTTAGCGCCTAATTTATGGTTTCTATAAATTAGATAATAAATAAAAAAGCTCGGCCAAAACCAAGCTTTTTTTACTTCATACTGCTTTAATGCTTATTTTTTAGATCGAGTCTTAGATGCTGTCTTTTTCGGGGCAGCGGCCGTTGAGAGATGACTCATATTGTTGACGCTTTTTTCGAAATTAGCGAAAGAATCAGCTGTACTAGCTCTGATGAGCTCAAAATTCTGAAGCGCATTGCTAAAAGCTGTTTTAAATACTGAAACATAGGGCTCTGATCCAGCAGGGGCATTAGCAGTTGCATCATTAACAAAATGAATTAAGTCCATCTTTGATTGCTGAATCAAAGACTCTGCCAATCCAGACAAGTCATCATGATTGGCTTTCATAACCTTAGCGACTTTGGCTTGGTAGTCTGTGACTTGCTTTGCAGCATCCTGCAATACCTGAGCGTGAACCACATCAAATGCTTCTTGAGGATTTTTTACTTTAAGCAGCTCAGCCACTTTTTCTTGAAAGGCAGTAGCCATGTCTTGGACGGCCTGCTGATTAATTTGGGCAATCGCCTGAGCACTTTCAACGGTGAGCTTACCTATTGCTTGGGATGATTCCATCATCTTTTGTTGCTGAGCAGATAAATTGCCGCCTAATTTTGATTTGGGTGAACCGTAACTCATGACAAGCCTCACTTTTTGAAGAAAATCAGATACCTTCAATCTAACAGTCATTAATGCCGCAATCAATGATTATTTGGGGTCGCCACATAAGAAAAACCCTAGTAAAGCACTTTAGGGAAGCTGACATATTATTGAAGCGTGATGCAGATCTGTTCAATCTCATATTTTTCAGTCAAAATAAATCTATGAAAAGAAGACCATTCCTAAAATTTAGCGTACTAAGCCTATTAACTACAAATATAAATATGGCTTGGTCACAAGAGTACAAATTTGATTTTGCGAAAGCAAAGCAAGGCTATTTAAATCGCATTCAATCCATCAAGAAGTCAGGCCTGATACCGATCATTGATATTGAAAGCTCATACAACCCTCTAACTTTTGACGCACAAAGCTTCATACAGGCGATGGATCGAGCAGGTATTGCCCAAGTGTGTCTTTCATTAACTCAGCCGAAAAAACTTGCGGAACAAGGTCAAATTTGGAATGCCGATAGTGACCAACTAGCCATTAAATATCCTGAGTACTTCATCCCCACCGGGAATGGCGGCGTCGATCCAGCGTGGACAAAAACCCCCGATCGCTTTCTGGATGAAAATGAAAAAAGTGTTGTTCTACAAAAAACACCTTTAATGGGTGAATTTGAATTTAGACACTACCCATCTCCTCGGCAAGTTCAAAGAGGTGAAGATCGTGATGTCAATATTCCGATTGATAGTCCATTAGGTCACAGACTTTTTGCCTTTGCACAGAAGACCGGAGTCCCATTCCAAATCCATTATGAAATTGAAGACGGCCTTCTAGGTCCTCTTGAAAAAATGCTGACGCAATATCCAAACGCTAAAGTCATTTGGTGTCATCTTGCTCAAATTCGTTACTCTTCAAGGTCATCTATTTACTCCCCAGAGTACATTAGCGCACTACTTGATAAGCATAAGAATTTATATATTGATACGGCTTTCGGTAACTCAAGATCTAAATATCCATTAAGTGGTGAATTGCATGCTCGCTACTGGGCCAATCAAGATGCCTGGAATAAATTAATTATTGCGAATCCCTATAGGTTCTTAGCCGCACTAGATCTTGGTGGGGACAGGATTGAAAAGCTGGGGGAGTGGACGCAAAGTTTGCGGTTTTTCCTCAACACACTCCCCAATGAGGTAGCTGAAATCGTTGCTTATAAAGCTGCTTGGAAGCTTCTGTTTAATGAGACCTTAAAAGGCTAATTATTTTCGGAATACTGCTTCCATCTCTCTTCTAAAGCGAATTGCTTGTTGAGTGGCATCGTAATCAACATCACTCCAACAAACTGGCTGACCTGCTGGTATATCTCTCTTAAGAACCATGTTGTGAGCTAAACCAATTGGTAAAGCTTCTAATTTAAGAGAGTCAGCAGCAGTCATTAATTTGCCATAAACAGTAAAGCCACCTTCACCATCTAATTTTTCACCTGCTTTTAAAGCGCGTTTCGCAGTTGCCACTACGTCACCACTCCAATTACCAGTCGCACCAGTTGCTTCACCACGCACTGCAATGCTTGCAACAGAAATACCTAGCTCTAACCCAATTAAGTGATAAGGCTTGTACATCGCTGCATACTTACCTGTGCTATCAGTTTTAAGGCCATACTGATTAAAGCAATCCATGACATATTTGCTTGGCGCCTCAAACACAACATAGACACCCCAGCGCAGATCTCTGAATACTGGACGACCATCTCTTTCAATCGATGAAACAACTTCTACTGTTCCTTTTTGAGGCAGGATGCCTCCATCAGAAATAGGTCGCAAGATGTCAGGCAAATCATCTACACCACATGGAGGGAACATCAAACCATCGGATGGCGGCAATAAATTACAGCCATTGGCAACAGCAGCCATCTCAAGGGCTGATTTGGTGCCATCTAAAAATGAATTAAACATTTGGGCATTGAAATCACCACTAGCAACTTGTTGCTCAGAGAATCCGTAATGTCCCCATACAGTTTGAGGGGTGGATTGATGGTAGATAGGCAAGTACTTTGTACCCTTACCTGCACAAACCACTTCCAAGCCAATCGTTTCAGCCCAATCAACTAGTTCTGCAATGAGGGCCGGTTGGTCTCCTGATGCCATTGAATAAATAACGCCCGCTTCAGCTGCTTTACGAGCTAGCAATGGCCCCGCTAAAACATCTGCCTCAACGTTGACCATGATGATGTGCTTGCGATGATCAAAACAGAGTAATGCATGACGTATACCAGCGGCAGGGTTACCCGTGGAATCGATAACAATATCAACATATTCGCTAGAAATAATCTTTTCCGCATCATCAGTGATAAATGTTGATCCTGATTTAGCTGCATCTTGTAGTGAGGTGGCACTATATCGAGACTCATCCCAACCCACACGAGTTAGGGATTCTTTTGCTCTTGTTGGAGATAAATCAGCAATAGCCACCAAGTGAATGCCTGGCGTTCTAGGTGCCTGTGAAAGATACATAGAACCAAACTTACCCGCGCCGATGATGGCTACACGAACTGGGTTGTTGTCAGAGGCACGTTGCTTCAGTTTCTCGATGAGTGACATCTAAAAATCTCCGAATATTTTGTAATTAAAAATTTATAACAGTCATTAAACACCAATTAAGGAAATTAATCCCTTAAGGTAAACAGCACCTAAGTCATCCAGCCTGAACCAGCAGCCAGTTAGATTTTTTAATTACTCTAAAAGATGTCCAGTTTTTACAAAGATGGTGCAACCCTCTTTACTGAATGGCTGATGCAAACTCATATGAGGACTTCTAATCCATGATCCAGCTGGATAGCGTCCATGTTCATCTTCAAAGACACCAGCAACTACAAATATTTCTTCACCGCCAAAATGTTTATGGGGGTTGAAATAAGTTTGAGGAGCCCAGCGAACCAATGTTGACCCAGTTCCCTGTCGCATTAAGGGCATGACATGAAGACCTGGCACCATCCCTTGCAACCATTCAGTTGATTTTGTATCCACAATTTCTCGCTCTACTTGATCGGGACCTAGATGCCTGAGCTTTACAAATAGAGTACATCCCAACTTACTATATGGGGCATGAGAGGATCCTGGAGGATTCATGATGTAAGTGCCAGCAGGGTAGTCGCCAGACTCATCGCTAAAAACCCCCTCCAGCACCAATATCTCTTCACCCAAATCATGGGTGTGCGTTTTAAATTGAGAACCTGCTTGATATTTCACAATAGAAGTAGCCTTTGCCACCTCATCGCCAAGTCGCTCAAACATTTTTCTTTCAACACCCAATTCAGGGCTAGCTACCCAACTTAAATCATGATGATTAAGAACGACTCGCTGGCTGTAATCAGAGTTGATATTCATTTATTGTGTTTTAGATTTTAAAAATATCATCAAGGATATCAAGCAAATTAAATATGTGCTGATAAACAAAAACCCCCAACATTTCTGAAGGGGGTTTGTGACTACTGGTGGGCCCTCGCGGACTTGAACCGCGGACCAAAGGATTATGAGTCCTCTGCTCTAACCAACTGAGCTAAGGGCCCTTATTGATCAATCTTCCTCTAAGAAGCTCTTTAGTTTGTCGCTTCTGCTTGGATGACGCATTTTGTCTTAGCTTGCTTAAATTTAATAAACGCTATTGTAATGGTTTATGGATGCTGTCCAAATGTTCTAACTGTAAAAAATCCTGCTTTTACATAAACCTACTATCTAAAAGGCATCTCAGCTATGCCTCTCATCCCCACAGCAATAAAACTAAAAACTTTATGAAAACCACCAAAAACCTATTGAATTTGAATCAAATGACGGCTTTCTTAGTTTAGACAGTGGTTAAAAATCAAGTGGGGTTAGGAAAAAGTAGTTAGTGTTTGAAAAACTGTATAGCTACTTTTTATAGATAACAGACTGAATTGTCTGCTGTGCTTTTTGTATCTTCTGTCTATCGCGTTCAGCTTTCAACTGTTTGCTGACATTGTCCTTCTGCGTTTGAAGAGACTTGATACGCTGTCGTTGAGGAGTAAGTGATTTGAATGCTTTGACTACCTCATCAAGCAATCTATAACCATTAACATCACCTTCTGCTAGCAAGGGACTGCTTAACAAGCTATTCATACCAAACTGATATTGAATAAGTAGTCGTGCGTGTATCGCACTATCAGCAAAGACATAGGTATTGACTGACTGTCCTAGCACACGCACACGAGCGATATATTTGTTCATACAAATATTTAGTGCTATAGTTAGTTAATAAACTTTATAAGTAAATTTTTAATGCTCTCAAACAAAGAAATAAAAATTCTCTCCACCAGTATTGATAAATTAAATGCTGGAGTTTATCAATTGAAAGATATGTTAGGGGATCAATGGCATCTAATTAATTCTCCAACAAGCTTTGGTAAAAGATTTAAAAAGGTTGTACTTGAAGGTGGATTTAAAAAAATAAAGTTTAATGAAATAAAAACAGATAATCACAATACATACATAGTGAGTAAATAATGTTTAAATATATCAAAGTGGTGATTTTAGTTTTAGCATTGAGTGGTTGTGCATCCACAGAAATGAAAAAATACACTGGACATCATATTGATCAGGTAATAACAAGATGGGGAGCTCCAAACGCCGCCATCAAACTTTCAAATGGCGGAGCAAGTTATACCTGGACTGGTGGCTATGATCTTTTTAGTCAGCCTTGTAGAAAAACATTTACAACTAATAGCAGAGGAATCATTATTCAATATAACGTCTCAAGCGATAGTTGCTAATTTATTTCTTAAAACTTTTTCTAACACCAACACTTGCTTGCTCTAGCTGAGTATCAAGTTCTCCTAGTTCCACTGCTTGCTTGACTAGTTCAAGTGCTTTAATCAAATCATCAGCACTAGCCACTTCAATGCTGTGTTTGCCTTTTGCCAACTCTAATACTCTAGTGCCGTATTTGATAGCAACACAAACCTTACCTTGCTCATTTTTAAACCACCATTCGCGTATGCGTTTAGGGATTTCAACTTGTTTGCGTAAGCCACTTTCCTTATCTGTAAAGCTACGAAACTTTTTGACTACAAACTGCGTGCCTTCAATTTGACTTTTGGCTAGCTGTATCTGTTCCCAAACCTTACTTGCTAGCTTTTGTCTGCGTATTACTACTGTAGGTGTATGTGTAGGCTTTTTAACAGCTACTAGCTTTAGTGTGTCCAATGTACTCATCTACCACTCCTTTTAGGTTATTAGGTATAGGTTTATGTAAAAGCAGACTTTTTAACCACTAAAAAACCTGCTTTTTATTAAACCCTATATCTACAGTAGCTTCAGAGCCCTATTTGGACTACCTCTACAGCCTATTTTGCCAATCTCACCAAATAAAAAGCCACATTTTTTTATCTGTTCTTATCACGCAGATAAATAAATGTACAAATGAGATTAAGGTTGGCACGCCAAATGTAATAGTGCTGTTAATCCGTTCTGATGTGAGACGGTACGCAATTGAGTTGCTCATTACTTGCTTCTTCACACTACCTAGCTTTTAGCTAGATGCTTTAAACGACATCCCTTTGTGATAGTAGCGTTTGTGAAGATGTAATAGTTGGTAGCTTAGCAATAAGTGAATGTAGGCAAATACGAATGTATAGGCTGAAAGTGAGTGGGACTGCCACAATTAAACCCACAAACACTCCACAAAGCTACTGATATAGGCTGTGGAAGTGTTGCGTTAGACGAGCACTTAAAAGGTGATAGCAAAACCTACCTTATCTTGTTAATTCAAGTTGTGTGTATATCAGTTGTTAATCCTCAGTAAAGATTAGCTATAAGCCACGCTTAACTAAACAAGCGTGGCTTGTGCTTCCTAGTAAAGTTCTTAAAAAGATAAATTAAAAAAATTAAAGAAGAAAAAATGTGCTGAATAAAAGCGATAGCTTTTATGAAAGCACAGCAAGCAACGCAGTTGATTGCTATTAAGTATTACTTAAGTGATGCTTAAAAATTAGGTAGTAGGTCAAAAATCACCACTTCAAAACGATAAGTACTTCAGCTAAACAAATAGCAACACATCAAATCAGCTGTATAAGCTGAAATTTCAAGCAATACGCTATGTGAGTACTACTTAAGCACACAAACAGCTTATAGACGTTATTAGATAGGGGTTTATTAAAAAGCAGACTTTTTAACCAAAGAAAATTGCTAGTTTCTTTGTTCTTTTAGCTAAGTCATTGAATATTGGAAGAGATTTACAAAGACACAAAGAGGTAGGAATAAGACATAAAAGAAAACACAATAACAACAACAAATTATTTGATGAGGGACTAAAAATGGCACAAGCAAAAACACTGACACAAAATGAAATTGATCAAGTACTGCGTTATATCGCAACCAAACACAGATACGCTATTAGAAATAGAACATTACTGCTAACAAGTTTTTATAGCGGTATGCGTGTAGGTGAAATAGCTAGCTTAACTATCAGTGATGTACAAAACGAAGACGGTACTATTAGAAATGAAATAAGACTAAGTGCCAATCAAACAAAAGGCAATGTAGGTAGAGTGGTATTTGTGAATGAAAAGCTACGGACAGAACTAGACAACTACTTACGCAACAGACGAATTAAAGACAAACATCAACCACTTTTTTATACGGAAAAGAGAGAAGGCTTTAATGCCAACACACTAACACAGTGGTTCTTTTGGTTATACAAGAAGGCAGGCATTAGTTCTGCGTCATCACACAGTGGCAGAAGAACATTCATTACGAACTTAGCAAATAAGGGTGTAGGCGTAAGAGTGTTAGCAAGTTTGGCTGGACATAAATCAATCAATACAACAATGATTTATATAGACACTAATGATGAAATTAAAAGGCGTGCTGTTGAATTGGTTTAATAGCCTTCAAAGCCAATACAGATAGGGCTTTAGGGGTGGCAAGGTATAGGGTTTATTAAAAAGCAGGTTTTTTATACACTTCACAACCTTTAAAAAGTCTGCTTTTACTTAAACCTATTCTTTCGCCCTTCTTCTTCCGCCTTCTCAATTTCCTTAAGCCACTCTCGCTCTTCTCGTTCTTCATCAGTCATTTCAGCTTCAAATCTCTTCCGCAGTCCGTCTTCTAATTCCATTATTTCTCTATCTCGTTTAGACATTTTTGGATGACGAGCAACCATAAAACCAGCTCTAGCCAAAGCTATTTTTCCAACACTATCAGGATCTTGTCCATCTTTAGCACTGAAGTAGCCTTTTAAATAAACTCTATTTGCCTTAGCTTCTTCACGCTCAAGCTGCCTTAAATGAATATCAAAAATGTTATCCATTAATTCTTTGTGTGCTTGCTTGTAGATATCAAGACGCACTTCACGCTTGTCTTTCCAACCTATCTTTTTCTTTTCTTCTTCTGTCTTAGGTGGCTTATGCTGTTTGCGTAGTTCTTGTTGTTTATCCCACGCATCTACCAATGCTTGCTGTTGTTTAGCATTCAGTAGCGTTTTATTTTTCTTTGCTTCAACTTCCTTACCTTCTTCTAACTGCTTGATTGCTTCCTTCAGTCGTTCTGGTAAGTGCGTGTCATTTAATTTAGGCATATATTAATTGTATAAGCAGTTCAAAATAGATAAAATATATTTGCCCATTTAGGGCTAATTTTTAGGAGTGTTTTATGACACAATTTTTGTTAGCCCCATCTCAATACGTATCTACATATACGAACGCTTAATCAAAAGGGGTATAGGAAACAACGTAAAAAGCGATACTTTGTTTAGGCAAACCGCTTCCAAACTTTGAATGTAGTCAAAATTGGAGCTTAACAGCATAATGCGGGGGACTGTTGGTTAAGCCTTCTAATCTTTGTATCCACTGCGGTGGACACTACAGAGCATAAGATGATATTGAGGCAGTCTCTGTTTCCGCTTTGTAGTTTCTCAACCAAGCATCTCAGCCTTCAGCATTGGCGTTATTTTGCTGTAGTGCTTCTCAATCATCAATACGCTAGTACCCATTTGTCTAGCTAGCGTGTGTATATCAACACCTTTAGCCAATGCCCTTGTAGCGTAGGTATGACGCAGACTATATAGAGTTCTTCTTTGCCCACCACTGTCATACATCAGCTTGCTGTGCTTCATTAAACCTCTAAATATATTTTCCATATTACTAATTTTTTCACCAGTACTAATCCTAAAAATTAGCTTATCCAACCTATCATCTATTAAGTTATCTAATGTAGCGTAAGGTAATTCTTGCCAACGCATCAATCTCTCTAATACTGCTATCACTTCACTCTTAGCAATCAGATAACGAGGACCAGTCTTTCCACTTACCCATATACGCAAAAACTTTTTCTCACCAACCCAATGCCACTGTAAGTGCTTCCAACGCAAAGGCAATGCTTCTGTTCCGTGTCTAATACCAGTATTAACAAGAAACTCTATGTATGCGTAGCACAGCATTCTCATCTGTCGCGTTCTATTTGTGTATGACAACTCTATCCAATTAGGTATAAAAGCAAGTAAGTCATCTAGCTCCCTATCGCTAAAGGCTGGACGAGGCTTACTCTTTTCTCCTTTGCTATCCAACATAGGCACAACAGTAATACTTGGACAAATCCCTTTTTCTTTTGCTAAGTTGATTACACGAATATAAGCAGATGAATGATTCCGCTTAGTACTAGCCATTGGCACTTTTCCCATTATTGCTATTCGCCAACCTTCAAAGTCTCTAATTAACTCTGTTGTTATTTTTTCAATTGAGTATGAGCCAAAGAAAGGGATGAGATATTTGTTGATAGCAAATGTGTAATCTCTATATGTTTTCTTGCCAATGCCATTAGACATAGCTTGTTCCATATTTGCCAACTCAATTATTGCTATTTGCTTGAATGTCTTTGTAAGTGGAGTTAGTCCAGCGTTTGTTTTAATTGATGCTGTGTTGTATATTTCCTCAGCATTAATTTGTGCTTGCTCTAAGTCATCTGTATTTGTTGAAAATGAGTACCACTTATTAACACCCATCTTAAAGCGTACTTGCCAACACGATGACTCTGGACGCTTGTACAGCGTGGCTTTGCCGCCTACTGCTTTTTTTTTTGATTTGCGTTGTTGTCAGCGTTGTGCTGTTGTATGAAAAGTTCTTTAAGTAATAACATACACGCTAGTGTGCTGTCATTTTATTTTTTACGCGACTGTAGATGCCAACTGCTGTAGTCAAAAAGCCACAGAGTAAAAACAAAGTAGATGTAAAAAGGACTAATAAATTTTGCTATGCTTAAACCAATGTCGCAAAACTGTATTAGTCCTCTACTCCAATTTTATGAGTCCTCTGCTCTAACCAACTGAGCTAAGGGCCCTTATGGATTAATCTTCCTCTAAGAAGCTCTTAAGTTTGTCGCTTCTGCTTGGATGACGCATTTTACGCAAAGCTTTGGCTTCTATTTGACGAATGCGCTCGCGCGTAACGTCAAACTGTTTACCTACTTCTTCTAAAGTATGGTCAGTACTCATTTCGATACCGAAACGCATTCTGAGAACTTTAGCTTCACGTGGCGTTAATGAATCAAGAATGTCTTTGACTACATCACGCATTGAGTCATGCAATGCAGCTTCTTGTGGCGCCAATGTATTGGTGTCTTCAATGAAGTCACCAAGATTTGAGTCTGCATCATCGCCAATTGGAGTTTCCATAGAGATAGGCTCTTTAGCGATCTTCATGATCTTGCGAATCTTGTCTTCTGGAATTTCCATCTTCGCTGCAAGAGTAGCTGCATCTGGCTCAACACCAGTCTCTTGAAGAATTTGACGGCTGATACGGTTCATCTTGTTGATTGTTTCAATCATATGAACTGGGATACGGATCGTACGAGCTTGGTCGGCGATTGAACGCGTAATAGCCTGACGGATCCACCATGTTGCATAAGTTGAGAACTTATAACCACGACGGTATTCAAACTTATCTACTGCTTTCATCAAGCCGATATTGCCTTCTTGGATCAAATCCAAGAACTGCAAGCCACGGTTGGTGTACTTTTTAGCAATAGAAATAACCAAACGTAAGTTGGCTACTGTCATTTCGCGTTTAGCTGCACGAGCGCGCTTTTCACCCTCGTTCATCTTTTTGTTCACTTCTTTTAATTCTGGAAGTGGCAAAACAACTTTATCTTGAATATCAATTAACTTTTGTTGCATTTCTTGAACAGCTGGCACGTTACGCTCTAGGATAGCTGCGTAAGATTTACCGTCTTTCAATAACAATAAAGTCCACTTCAAGTTCAATGCATTCTTAGGCAAGCCAGCTAGTACTTCACCACGTGGAACTCCTACTTTGTCCACAAGGATACGAACTAAGCCACGCTCTAGTGCCCAAACTTGATCGACTTGCTTGCGCATCGTGTCACAAAGTTTTTCAACTGATTTCGCTGTTAAGCGGAAGCCCATTAATTCATTACGAATCGCTTCCTGTGCTTTTTTGTATGCTGGTGAGTTATAGCCTTCTTTTTCGTGGGCTTTACGCATCTTGTCGAATTGCGCACGAATCACAGCAAACTTCACTAATGAAAGTTGCTTTAATTCTTCTAACTGTTTAGCTGAAGCAGTGTTACCACCACCGCCGCCACCGCCTTCTTCGCCGTCTTCTTCACCCTCTTCTTCGTCAAGGTTTTCTTCTTCCTCAACAGCAGTCATTGGGATGTCTTCAGCGTTAGGATCTACTAGACCATCGACAAACTCGTCGATCTCCATCGTTCCTTCTTCAATTTTTGTAACGTTATCTAAAATCTCAGAAATAGTTACTGGGCATGCTGACAGCGCCATCACCATTTCTTTTAGACCAGCTTCGATCTTTTTAGCAATAACGATTTCGCCTTCACGAGTTAGAAGGTCAACCGTACCCATTTCGCGCATATACATACGAACTGGATCAGTTGTACGACCAAACTCTGAATCCACTGTTGATAAAGCTGCTTCAGCTTCTTCTTCAGCCTCTTCTTCTGTTGTAGCAGAAGGTGCGTTCTCGTTTAGTAGTAATGTTTCTGCATCTGGAGCTTGTTCGTAAACAGTAATGCTGATGTCGCTTAACAAGCTGATCAATGTTTCTAATGAATCAGAATCAGAGATTTCATCTGACATCACGTCATTGATTTCGCCATGCGTTAAATAGCCGCGTGACTTACCCATCTTGATCAAATGCTTCAAGCGGGCACGACGTAATTCTTGTTGTTCTTCGCTACCTAATTTTTGTGCATTGAACTCTTGTAACAATGCCTTTTCTTTCGCCTTGCGATCACGCGCTTTTTGTCGATCAGTACGGTTATCAACGTTAGGATCAACTGGCTCAACTGGTTTTGGTTTGCGGCCACGAGTTTTCTTTGGCTGCTCTACAACTTCTTCAGTTGTTGCTGCTGCCGCTGCAAGTTCTTCTGCTTTTTTAGCTGCTTTAATTTCTTTAGCAGTTAGCTTTACTTCTTTAACTGGCTTTTCTGCTTTCGCTGGTTTTTCTGCCTTCGCTGGCTTAACAGGCTTAGCTGGTTTTGCTTCAGGTTTTTTGGCAACCGGAGCAGCTTTTTTAACTGGTTTTGCTGGAACTTTAGCTACGGGCTTCTTCGCTACTGGTTTTTTAGCAACCGGTGCGGCTTTTTTAACTGGTTTTGCTGCGGCTTTAGCTGTTGGCTTAGCTGCTGGCTTTTTAGCCACAGGTTTTTTAGCAACTGGCGCAGCTTTTTTAACTGGTTTTGCAGGGGTCTTAGCTGGCGCTTTAGCAGCTGGCTTCTTAGCCACTGGCTTTTTTGCAGCTGGGGCTGCTTTCTTAACTACCTTAGCTGGAGCTTTCTTTGGGGCTGGCTTTGCTGATTTAGCTGCCTTAGGTGCTACTTTTTTAATAACTGCTTTAGTTATCGTTTTTTTGGCTTTAGTTGCTGACATAATGTTATGTACTCACTCACTTTAAGGGCTAAGAAGTTACAGACCTGCTAACTTGTTGAATTTTATTGGAAATTCGAAAACCTTGAATTATAGTCGGTGACCTGAGGTTTTTCCAGATTATTTAAGTTTTGCCATTAATTGCCGATATAGAGCTTTATCACTCTCTTCGGCTTGGCCAGAAGCTATCCGAGCGGCAATGTCGGTCATTTGCTCTTTGAGGTCTAGTTGCTCAAGCTTTTTTAGGGTGCCTTCAAAGTCTTCTTTGGCAGCATCTTCGCTCAATTCAGCACTCATGATGCGTTCACGCAAGATGGCATAAGACTTTGCTAAGGCAGTTTTATCCAATTGCTCTTGGAAAACAGCAAAACCAACATTCGGGGGCATTAATTCGCATTGCTGAATGAGGTCATCCATCAAAAACATGGCTTTATCAGAACGTTTTTTGGCAGAAGCGAGGATTAAACGTTTTTGCTCTACTGATAAGCCTTGTCCTAATTGAGGGTACTGCAACAATATTCTGAGAATCTGTTCTGCGAGATCCGTTGGGGCTGTTGGTGGCGGACCTTTAGGAATCGCTGGTTTTTTATTCCAAGGTTTTTTGCCGTTGGTATTAGTAGCCGACTGCATGTAACCACCCGAAGTTGGGTTAACCATCATCGGTGCAGGACGATTTTCAGTGACAGTCTTAAGACCACAGAAGTTTTCTAACTCTACCGGTGTTATTCCAATTTTTTGCGCCAACTCACGGATGAGTTGTGCTCTTAATGCAATCGCTGGCATCGCCAAGATTAATGGCTTTGCGTCGTGTTGAGTTTGCGCACGACCTTCAGGCGTATTCCAATCATGACCTTCATTGGCTACCTGGATGAAGAATGCTGAAAGTGGCATTGCTTGAGAGATTGCTTGCTCAAAAGCATCAGCACCTTTTTCGCGAACGAAACTATCTGGGTCGTGTTCTTCTGGCAAGAATAAGAATTTCACTTCTTTGTCATCCGCCATCATGGGCAAGCAAGCTTCTAGTGCTCGCTTAGCAGCACGCTGACCTGCAGCATCACCATCGAATGAAAACACAATGCGATCGGATTGGCGCATTAAAGATCTGACATGATTGGATGTGCAAGCAGTACCTAATGTAGCAACACCATTAGCAAAACCTAACTGCGCCAATGCCACCACATCCATATAACCTTCACAAACGATGACATAACCTTTGTCTCTGATCGCTTGTCTGGCTTCAAACAAACCATAGAGTGTGTTGCCCTTTGAGAACAATGGTGTCTCGGGTGAATTTAAATATTTAGGCTCTCCCGCATCGAGGATGCGGCCACCAAAGGCAATCACCTGGCCTTTAGGATTACGAATCGGGAACATGATGCGATCACGGAATCGATCGTATCGCTTGGCATCTGATTGAATGATCAAACCAGCTTCAACTAAAACATTAGCAATAGCATCTTCACCATAAGTACCAAAGACAGCTTCTAAGCCTTGCCATGATTCTGGTGCGTAACCGAGACCAAATCGTTTAGCGATTTCACCACTTAAACCACGGCGCTTTAAATAATCAATTGCTCTAGGCGCAGCTTTTAATTGCTGCTTGTACCAATCAGCTGCCGGACTCATGACTTCACTCAATGCGAGCGCTTGTTTTTGTCTTGCTAAATCCTGTGGTCGACGCTCTTCACGAGGAACAGTTAAGCCAGATGATCTAGCTAACTCTTCAATGGCATCAACATAAGTTAAGCCCGAGTGTTCCATTAAAAAACTGATGGCAGAGCCATGAGCTCCGCATCCAAAACAGTGATAAAACTGTTTCGTTGGAGAGACGCTAAACGACGGTGACTTTTCATTATGAAAAGGACACAAGCCTTGGTAATTAGCGCCGGCTTTTTTAAGTGTGACATGACGCCCCACCACTTCGACGATGTCGACGCGGTTTAATAAGTCAGCAATAAATGACTGAGGGATCATGACTAATAAAAATGATTATTTAGTAAGTGCGGCTTTAACTTGAGCAGAGACTGTTCCCATGTCAGCCTTACCAGCTAACTTAGGTTTAACAACACCCATCACTTTGCCCATATCTTGCGGACCAGTGGCGCCCAACTCTTGCACTACTTGTGCAACTACAGCAGCCACCTCAGCCTCAGACATTTGTGCCGGCATGTACGCTTGCAACACAACTAGTTCTGCTTCTTCGATTGCCACCAAGTCATCACGCTTAGCTGCTTGAAATTGAGAAATCGAATCTTTACGTTGCTTGATGAGTTTTTCAACAATCGCAATCACTGCTGCATCATCTAACTCAACGCGCTCATCCACTTCTTTTTGCTTCATTGCTGCTAGCAATAAACGAATGGTTCCTAGGCGGCCAGTATCTTTGGCGCGCATAGCGTTTTTCATATCTTCGGTAATTTGTTCTTTTAAGCTCATCATCACTCCTCAAATGAAAAAACCCACTGCGGGATAACCGTCAGTGGGTTCATCGTATCCCAAGGCTAGAAATCCAGCCTGAGAAAGAATTAATACATTTTCTTAGGCAACATCTGGCTGCGAATACGCTTGTAATGGCGTTTTGCAGCAGCAGCTTTCAAGCGCTTGCGCTCAGCTGTTGGCTTCTCGTAGAACTCGCGAGCACGTAATTCAGTCAAAAGACCGTTTTTCTCGATAGTGCGCTTGAAACGGCGCAATGCTACTTCAAATGGTTCGTTTTCGCGTAAGCGGATAGTTGTCATGCTGTGATTCTCTAAAAGGTTCTGAAAAAAAGTCAGAAAAAACTGTAAAACGAGATTGTAGCACGGCAAAATACAGTCATGCGAGTACTTGGTATAGAAACTTCATGTGATGAAACCGGCGTGGCGATTGTCGACACCTCCCCTTGGGAGGCTGGCGAGCCTGCTGGCAAGGGCTTGCTGGGCCAAGCGCTCTATTCTCAGATCGCTATGCACGTGGATTATGGTGGTGTTGTACCCGAATTAGCCTCCCGGGACCACATCAAAAGAGTTATACCCCTTATAAATCAAACACTTAAAGAGTCAAAAAGCACTCTGGAAGAGATTGATGCCATCGCTTATACCCAAGGTCCGGGCCTTGCAGGCGCCCTTTTGGTGGGTGCTTCTGTGGCAAAAGGTCTAGCTTTAGCCCTCAATAAGCCCGTTTTGGGCATTCATCACCTAGAAGGCCACTTACTTTCGCCTTTATTGGCCAACAATGCCAATATTCAGTTTCCTTTCGTGGCTCTATTGGTTTCTGGGGGCCATACCCAACTCATGGAAGTGACCGGAGTTGGTGAATATGCCATTCTTGGTGAAACTTTAGATGATGCTGCTGGCGAAGCTTTTGACAAGACGGCCAAATTATTAGGTTTAAGTTACCCAGGCGGTCCTGCTGTTTCAGCGCTAGCCAAACAAGGCACATCTGGCACCTATCAATTTCCAAGGCCCATGAAACATTCTGGAGATTTGGACTTTTCATTTGCGGGCTTAAAAACATCCGTTCTCACACAAGTTAAAAAAATTAGCCAAGCCGGCACTCTGAGCGATCAAGATAAAGCTCACGTGGCAAGAGGTTTTGTAGATGCCATTGTTGAGGTTTTGGTGAGCAAATCAATATCTGCGCTCAAACAATCAGGTATGAAAACTTTGGTGGTGGCAGGTGGCGTAGGTGCTAATGAGCAATTACGTGAAGCACTTGAAATAGCCTGCCAAAAAGAAGGGGTGGCAGTTCATTACCCACCATTGCATCTTTGTACAGATAACGGCGCGATGATTGCCTTTGCAGGAGCGATGCGCCTAAAGAAAAATCCCCAACTTGCAAGCAAGGATTGGGGATTTGATGTTCGACCTAGGTGGCCCCTAGATCAACTGAGTTAATTACTCTGATCGAATCAAAGCGTAAGCACTGTGATTGTGAATAGATTCAAAGTTTTCAGCTTCAACCACAAACTCTTTGATTCTTGCGTCAGTCTTTAAACGAGCAGCCACATCACGAACTAAATCTTCTACAAACTTTGGATTGTCATAAGCACGCTCAGTGACATATTTCTCATCTGGGCGCTTCAATAAACCCCATAGTTCGCATGAAGCTTCAGCTTCAGCAATCTTTACAAGACTCTCAATACTTAAATCAGCATCTGGTGTTAAGGCCACAGTCATGGTGACATGTGAGCGTTGATTGTGAGCACCGTAATTTGAAATTTGTTTAGAGCATGGGCACAAGCTAGTTACTGGAGCAATAGCCTGAAGGTGAAGATCTACTTCTACTTCGCCATTCACTTTTTTAGCTTGGGCAATCCAAGTCACGTCGTAGTCCAACAAACTTTGCACACCTGAAACTGGTGCCACCTTGTTAATGAAGTGTGTGTACTTCAAAGAGATCTGACCGGCTTCCGCTTCTAGCAATGGCAACATTTTGCCAACCATCAATCGCATTTGCTTAGCATCTAGTGGCTCGTTGTGCTCTTGAAGCAAAGCGATGAAACGAGACATGTGAGTGCCTTTTTTATCACCAGGCAAAGACACATCCAAATCGATCACTGCAACACTAGGTTGAACTCCACCTTCAGTCTTCACCTGAATAGGATGGCGCACGCCACGAATACCCACTCGATCAATCGGAATGTTCCGATGATCCACCGTGGATTGCACGTCTGGCATCGCAGCTGTTTTTAGAAAACCTGTATTTATATCGTTCATAGTCATATTGTGACGTAATTTAATGGCGTTTGCTCGCTCGAGAGCTATTTAGGCCATATTACCCAGTTTGGCAGTAATGGCTTTAGCAATCCCCGCTTGATCTAACCCACACTCCTTCATGAGCAAGCCGTGATCGCCATGATCGACAAATCGATCCGGCAAACCAAGAAGCAATGAAGGCACCTGGACACCCGCCGCTGCTAGGGCCTCTAAACAGGCACTACCTGCGCCGCCGCCAATAGCACCTTCCTCAACGGTCACAATCAAATCATGCTCTTTGGCTAGACGAACCACCAAATCAGCATCAAGTGGCTTGATAAAACGCATATTAGCCACAGTTGCATCGAGCTCTTCCGCTGCTGCTAAAGCTGGGTAAAGCAGAGTGCCGAAGGCCAAAATCGCTACTTTCTTCTTGTGCAAACCTTTGGAAGTTCTTCGAACCTCCCCTTTACCCAATGGCAATTCTTTTAGTTCTTGACCAACAACAGCACCCACACCAGCACCACGCGGGTAGCGAACAGCAGATGGATGATTTTGTTTGAAAGCAGTTGTTAATAAGTCGCGACATTCAGCCTCATCAGCTGGTGCCATTAACAACATATTAGGAATGCAACGAATAAAAGGAATGTCATAGGCGCCCGCATGGGTTGCGCCATCAGCGCCCACCAAACCTGAGCGATCCAATGCAAATACAACTGGCAAATCTTGTAAGGCCACATCATGGATCATCTGGTCGTAACCACGCTGCAAGAAGGTGGAGTAAATCGCCACCACTGGTTTCATACCTTCACAAGCCATACCACCAGCAAAAGTCACTGCGTGTTGCTCAGCAATACCCACATCAAAATAGCGATCCGGGAAACGGCGTTCAAACTCAACCATGCCTGAACCTTCACGCATAGCCGGCGTAATACCAACAAGACGTTTATCAGCTGCTGCCATATCGCAGAGCCAATCTCCAAATACTTGTGTGAAAGTTTTTTTAGTTGGCGCTGATGGCGTGATACCTTGGGCAGGATCAAACTTTCCGGGGCCGTGATACAAAATTGGATCAGCCTCAGCCAACTTGTAACCCTGACCTTTTTTGGTCACCACGTGCAAGAACTGAGGACCCTCACCATTAAGAGCCAAACGTCTTACATTTTCTAATGTCGGTATCAATGAATCCAAATCATGACCATCAATTGGGCCAATGTAATTAAATCCAAATTCTTCAAAAATAGTTCCTGGCACAACCATGCCTTTGGCATGCTCTTCCAAGCGTTTCGCAAACTCTCTCAAAGGTGGCGCAATGGACAACATGCTGTCCAAACCTTTTTTAGTCGCCGCATAAAAACGACCACTCATCAATCTTGCGAGGTAACGGTTCAAAGCACCCACCGCTGGTGAGATTGACATGTCGTTGTCATTCAAAATAACAACCAGAGGCAAGTCTTTATGAATACCGCCGTTATTCAGCGCTTCAAAAGCCATACCCGCTGTCATGGCGCCGTCACCAATGACAGCTGCAGCCACTCTTTTTTCGCCCTGAGCTTTTGCGCCAAGCGCCATACCAATCGCGGCAGAAATACTCGTTGATGAATGCGCTGTACCAAATGTGTCGTATTCACTTTCATCACGACGAGGGAAACCAGATATGCCACCGTACTGACGCAAGCTACCCATGCGATCACGTCGACCCGTCAAAATTTTATGGGGGTAACTTTGATGACCCACATCCCAGATCAAGCGATCGTATGGAGTTTGCAATACGTAATGCAAAGCAACTGTTAATTCAACAGTTCCTAAATTAGAAGATAAGTGGCCACCTGTTTGCGCAACAGAGTCGACCAAAAATGAGCGCAACTCTTCTGCAAGACCGGGCAATTGCTCACGGTTTAAGAGACGCAAATCATTTGGTGAATTAATTGTTTTTAGTAAATCAGTCATTAATTTTCTCGGTGCAGCACTTTGTTCGCAATCGACTTCAATAAGTGAGCATTGTCGCCCCAAACTGAAAGACTATCGATAGCTTCTTGATGTAATTCTTTTGCAAACGCCTGGGCACCACTCAAACCCATCAATGAAACAAAGGTGGGTTTATTAGCGGCAGCATCCTTACCAGCAGTTTTCCCAAGTGTTTGACTATCGGATACCTCATCCAAAATATCATCCAC
>JAHEBW010000022.1 GCA_024642065.1 Polynucleobacter sp. | reverse complement strand
ACCATAAGCCATGACTCTAATTGTTTTTTTAGATGCGTCAATGTGCTTAATTAAGCCACTGGCACCACCTGCTGGAGGGGTGAAATAGATTCCTAGGATTTCTGCTGGCTGAGGCTGTGCGCTAACACTTTGCCACCAAGAAATCGTTGCTAATACGCCCAGCAATAAAAAAACCGCCAGCCTCTTGCGAGTTTTAGCGGTCATCATAGTTGTTTGCATTTGCATCATAAAAGCACCTAGCCATTAAAAAGCTTGGTGCCCGAGGCCGGAATCGAACCGGCACGGCTGTTTAAGCCGAGGGATTTTAAATCCCTTACGTCTACCTATTTCGTCACTCGGGCAGTAGCACTTTCATCATTGTAGACGGAAATAGTTGTATTTTTTTACTTCTAATTCATTTCTACTAATTTCGCTATTTTGTAGCGAAGTCAGCATTTTACATATAAAAAAACAAACCCCGCAAAAAGCGGGGTTTGTTGGTTTTTTAAGTGATGCTTTTATTACTTGTAAAGCACCTCTGGCAACCACATACCAATGGCTGGGAATACGTACAACAAGATCAATGCAAGAACCTGAATCGCCATAAATGGCATCATGCCAGCAAAGATTTGGTTCAGCGTCACATGTGGTGGCGCTACACCTTTTAAGTAGAACGCAGCCATCGCAACCGGTGGAGACAAGAATGCAGTTTGCAAGTTCAATGCCACCAATAAGCCGAAGAACAATGGATCAACTCCAAAATGGCTTAACAATGGAATGAAGATAGGCATAAAGATCACGATGATCTCTGTCCACTCTAAAGGCCAACCCAACAAGAAGATGATGACTTGAGACAAGATCAAGAATTGAATCTTAGTTAAACCAAGGCTCAATACCCACTGCTCAATCAACTCTTGACCACCCAATAGCGCAAACGCTGCTGAGAAGATCGATGAGCCCACAAATAACCAGCAAACCATCGCACTTGTTTTGGCAGTCAAGAAGACTGACTCACGCACCACATCCATATTGAGCTGTTTATAAGCCCAAGCCAGTATGAAGCCGCCGAAAGAGCCCACCGCAGCAGCTTCTGTTGGCGTTGCCAAACCAAACACAATCGTACCTAACACCATCAAAATCAATGCTGCTAACGGGAAGAATGAACCCAATAGCATCTTGAAAATTTCAAGACGAGCCATTGTCAGCGTGTAGTAGAAAATAGCGCCGATTGCTAAACCGATACCCAACATAATCCAATACCAAGTTGGAGTTGGCTGTCTTTCAGCAGGAGCTTTTTCTTCTTCAGCAGCGGCAGCTGGAGCAGCTTTTGCAGCAGATTTCTTAGGAGCCTCTTCAGCACCTGGCGGCAATGCCACACCCATAGCTTGAGGAGGTTCTTCAGCGCCTGGAGGTAAAGCTAAGCCACCAGTAGATTCTGGAGCACTTACTTCTTCCAAGCTCATCATGCCGCCATCACTCTCCATCGTTACTTGAGCTACTGCCTCAAGTGGTGTTGTGGCTGAACGATGAATCATCGTCATCACAACTACGAAGAACAATAATGGGCCAACAATGATGGCTAACTGCTTGAGCAATTCTTTTGTGCTGATACCAGCAGCTGCGCGGCCTTTAGCGGCTGCCAATACGGCTGGCAAAGCTAATTTACCGAATGTCGCTAGCTTTTGAGTTACTGGAGCTAAATCAACACGACGATCTTCTTCAGGCAATGGAGGTGCTAGTTCAGGTTTTAACTTGGCAACAATAATCACGTAACCAATATATAAACCTGCCAACATAATGCCTGGGAAGAAGGCGCCTGCGTAGAGCTTAACAACTGAAACGCCAGCTGTAGCACCGTACACAATTAACATCACTGATGGCGGGATCAAGATACCCAAACAACCACCCGCCGTAATCGCACCAGCAGATAATTTAACGCTGTAACCGGCCTTCAACATGGATGGCAAAGCCAACAAACCCATGAGCGTTACTACGGCGCCCACAATACCTGTTGCTGTAGCAAAGATGGCACAAGTGACCAAAGTCGCAACAGCTAAAGCACCTGGCACTCTAGCTAAAGACAAATGCAAGCTTTTGAATAACTTCTCAATCAAGTTAGCACGCTCAACCAAATAACCCATAAATACAAATAGTGGGATAGAGATCAAAACGTCATTGGTCATGACTGCAAAGGTTCTTTGCACCATCAAATCTAGAGTTCTGGTTAGTGCCTGAGCATCACCTTCACCTTGATTGTGATAAGACATAAAGGCAAAGATCATGCCCATACCCATCAATGTGAAAGCTGTTGGGAAACCCATCATGATGGCAACAACCACCAAGCTCAACATCAATAGACCTAAATGACCATTAGTCATTTCTGAGAATGAAGGCATAAATGCCAACGTTCCCACAACAATCGCTGCCATGATGGCAAAACCGAAATAGAGTTCCTTACGCATATTTAGGCACCCTTCTTTTCATCAGTATGGCTTGTAACCATTGCTTTTAATTTATCAACGTCAACCTCTTCAACGTCGTGCTCGCGCTTTGGCCATTCACCAGTTTTAATACAAATGGCACAGCGAATAATTTCCACAAAACCCTGCAACAAAAGCAAAGCTCCAGCAATTGGAATAATCATCTTAAATGGCCAAATTGGCGGGCCATTAGCTGTTTGAGTAGTGTGCTCATTGATGGCGATTGATTCAGCAGCAAAAGAAATGCCCGCATAAACCAAGGCAACAATACCTGGGATAAAGAAAATAATGTAAAGCGCTAGATCCAAGATAGCTTGGGTGCGCGGCGTAAAGAAGCCATACAAAACGTCACCACGAACATGTCCGTTCTTAGACAAGGTATAAGCACCTGCCATCATAAACAGTACGCCGTACAACATATAGGTCACATCAAAGACCCAATCATGCGGTGCGTTAAACAAATAACGAGAACCCACTTCCCAACAAATAACAACCGTCAATACTGCGATTGAATAAGCGGAAAACTGTCCTAGCAATGTCGACAACTTATCGACAGATAAAAGAAGTTTTTGCATATGTCTTCCTGGTTTTTTTAATAGTTATAAACAACAAACACCCACCGAGCAATCGGTGGGTGTTGATATTACATCAAAACAAAATTAAGACTTAGCTGGAGCCTTACGACCGAAGTAATGGTTGTAAGCCATCTTGTGATCAACAGTCGTATCGTTCTGCCAGCGGCAAGCACGCTGAGCAAAAGAACGCATTGATTCAAGAACGCGTTTGAAATCAGCATTTTCTTTAGCCTTAGCATCAATGATCTTGTCCCAAGCAGCCAATTGACCACGCAAGATTGAGTCAGGAGTCTTGTAGAACTTAACGCCCTGCTTCTGTTGCATTTCAATGTAGTCTTTTGAGTAACGATCGATAGCTTTCCAGCTCATTTCAGCTGAAGAAGCTTGAACAGCTACGTTGATCATCGCACGCAATTCTGCAGGCATTGAGTCTAACTTCTTCTTGTTGAAAAGAATCTCAAACTGCTCTGAACACTGATGGAATGATTGCAACATACAAACTTTAGATACGTCTGGGAAGCCTAATAAACGATCTGAAGAAGCGTTGTTAAATTCAGCAGCATCCAATAGACCACGGTCCATCGCAGGAACGATCTCAGCACCTGGCAATGCGTTCACTGAAACGCCCATGTCTTTGAAGATGTCAATTGAAAGACCAACTGTACGGTACTTAAGACCCTTCATGTCGTCCATCTTAGCCACTGGCTTCTTGAACCAACCCAAAGGCTGTGTAGGCATTGGGCCATATAGGTATGAAACAACATCCAAGTTCAATGACTTGTAGATGCCTTCTAACATTGCCTTACCACCGCCATGCTCGTGCCAAGCAAGAACCATATTAGGGTCCATACCGAAAGCTGGACCTGATCCCCATAGCGCTAACGCTGGGCTCTTACCGTACCAGTAAGCAACCACACCGTGACCACCGTCTAATGTACCCTTACTTACTGCATCCAATAAGTCAAAAGCTTTAACCACTGAACCAGCTGGTAGTAGTTCAATTTTTAGACGACCAGAAGACATCTTGTTGATCTTGTCACAGAAATCTTGAGCGTACTCATGGAAAATATCTTTTGTTGGCCATGTGCTTTGGAAACGCAAGTTAACTGTTTGCGCATTGGCAATCATTGGGAAACCCAATGTGCTTGCACCAGCAGCTGCTGCCGTTGACGTAGCAATGAACTTACGACGTGATTGAACTTTATTGTCTGACATTGATGTCTCCTCTGTTATTAACAATATTTGTTGAGCTTGGAAATAAATTTCACAAGTTGAGACTAATTTAGCACTCTGTGAAAAAATACGCATCTACATAAACGATTTTTTTGCTAGGGGTTTTACCTAATATGGTGTTAAGTATTTATAACAATCAGAACAAGCTGTTGCAAAAAGGGAAATGGCTGCTGATTATTATCACCATCACCCTAGTTTTAGCCCTACTGGCCCTCAGCGTTTACTTTCTATCCACTAAAAATAAATTAGATGGCGAATTGTTAGCTCCAGGGCTAGGCTCGCCAGTAACGATTAAATTTGACGAACATTCCATACCCCATATATTTGCTACAAATAGCGAAGATGCCTGGTACAGCCTAGGTTATTTGCACGCCACAGAGCGTCCTTGGCAAATGGAGTTCAACCGTCGCCTAGCCGCCGGCAAGCTTTCAGAGATTTTGGGCGAAGAGACAATTGGTGTTGATAAATTTATTCGCACCCTAGGCATTAGAAGAGCAGCTGAAAAGCAGTATGAGAATTACCCCATCGAGTACAAAAGATATCTCCAGGCTTACTCTGAGGGCGTTAACGAAGGCTTTAAAAGGCTGGGCTGGGCCTTACCCCCTGAATTCTTAATTCTGGGCGCTCAGCCAGGCCTATGGAGCCCTGCAGACTCAGTATCTTGGTCATTAATGATGGCCTTAGACTTGGGCGGCAATTGGCATAAAGAATTTCTAAGATTAGAGCTGTCTGAAAAGTTAGATACGCAACGCATTTGGGAAGTTCTGCCACCCTACCCAGGCGAAGCAGCTCCAACCAACGTTAACTTTGCCAAGATCTATAAAGATATTGATTTATTCAAGAAGCGCACCACTAGCGCCTCAACAAGTTCAATTGATAACCCTCATTTAAAGCAGTTATCAAAGGATTTGCCAGGTGGATTCGAAGGAGTCGGATCAAACAACTGGGTGGTGTCTGGCGATAAAACTGTCAGCGGCAAGCCTCTATTAGCGAATGACCCTCACTTAAGTCTTACCGCACCAGCAGTTTGGTACATGGCTCATATTGAAACACCCACTTTCAAAGTGATGGGGGCTACCACCCCAGGCATCCCAAGTGTGGTTATCGGTCGCAGCAATCAGATAGCATGGGGATTTACCAATACAGATCCTGATGTACAAGATTTATACATTGAGGCATTGGATGAGAAAAATCCTGGCCGCTACCAAACTCCAGGTGGCTATGCCAACTTTGTACTTCGCGAGGAAACAATTGCAGTCAAAGGCAAACCAGCGATTCGTTTTATTGCGAGAGAAACAAGACATGGCCCTGTCATCTCTGATGCTTATGAACGCGCTCAAAATTTAATTGATACAAAGCGTTTTGCTATTTCTATGCGGTGGACTGCACTCGATGCCGCCAATCAAACCATTGTTGCTGGCTTTCAAATGAACCAAGCGCAAAACATGGATCAATTTAAAGATGCCATCAAACATTATTACGCGCCTATGCAAAATATTGTGATGGCGGATGTGGAAGGTCAAATTGCCTACAGAGCCATTGGAGCAGTTCCAAAGAGAAGCAAAGGACAAGGCCTATTTGGATCAGCGCCAGGACTTGGCTGGGATAGACAGTACGATTGGAATCCCTACTTAAGCCTGGATGCATTACCTAAAGAAAATAATCCATCAAGAGGCTGGATTGCTACAGCTAATCAACGTGTACATGCTGCCAACGATCCTAATCCACTGACAGCTGACTGGCATATGCCTTATCGCCAAAACAGAATTGAATCTCTTTTAGATGCACAAGATAAGCATGATCTGAATAGCATGAAGTCGATCCAAACTGATACTCTTTCTTTATCAGCAAAAGACTTACTACCGTTTTTACTGAACGCCAACTCTACTCATTCTTCAGCCAGTGAAGCAAAAGCTATTCTTAGTAGCTTTGATGGCAATATGACATTGGATAGCGCTGGTGCAAGTATTTATAACGAATGGGCTCATCAATTAACGCGTTTATTGTTTGAAGAAAAATTGGGGCAAAGTTTTGCTATTGAATATGGCAAACGAGATTTTCGCCCTGGCCTTCATAACGTTCTGAACCTTCATGCCAACGAAAAATCAGAAGCTGCATTCTGGTGCGACAAATCAAGCACTAAGGATATTGAATCTTGCGAAGACATCATCAATGAGGCATTTACCAATGCACTCACTCAACTATCAAAACGTTTAGGCGGTCGTCCTGAATCTTGGCGTTGGGGCAAGTCTCACATTGCCACATCAGAGCATCGTCCATTTAGCAAAGTGAGCCTTCTTAAGAAGCGCTTTGAAGTGAGCAGGCCAACACCGGGTGATGGATTTACGATTAATGTTGGATTTATGGACTTAGGAAATTCTTCCAATCCATTTACAGTGACAAAAGCAGCAAGCCTGCGCGCCATTTATGATTTATCGAACTTAGATCAATCTCAGTTTATTTATCAAACAGGACAGTCGGGTTGGGTGAATAGCAGAAACTACGATAACTATGCTGACACTTGGGCAAAGCAAGCTTACCTACCGCTAACCATGAATCCTAATAGCGTGACTCACACAGCCACACTTAAGCCCAATCCAGAAGCAAAACCTAAAGAATCAAAGAAACCAGAAAATAGAGCACCCGAGCGAAAAAAGTAAGTTAACCTAGGAAAATGATGATGACGCTTCGCACTATTTTTATCGGCTTTTTAATGAGCATGAGCTCATTGAGCATCGCTGCTTCAGAAAAAGCACTTCATGAAGTTTTAGCAAGTCCTCATCATCTTTTAATGATGCGTCATGCAGATGCTCCTGGCTATAGCGATCCAGCGGGATTTGATTTAAATAATTGCGCAAGCCAAAGAAATCTTGGGGCTAACGGCAAGAAACAAGCAGCTGGTATTGGTGCTTGGTTAAAAACTCAAGGCATTCCTCAAGCAAAAGTACTCAGCAGCCCATGGTGCCGTTGCATGGAAACAGCCAAGCTATTAAATGTTGGCGATGTTCAGTCAGAAAATTCTTTGGGTTCATTCTTTGAAAATCGCGCAGATGGCAAAGAGCAAACTTTATTGCTCGAGAAAAAAATCAAACAAGAGATCTCTAGCGCCAATAGACGTCCATTAATTTTGGTGACGCATCAGGTCAATATTCAAGCCTACACAGGTGAGTCTGTAAGCTCAGGACAAATGGTGCTTGTTAAGGTAAATGCGAACGGTCAGTACATCTCGCACCGCTTGATTAAGCATCCTTAGTCAATAAAGAACTATCTTGGAAGCCGCCTCGGCGGAACGTCACAACCAAAGTATCACGCCAAGCCTTTGCAGCACTATCAAGATCGAGTGGCTGTATGGGTGTTGTCTCATGAATAACTCGAGCGTCATCTAAAACAAGCAAACTACAAGGCTCAACAAGAGTAAATCGCTGGCCTTGAGGACCAGCAGCCTCAAATACTCTTGTCTCTCCACCCTTGATACCTTGACGATCCAACATCAGTACAGCAACAAAATCAACGCCATCACGATGAGCACCCTCTGGAGTTGGTCGACCAATACCATCTGTTGTATCAATGCGAAATTGATGAACTTCGACATACCAAGGAGATCCTCGCTGCCCAGAGCTGACTTTCACACGATCAAATTGATCACTCATTTGAATCAAGAAGTCACGTAATACTTCTGATTCAGAAAAACCTGTTTCACAAGGCTCAAACCAACGATCAATACCGCCATGTAATGCGTTATAGGAAACCGGTTGCCAGTGCGCTCTGTGAGCAACTGTACTAAGTTCACCTTGCTTGACGACAAAGCTGGCATGGCGCCTTTGTCGATATCGACCACCATCCTTAAGATAAGCATCAGGCGGCAAATTATTCCAATAAGCACTCACGCCTTGCCATTCCTGCACCCCATGTTTTGTTAAAGCATAAAAATCATTGGGCCCCAATACTGAATACCCTTGGGCTTCAATTTGATGACTTAGCTGATTTAAAGGTGAATAAGGTGGCTGAAGTAGCATGGATTGAGTATAAATTTATTCTATTCAAGCGCTAAAGAAATTAGCGCGATCCAGAGCGTGATATTCACAACCCACCCAGCCGTCATAAGCAAGATCGTCAATCAATCTAAAGAATTCTTCATAAGGAATTTCACCAGTACCAGGTTCATGTCTTCCTGGGTGATCTGCAACTTGAATGTGGTCAATGAAAGGTAATAGATCTTCCATATCTAATACGTCCTCACCCATGCGATGCATGTGATAAGCATCGTACTGAAGATAAAGATTGTCTGATTTAACAGCCATGATGGTATCAACAGCGTGCTGAGAGCTTGATAAGAAGAAACCAGGCATATCAAAGGTATTAATAGGCTCAATCAATAATTTGATGTTTTCTTTTTTAAGTACTTCTGCCGCAAAAGTTAAATTTGAAACAAAAGTACTTTGCGCCAGTTCCCTACTCACTCCCTCAGGCAATATTCCAGAAAGGCAGTTCAAGTGAGGTACATGCAAAATCTTGGCGTACTGAATCGCATCCAATAAGCCGATCTTGAATTCCTCAACTCGAGCAGGATCACAAGCGATACCACGATCCCCTTGCGACCAGTCACCAGCAGGCAAGTTATGAAGATTCATGGGCAGATTGAGTTCTTGAAGTATCTGAACAATTTGATGCAGCTTGACCCCTGATGATGACTCATAAGGAAACTGACATTCAACAGCCTCAAATCCATCTGCCTTAGCTGCGCGGAAGCGCTCTAAAAAAGGCAAATCTGCATAAAGCAGTGAAAGGTTGGCTGAAAAACGCGGCATCAATAAATACTCAAAAATCAATAAAGTGATTTAATTATGTCATGCGCATCCTATCCATCTCAATTGGCACCATTTCCCCTCTATTTGGAATTGATCATCCTGACTACAAGACCGTGAATTCAGCCATCAAAAAGCAGGTGGTGAGCTCCCTGGATAAGCCGGAAACAATTCAAGTTAAAAAAATAGGTCTAGTAGGTGACGAACAAGCAGACTTCAGTGTTCATGGCGGTATGGAGAAAGCGGTATACGCTTACCCTTCTGAGCACTATTCTTTCTGGAATGAACTTCTTAAGCGTGAAGTTCATCGAGCCAACCCGATTGGCCATGGGTATCTTGGCGAAAACTTAACGGTGGAAGGTTTCAGCGAAGCAGAGGTTTGGGTAGGTGATATCTGGTTAATTGGCGAAGTCGAACTTCAAGTCGTTAAATTAAGAGAGCCTTGCTTTAAGTTCAATGCCAGAATGGCTTATAAGGGATCTGCCAAAGCCATGATTCAATCGGCAAAGTCTGGTTGGTATCTTCAAGTCAATACTCCAGGAGCAATCAAAGCAGGCGATCGGATTGAGGTGAAACCTGGCAGGCGCGAAGTTTCAATAGAAAATCAAAATGCTTTTTTACTTCGCAAAGAACAACAAAAAGAATTACCCCTTTAACCATCTTATTTATTTATGAATTCTTATTACCAACACTACAACACCGTTGCATCTGGCTTAGCGTTAAGCATCGAAATCATTGGCACACTCGCCTTTGCCATTTCAGGCATTGTTGTGGCAGCCCGCAAACGCCTTGATATTGTTGGCGTTTCAATGGTTTGCGGGTTATCAGCATTTGGTGGCGGCACTCTTCGAGACATCCTCCTAGACCGTAGACCGTTTTTCTGGGTTGAATACCATAACTGGTTATGGGTCATTCTAGGTTTATGTATTGCAGCAATGATCTTTCTTCGCTCCAAGCATATTGAACTCACTGAAAAATCGATCCAGATTCCAGATGCATTGGGGTTGGCCATGTTCACCATTTCAGGAACTCAAATAGCCTTAGTAAGCGGATCACCTTTATTCGTATCAGTGTTGATGGGCGTGATGACTGCCATCTTTGGTGGCGTTCTAAGAGATATCGCTTGTAATGAGATTCCTCAAGCCTTTACAGATCACAGGCCATATGCGGTCATTGCATTTATTGGTAGCTGGATATTTATCGCTTGCAATCATTTGTTGATGAGTGACTGGATGGCAACCATGATTTCATTTATGACGATTGTGACACTTCGAATGCTAGCAATTCGATTCAATTGGTCTATTCCAAGCTGGTTAAGCAAATGAAATTAGCTGTCTTATTTGTATGCATGGGCAACATTTGTAGAAGCCCTACTGCTCATGGCGTTTTTAGAGACTACGTTCAAGAAGCTGGCCTTAGCCATATAGTTGAAGTTGATTCCGCCGGCACTCACGCCTACCACGTGGGTGATGAGCCTGATCAGCGCTCACAGAAACATGCTCTTAAGAGAGGATATGACTTATCTGATCTCACTGCGAGACAACTGAATGAATCAGATTTTGAGAAATTTGATCTCGTATTGGTGATGGATTGGGATAACCATGCAATTGCTGAGCAATTAGCACCCCGCCATCATCAACATAAACTTAGACGATTGACTGAGTTCTGTAAAACCATGCAATCAGCCGTTGTTCCAGACCCGTACTACAAAGGTGATGAGGGGTTTGAAGAGGTTCTTGATTTAGTCGAAGATGCCTGCGATGGCTTGTTGGAGCATGTTCAAGCAAGACTAAAGTGAAGCCGGATCAATTGTCAGAAAAATCGTACAAAGAAATAAGTATCTTCTGATTTTCAAAGATTGATATCTAAGTCAATCTTCATCCTATAACAAAAGGATGAATTTTGATGACGGACAAACAAGACACCAATCCCTCCCCAGGAAATCTTCAAGGGCAACAACAAGAACTAGCAATTGATCATCAACCAACAGATCACATATTTACTCTCACATGCCATAAAAAAGCAGAGGATAGGCAACGTGTAAGGGATAGGCCCTATTTAGGCTCAGTGGGTATAGGCAGCAATCAGTACAAAGCTAAACCCCTGCCACCTATTGATATGAATGAATTGGCCATTAATAAAATGGAACTGCAATTTAAAGCACATATCTTTGATGAATTACATCGCAAGATGGCTATCGATCGGATGACAGACCCGATACTCTTATCCCAAAAAGTAAAACTTCCCATTAAGGAAATTCAGGCTCTTTGTAAAGCTGACTTGAAACGAATCAGCTCTTTTATGCTGATGCAGGCCATCACGCAATTTGGATATGACATCCACGTTTGCATGAGGCCCAAGATTGGTTATCAGCCTGGAGCAGTTATTTTTGAAAACTAAAAGTAACTAATTCATTACTTTTTTCTAAATTCATGAGCTAACCATCGACGCAGATAGGTACTCATAGCACCACCCAAGAACATTCCCAAGATCATAGGGTTGTCAATCAACAAATGCCAGGCCGTCATTCCGGACTCAATACCTGCATCAATGGTTTGAATAACATCAGTCAACCCATTTGTATGAGTGAACTGATTAATCACCTGACGGCAGACTTCTTCCTCTTTGCTCATGAACCACCTCAAAGACGTCCGACCAAAACAAATGTCATGAGCTTGCCAAAACTAAGCGTGGTTTTGGCGGCTAACTTAAGAGACTTACCAAGCAAACTTGATGACTTTCTTCGAGCAGAGCTCTTCACTTTTCTTTTGACAACTGTAATAACTGGTTTAACTCTGATCCTCATTAATCCTCCTAAAACAATCATGATGAACTGAGATTCAGCAGAACAAAGCTGATTAGCTTGTGGGAAAGTTCAGATTAAGTGAGTCGACGGCTAGCCTGAATCGGCTTAAGTAGGTCTCTGAGATTGTTGTGATCAATTTCGTGCATCAACTGAAGGAGTTGACCGATTTCACTCTTGGGAAAGCCTTCCCTTGCAAACCAGGATAAGTAGTTGGCAGGAAGATCACAAAGAATAGTGCCAGCATGCTTACCAAATGGCATTTTCATGGTGACTAGTTTTTCTAAAGATTCCGGGGTCATTTGAGGAGATGATAACTCCTACATAGAAGGCATTCTGCCCTTCTATGCAGGGGCCAAATCAAACACAAGAACTTCTGCATCTTCGCCATTAACAAAGCTGAGCTTGCTTTCGCCGTCTAAAAGCAAAGCATCGCCACCGCTCAAAGATTGGCCATTAATTTCAAGCTTACCTTTTACAAGGTGCACATAAGCCTTACGAAGAGGGTTTAGATCAAAATTAAATAAAGAGTTGCCCTGAAAAATACCCGCATAAATTTTGGCATCTGCATGAATGACCACAGAATCATTTTCGCCGGTAGGTGATGCAATCAGTCTCAACTGCTGCATCTTCTCTTCTTGAGGAATTGTTTTCTGCTCATAACTAGGCGGAATTTCCTGAACATTAGGCTCAATCCAAATCTGAAGAAGATGAGTCTCTTGGTCTTTTGCATGGTTGAATTCACTATGCATAACACCTGTACCTGCGCTCATTCTTTGAACATCACCCGGCGGAATACCAACAACATTACCTAAGCTATCCTGATGCGCCAACTCTCCAGATAAAACGTAAGTAACGATCTCCATGTTTTTATGGCCATGCTTACCAAAACCCATACCAGCAGCAATACGATCATCATTGATCACTCTTAAATTACCCCAGCCCATATGCGCTGGATCGTAGTAACTTGCAAATGAAAAAGAGTGGTGCGCCTTTAACCAACCATGATTGGCATAACCACGCTCTTCAGATTTTCTGAGCTTTAACATTCAATTCCCCAATATTGATAGGCAGCCGACCGTTTCCACACAGTCAAAACTTGATTTAGCTATCATTTTAGTTAGAAACAACCAAACTCGCAGACTCTGTTTAAACTAAAGGGCAAGCACACTCAACAATTTTTATCTGGAATCCAATGACCCAACTCCTCACTGCCGAAGAATTAAGATCTTTAGCAACAAAAGGTGGCAAGAATCAAAAATGCCCTAACTGTGCAGATCTATCATGTGCGGGCTGGGAGACCATGCCGAGCTCATTTAATCAGGATGATCTTGAACTTATGGGGACGCTGAAATCAGGTAATGAAGAGCTATGGGATGAATATCACCCTAAGGGTACTCAGATTTGGTCTGCGGATGCACCGATTGCACCCCACTTCCATCCATACAATAAGTGTGATGTTTATGCATGCAAAACATGCGCTACAGCCTACTTAAGATATACAGAGTTTGGTGGCTATTACGTGGATCAGCGCATCAGAGAAGTTAGTCCAAGCCTGATTACAGATCAAACCAATTAACACAAAGCAGAAAAGTCATCAATCAATCGATCTGGATGACAGTCAGCCACAGGTTGACCTAAGTTATAGCCATAGGGCAAAAGCCAAACCTCAACTCCAGCATTTTTAGCAGTAGCCGCATCGATGGATGAATCACCTACGAATAATGCTTCCTCAGGACGCACACCATATTGCTGCAAACAATGATGAATACCCACAGGATCAGGTTTCTTTGTTGGGAATGTGTCCCCACTGATAACGATATCCATCAAGGTATCAAGCTGGTGATATTTAACTAAGGTTTGGGTATGACGACCTTCCTTATTCGTCACAATAGCTAATTTAGTACCTTGTTCTTTGAGCTCTTGGAGAACGTCACGAACATGCGGATATAAATGGCTCCGAGTTCCACAACGTGCTTTGTAATATGGATCAAATTGTTCAAAGATTTCTTTTAAGCGATCACTGCCTCTAATCGACTCCGCGGGAACCTGCTCTAAATGCGCTAAAGCCTGAATGATGAGCTCTCTAGTGCCGTGACCAATCCAATCATTCACTTGCTTTTGCTGAACTTGACCCAGTCCAAAATGCTTAAATGTATCGTTAACAGCATCACAGATCTCTAGAGCAGTCTCAACAAGAGTACCGTCTAAATCAAACATGATTAATTTATATTTATTGCTCATAGTCTCTTTAAATATCTTCTTATTGATTCAAAAAACGAATTTGACTAGGGTCGATACCCAACTGAACATTCAATCCATTTGAGAATCTAGACAAACCTGCAAAGTGAGTTTGATTAGCAATAATGACATGCTCGCCAACTTTGACACGGTAGCGGGATGACTCCCCTAAAAACTCCGAACCTTCAATCACGCCACTAAACCAAACCTTATCAGGACTCTGATCGCCTGAGGCTTGCAAATGAACCACATGAGGTCTAAAGCTCAAAGCGTAAGGGCCCGGGGCTACTGATTCGTTTGATTGAGGGATGATGATGTTTCCAACTCCATTAATACTAAAGTGAATACCATCAGTATTTAATTGAGTCAGTTGACCATCGAGCAAATTAGTTGTTCCAACAAAGCCGGCTACAAATTTATTCACAGGGTAATCAAACAAAGTATCCGCACTACCCACTTGCTGCAAAATGCCTTTATCCAAAACTGCCATACGGTCAGCTGTTGTCATCGCCTCTTCTTGATCATGGGTCACAAAAATTGTTGTAACGCCCAATTCTTTTTGTAAATTCTTTAATTCATCGCGCATCTGAACACGAAGATTTTTATCTAGGTTTGATAGTGGCTCATCTAAAAGTAATAACTTAGGTTCAATGACAATAGTTCTCGCTAAAGCAACACGCTGTTGCTGACCACCAGATAGTTGATTGGGCTTTCTATCTGCAAACTTATCCAAGCCAACCAATTCAAGTGCAGCCCCTACTTTCTTTTTAATCTGCTCTTTACTTTCGCGTCGCTCAACCAATCCAAAAGCAACGTTATCCCATACTGACATATGCGGCCATAAGGCATAGTTTTGGAAAACCATACCGATATTGCGCAAATGCGGAGGCACGCCAGTGATGTCTTGACCATCCACCAATAAGCGACCTTTTTGATGCTGGTTAAAGCCAGCAATCAGTCTCAACAAAGTTGACTTACCTGAACCGGATGGTCCTAGAAGAGCAAAAAATTCACCTGGTTCAATTTTGATAGTGATGTTATTTAAAACATTCACATCACCATAACTCAAACTAATTTGATCAGCCTCAAGGCTAGCTTTATTTAAATGCATTTTTAGTGTCCCTGAACATTCGTCATACGAGCACCTTCACGAGAGCGCTCTATAACTCGATGAGATAAATAGGTTCCTATTGCCACAACAATCACGGCAATTACACCCAGCGCCGCTCCTGGACCACGACCAGCAATACTCTGCATGTAGAGGTAAATGCCATAGCTCATTGGCGCTTGGCTTTGAGCTGATGTTAGCAAGATGGTAGCTGATAATTCAACGGCAGCAGTAATAAAACTAGTAACAAAGCCGGCAAGAATTCCGCCGGCCATTAAAGGAATCATGATTCTTCTAATGGTGCTAATTTTGTTACCACCCAAACTATTAGACGCCTCCTCCAGGGAAATATGTATTTGCTGTAAAGCGGCCATACAAGAGCGCAAAGCATAAGGTAGACGTCTGATTGCATAAGCAATCATAATGAGCACCCATGTGGCTACAACAGGCGTATCTGTAAATGGAATATCTACACCTCTAAATACACGCAAGTAGCCAATCGCTAAAACCAATCCTGGTATCGCCAACGATATGGATGCCAAATAATCTAACCATTGACGAGCAGGCAGCTGACTTCTAAAGATGAGATAAGCAATTGCAGTTCCCAGAACAATGTCCAAGCCAGCGGCCAACAAGCAATACTTCAAAGTATTAACAATCATTAATTGAGAATCTGTGAATACTGTTCCGTAGTGAGCTAAGGTGTAAGCGTCTGGCAATGCTGAGAAACTCCAAACCTTAGCAAAGGACATTAACAAAATACCAATATGAGGAGCCAAGGTAACGAATAAGATAAAAATAATCCAACCATAAGCTAGGATGGATTCCCATCCAGTCAGCTTTCTTCTTTGCAGAGAATTACCGCCCTTTTGTAAAGTCGAATAATCCTTACCCTTCATGTATCTATTAGCCATCCATAAAGCCAAAATAGACAAGGCAATCATGATCACACTGATCACATACCCCATAGGATCTTCAATACCCACAGAAGTAATTCGTAAATAGGCTTGAGGAGCAAGCATATTCGTGATGCCCATAACCAATGGAGTTCCAAGGTCATCAAACACTTTGACAAATACGAGTGCAGCGCCTGCTAAATAGCCAGGCAAAGACAATGGAAAAATAACTCTTATAAATAAACGCCAACCTTTTGCACCTAGATTAAGAGCAGACTCTTCCATCGCGCCATCAATATTCCTCATGGCCGCAACCAGATTAAGCAAGATGAATGGGAAGTAATGAATACTTTCAACAAAAATGACACCCGTTAAACCATCCATGATTGGAATGGTGATTCCAAAATAATCTCTTAATAGAAGATTAATAGAACCATTGCGGCCAAAGATGAGTTGCAATGCCACTGCACCAACAAAAGGCGGCATGATTAAAGGCAACACCCCTAAAGTTTGGATCAGTATGGCGCCACGAAACTCAAAACGGACTGTGAGGTAGGCTAAAGGAATAGCGATTAATGATGCAAATACAACAGAAGCTAATGCAACAAACAAACTATTTAAAAAGGATTCTGTGAGTAAGGTTTGGCCAAAGAAATTCGCAAAATGGCCTAAGGTAAAAGCACCTGTTTCGGTTACAAAGGCAGAATAAACAACTTGTGCAACTGGCCAAAGTAAAAATACAAATAGAAATGCAAAAATGGATAAGGCTAGCATCCATTGGCCGTAAGGCAAGGCTGAACGAGAACTTAGGGAGCTCATAAATACACTTTAGAAATATTAACGGCAAGCCATCGATAGCTTGCCGTTAGAGTAGGCATCACTTGATTAATGCAGAAGCTTGATTGGCTAAATCACGAGCTCTCTCGTAGTTAGCTTTTGCTTTTGAGCTCCAGTTGTCTTCAAGACCAGTTAACTGCTTAGCAACGGCCACATCCTTTTTGTTTTTCTTGAATAGCTCTAGGAAGTTTTTATCATTGATCATGGCGTCAGACACTAGAGGGCTAAATGCAAAGCTTCTTGCCTGTTTAATCAATTCTGCCGCTTCAGCATTAGGCTTTGCCTTCAACTTCTTTTCGGCTTCATGAATAGCCTTAGTTGCTGCCTGTAATTCTTTCAGTCTAAAAGTAATCATTTGGTCGTACATGCTCACAACCACTTGATAACGGTCACTAGACAAGTTCGAATTAAATTTAACTTTTACACGTTTGGCGACTTCATAAGCATCTGGATACTTTGGAGGCACCTTGTTACCAAATGTTGAATTAGGAAGAATTGGTAAGCGGCTGATCTTTGGATCAAACAACAACTCCTGCCCCTCTCTTGAGAGAGTAAACGCCATAAACTTTTTAGCTTCCTCAGGATTTTTTGCACCAGCAACTAAAGCAATATTTGCTGGAACCACTGCTGTACTTGTTGGATACACGAACTCAACAGGATATCCAGAATACTTGCCAGCTAATCCAAAGAAGTCGATGACCAAACCAATACCGTATTGACCGTTATTAACACCATCAGGAACACCAAAACTACGATCTGTAACTGCAGCACAGTTACCTGAAATTTGTAGCACTTGAGCCCAACCCTTCGACCAGCCTTCAGCCTGAAGAATCGTCTCAATAGTTAAATGAGTTGTTCCTGAACGAGATGGTGAAGAAATAGCTAAGTGCCCAAAGTACTCACCTTTTACTAAATCAGACCACTCCTTAGGTGCTGGCAACTTATTGGCTGCCAAATACCGTGTGTTCCACATCAAACCATAACCAGCTAATGCCTGACCATAATACGTATTCTCTGGATCATTCAAGGGATAGCTACCAACTTTTGCTGGCGCTTGATTATTCTTAACCTCAGGTGCGGGTTGCAAAAACTTATCTCTTGCTAGAACCTCAAATGCATCCGGTGCAGATGCCCACATAATGTCTGGGCGTTGACCTGGTGGTAACTCTTTAATGTAAGCCATACCAGCCGCTGTATTTTTATTCAGAATTTCAATTTTGATGCCAGGATTTTTAGCCTCAAAAGATTTTTTATAGGCTTCTGTTAGCTCTTTTGGGAAAGATGTAACAACAGATACTGTTCCGGCTTGTGCAATAGAACAAACGCTGAACAAACATAGCGCTAGCTTGGTTAATTTTGGCTTAAACATTATTAGAATCTCCTCGTTCCCCACTCTAACCAAGTAATTGATTTGTATACATTAGGGTTTCTTACTAGGATTCAACCATTTAAGAAAAAACTACTACCAACCACCCCTAATACCAATCCCGAATCTCATCCGGGTATCTAGATTGCGTCTTTCTTCGTCACGCAGAGAATTGACCAAGAATCGAATGATTTCCTCTCGCTTCATAGAGCAGTCGAGCTTATTGATGGTAATTTGTCCTTTAGCAGCAGCAACTATGGCAGGATCAAGTGCAAACGTTTGCTTATCCATGCCGGCCTCAGCTGCCAAACATAGCTCATACTCACTCATAGAGCTAATGCGTTGACTGATTTTTTCTGGAGTCAAACTGGCGCACCCCAAAAGAGTGCACGCAAACAAAATAATGAGCGCCCTTTTAATCAATTGATTAGATTTCATATGAACTCTTATTTGATTTTTTCGCCCAAAACATCATGAGAGGCATTGATAAAGCCCATACGATTGATAAGGCCACTAAAGAATTAATCTCATCAGGCATGCTACCCGCTCCTAAACGAACCCCGGCTAAATAAGATAAAGGGCCGGTGATGGACCCCAAGATCGCTGACAACCCATATTTATTCTTAAGCCATGCAAGTGAGTGATTTAAAGTCACAGCTAAAGCAACCCATAGCAAAGACATCCAAAGTGGGCTTAAAAAGCTAACAGGATTAGGAGATGCATAGACCATGATTCCGGCCTGCATTAAAACAGTATCAATCAAAGTGCCCAATAAGAAACACTTCAACATCAAGACATGTTCCTCACGCCTGTTCATTTTTGGCAGAAGCCATACATGGACTGCCAAACATAGAACTATGGCCAAAATACCCCATAAAGCCTGATGATGGGCAGCGCCCAATATTCCAGCAAACCACGCTAATTGAAATAAGACAAAGTTAATTAAATATGACATGAATACTGAGCAGGATTAGCGCTTGTAAAAGCTGAGCGTCACTTCACCAAGGTAAAAACCAAACTTAGTCATTTGTGCCTTGTTAAGCAAAACCTTTTGATCCATTAAGTACATCCAATCATCAAACTGCACATGGTAGACGGTGCCATCCACTGGAAGAGCTAAGGTGTATGACCAATTGAGTGCATTTCCAGCAACAGAACCTTCAGCGGCCCCAATCACATCAGCAGCAGTACCAGAGTATTTACCAGGAGAAGTTTCCGTGATGGTCCAAACACGTCTTTGTTTAGTGCCATCAGAGTAAGTGAAGTCCTCATCTAATACCCCAACTTTTTTGCCATCCTTAACTTCCCACTTGGCATCGATAACCACTTTAAAACGTTTAACGACCTGCCCTTTACGATCCGTAAAAATACCAAATGCATCAATAGTTCCATTGAAGTACTGAGAGAGATCTAATTTAGGAGTTTCAGAGGCATAGCTTTGCACTTGAGGGCTAGAGCATCCCAGAGTAGCTACCGCAGAAACAATGGCTACAAAAGGATATAAAAGATAACGGATAGGTGATTTCATTAAATTTTTCATGGTTGAGTTAATTAGCATTTGGAGCTAATAAATTTTGGAGTGCAATCTTGCGAGAGTAACTGAGTTCGTAATTGAGGGGCGCTGGTTTTTGGATCAAGCCAAATAGAAAAAAATGCCCTAGAAAAGTCATCCCCCGAAACTTGACCAATATATTTTTCATTATGCAGAAATATAGTGCCCAACTTAGGGCGATAGATAGCAGTCAAAGAATTGCCAGTAGCAATATTAGGGAAAATGTCCTTCAAATCTTTTGACCATTTTTTTCTGTTCTCTTCTGGCACTCCGAGCTGAGTCATTTCTTTAATGGTTTGCTCGCGGAGGTCATCAGACTTGAAGTTCTTAAGGTAATCAATTCTTAATGCATAACCCAAAGAATTATTGAGTTGAAGCAACTTGGCATCATATAAATCAAAACCCCAATAGGTCATTCGACCCTGCCCCTGGACTTTTGCACCACTCATCAAATTGTCAGAATACTGAATGCTTGGATTAGCCTTGACACCTTGAGCAATACTCAAGATTAAGGCGGTAAGGCACAAGCTTTTTATTAAGGTACTCATATAGAACAGCATAACCAACTTTGCTGAATCTTGCTGAAGCCAAGAAAGTTATTAGATATATAAATCAACTAAATATTGCTTAATCAGAGGTCACTAGACGTAAAGGGCTTCGCGAAGCTAAATCATCACGATAGGCAGAAATGCCGATGCGCTCACGATCTAAGAATCGCTCCACAGCTTCTGCAAAAGACGGATTAGTGAGGTAATGGTAAGAACACAGTGTTTGAGGCATAAAACCTCTGGCCATTTTGTGCTCACCTTGCGCCCCACCCTCAAGTATTTCAATCTGATTAGCAATGCAGTATTCAATCGATTGGTAGAAGGCTGTTTCAAAGTGTAGGCATGGATGATGCTCTAAAGCACCCCAGTAGCGACCATAGGCTTTTTTCTCGGCCTTATCGACAACCAACAAGGCCGCCGCAATAGATTGGTTCTCTTTCTGCGCAAAGATGAAATGCAATGAATCAGGCATAGCCTCAACCCATTTTTGGAAAAACAGTTGATTCAGGTAAGGCGAGGACTGACGCTCCTGGTAGGTTGAGGCATAACAGCGATAGAAAAATAGCACCTGCTCTTCAGTCATTTGACGACCAGGTACATGTAAGAAGCTAATACCTGCATCCTTAACTTGTTGACGTTCTCGCTTGATGTTCTTACGACGCTTCATCGTGAGACTGGCTAGAAATTGATCAAAGTTACTAAATTGATGATTCTTCCAATGGAACTGAATAGATTCTCTGCGTAAGAATTGGGCATTAGCTAGCAACTCGGCATCTTTTGATTGAGGAAAGAGCACATGAGCAGATGAAATATTTAACTGGTTTAACAGTTGTAGCAAACCATTAACGAGATACTCTTGATGCTCAACAGATTTAGCCAATATCCGAGAGCCAGTAGCTGGCGTGAAAGGAATCGCCGATAAAGCTTTCGGGTAATAGTTAAGGCCATTCATGGCATAGGCTTCTTCCCATGACCAATCAAAAACATACTCACCATAAGAATGCGTTTTTAAATAAAGCGGTACAACCCCAAGAAGTTTTTCATCAGCTATTGAATAAAGCGCCAAATGGGATGGCTGCCACCCCACTTCTTTTGTAACGCAAGCCGTTTCTTCTAGCAGAGATAAAAAGGCATGCTGTAAAAATGGGCCTGCGTCACTAGGTAAGATCCTGTTCCAATCTTCTACCGGAATAGATTGGATGTTAGGGACAACTCTAATTTCAAAATCAGACGCTTGGCTCATTTAGACATTGAGAGTTGTTTTTAGTTCTCTGAATAGATTAAAAGTGATTTTCAATAACTGCTTCGGCTTTAGTAATGAAACCTGGCTTTGGCCATGCAGGCTGCGTTGCTTTACCAACAACTAACATCGCAGCAACAGCGTGACCGCTTGGCAATTTAATTAACTCTGCCACTTTATTGAAATCAAAGCCAACCATTGGGCATGAGTCGTAGCCCATTGCTTTAGCCGAGAGCATCATGGTTTGCAAAATAATGCCAGCTGATCGCATGGCTTCATCTCTTTGCAGTTGCTCATTACCTGAGTAGAATGGATTAATCCAAGGCACCAAAATATCTTGCGCTGCTTTTGGAGCATTTACCCAATAACGTGCGGGATCTTTATCCCACGCTTTAATATCGACAGTCATCACAAACAACAAAGAAGCATCAGTCACCTGAGCTTGATCGTGAGCCGCTTCACGTAATTTTGCACGCAGTGCTTTATCCGTAACATTAACTAGGCGCCAGTGTTGGATATTGAAAGATGATGGAGACATCATTGCCAAATCAATCAATTGATCAAATTCTTCTTTTGTTATTTGATGCGCTGGATCAAAGTGCTTTACAGATCTACGTTCACGGATAGCGTCAAAAGTGTTCATGTTTTTCCTAAATATATATGGATACAGTGATAGTAATGCTTTACTGAAAATCCTGACGGCCACCATTTTTTATGACTACAAAGCAAAGGGGTTTAAAAGATTAGTCCATGCGCGTTAGAATCAAACCATGAAACCACTCATCAAAATCGATTTTGTATCTGACATTGCCTGCCCTTGGTGCGCAGTTGGCTTTGGGAGCCTGAATCAGGCAACGGTCGAGCTAAGTGATGTCGCTGATTTTGAGGTTCATTTCAGGGCTTTTGAACTGAATCCACATATGCCATTGGGTGGTCAAGATGCCATGGAGCATCTAACTCAAAAATACGGCTTAAGCCTTGAAGAAGTAAAAGCCAATCAAATTCAAATTAGAGCTAGGGCTGCAGAAGTAGGATTTCATTTTGACCCTGCCGGCAGAAAAAGGGTTTACAACACTTTTAACGCTCATCGTTTGTTATTTTGGGCTGCATATGAACTAGATCTTATAAAGCAAGCTGCACTTAAAAAAGAATTGCTCAACACTTATTTTTGCCTAGGCGTGAGCCTTGATGATGAAAAGAATATTTTGGATGCAGTTGCTAGATCAGGTCTTGATGCAATAAGAGCTCAAGCAATTTTATCGAGTGATGAGTTCAGAGAAGAAGTAAAAGCTGAGGAAGAGTTTTATAAGAATTTGGGCATCCATTCAGTGCCGTCGCTGATTGTAAATCAGAAATATTTACTTCAAGGCGCTCAACCAGCCAGCGCTCTGATCAATGCTTTTCAGCAAATGATCAAATAATCAATTTTTTATATTTTTAAGTTGAAGCAATTGCATGCGCCTGTAATTGCTCTAAGGTAACAAATTGAAGCGCACGTTCGTTGGTGCTTTCCAGTACAACCGGTGGAGCTACCCCCGCATCAAAGGCCTCTTTCCATCTCATGGCGCATAAGCACCATTGATCACCGGGCTGAAGGCCTGGGAATCCATAACTAGGCCTTGGGGTAATAAGATCGTTACCTAGCGAGCGACTAAATTCCAAAAACTCTTTAGTGACACGAGCACAGATCACATGACTACCAGTATCCACAGAGGCTGTTTTGCAACAACCATCTCTAAAGTACCCGGTAAGAGGATCAAAACTGCAATCTTGAAGCTGGGTGCCTAATACATTAAGTGACTCAGTCATTACTTACCTTTTGATCCTTAAGGATCTCATGATTAATTCGATATTCAAATAATAGAATACCTGGCAATTGAGAAAAGAAATCTCTCGCCAATCCTTTACTACTTGGAAGTTATTTTGAAATCGTTGGAGGCGGAACCCAGAATCGAACTGGGGTACACGGCTTTGCAGGCCGCTGCATAACCACTCTGCCATCCCGCCAGGGACGTGTTGTGTGAAATTAAAAAGGGAAGCTGGTTAAGCTTCCCTCGTAATTTGGAGCGGGATAAGAGGCTCGAACTCTCGACCTATACCTTGGCAAGGTATCGCTCTACCAACTGAGCTAATCCCGCATAACAACAAGACCGATACTTTAACATATTTTCAGCTGATGTCAAATAATCGGAGTAAATCAACTACAGAGGTCCTACTTATTGGTCAGCTTACTACAAAGTGGCCTTTTATGCCTAAAGCCTTATTTTTGATGATTTTTTTACAAGTTTGTCTTAGCTTTAATCATAGGCCAAGCTTTTTGCAAATAATAGAACATGGACCAAACTGTTAGAACTGCTGCAATCCAAATCAAGGGTCTGCCGATATAACTTGTATGGAATAAATTAAGAATAGTGTCGTTGTATAGCAAGAAAGGAATAGCTACCAACTGGGCTGCAGTTTTTAACTTACCCACAAAGTGAACCGCAACACTTTTAGATGCGCCAATCTGGGCCATCCACTCTCTGAGTGCAGAGATCGTAATTTCTCTTCCAATGATCACCAGCGCGACCCAAGCCTCAACACGGTCAAAATTAAGTAGAACTAGTAAAGCTGCTGCAACCATGAGTTTGTCTGCTACTGGATCTAAGAATGCACCAAAGGCAGATACTTGACCCCATTTGCGCGCGAGGTAACCATCCAACCAGTCGGTGACAGCAGCGCCTACAAAGAAGACTGTTGCCCAAAGATTTTTCTCGTAAATAGTCAACCATGTCTCAGGAAGATAAAAAATGCCAACAACCAAAGGAATGGTTGCAACTCTTAACCAAGTGAGAAATATCGGTAAATTAAAAGGCATGCCTAGAGGATAAAGGAATTTCTAAGCAATAGAAGTACTTAGGCAGGTGGTTTTAAATTATTTTTAATGCAACTGCTTATAAATTTGTTCAGCCAAGGCTTTAGAAATACCCTCTACTTGCTGCAACTCTTCTACGGTGGCATTGATAACACCTTTTAATCCACCAAATCGAGCCAGTAACTTTTGACGTCTTTTTGCTCCAACGCCCTCCATCTCCTCAAGCCTAGATACGTTTCTCGCTTTTTGGCGCTTGGCTCGCATACCAGTAATGGCAAAGCGATGGGCTTCATCACGGATCTGCGCAGTTAGAAGAAGTGCTGGGCTCTCCAGACCAAGGGTCATGGGCTCACGTTGATCTGCAAAGAGCAAGGTCTCTAGTCCAACTTTCCTACCCTCACCTTTAGCAATACCAACAATCATGTGGATATCTAAACTCAATTCATCAAATACTTCTTTAGCCATTTGAACCTGGCCTTTGCCACCATCAACCAATACGATGTGAGGTTGCTTCTCCGGAGGTATCTCTTGGAAATTAGCATACCTGCGATGCAATACTTGACGCATAGCGGCGTAATCATCACCCGGAATAATGTCATTGATGTTGAATCTGCGATATTCGCTGGTTTGCATGTCATGCTTTTGATAAACCACACAACTGGCTTGAGTAGCTTCGCCTGATGTGTGACTGATATCAAAACATTCCACTCTCAGATCTTCTGCATTTTCAATATCTAAATTGAGGACTTCAATCAAGGACCTTGTCCTTGCCTCTTGCCCGCCCGCTTCAGCCAATCTCTTCGTGAGAGCCAACTCAGCATTATTCTGAGCCATCATCAACCAATGCTTTCTTTGGCCCTGTGGTTGCTTAAGAATTTGAACCTTTCTGGTTCTATGTTGAGTATTGGGATTGGCTTGAATGGCTTGAGTTGCTTTGTCATTAAGTAGATTTTGCAATTCTTGATTTTCAGGCGTGTCTTTGAAATCTTGAATCACTAAGACCTTAGGTATGAGCTTCAATGCTTCAGCATCGTCGCCAAGGTAATGCTGAGACATGAAGGCGAGCATAACCTCATCACTATCAGGCATGGCATCTTCTTTGAATCTTCCCATCTTCGGGAAATAAGCGCGGTCGCCCAAGTGTCTGCCACCTCTGACCATGGCTAAGTTAATACAAGCCAAACCGCCCTTCATGGCAATACCTAAAATATCAACATCGCCCTCTCCTTCAGCAACGGTATCCATCGACTGTTGTTGAAGCACCTGAGATAGGTCAGCAATACGGTCCCGCATCAAGGCTGCCTGTTCGAACTCCATATGCTCACTATGAGTGAGCATGGCTTTTTCAAACTCAGACATGACACTGGCATGGTCCCCTTCAAGAAACTTCATGGCCTTATTAACATCAGCAGCATAATTTTTTTCTGTGATGTTGCCAACGCAAGGAGCACTGCAGCGATGAATCTGATGCAATAGACAAGGTCTGCTTCTGTTTTTGAAAACAGTATCTTCACAAGTTCTTATTTGAAATACTTTTTGCAATATTTGAATACTGTTGCGCACCGCCCAAGAATTAGGAAATGGCCCAAAGTATTGATGCTTTTTATCTACCCTACCGCGGTAATAGGCTAAGCGTGGGTAGTCATGCCCAGAGAGCATGAGATAAGGGTAAGACTTATCGTCTCTAAATAAAATGTTAAATGGCGGAGACAACTCTTTGATAAGGTTGTTTTCTAAAAGCAGTGCTTCTGTTTCGGTGCGGGTGACTGTTGTTTCTAATGAAACAATTCTGGTAACCATGCGCTCAATGCGCGGAGAAGATAGATTTCGTTGAAAATAGCTACTGACACGCTTTTTTAGATCTTTTGCTTTGCCAACGTATAAGATCTGACCTGCTTCATCAAAAAAGCGATAAACACCTGGTAAGCCAGGTAATTTTTTAACTTCATCAATGAGAGTTTCTGGGGTCTTATTCGACATGTGCTGGGATATTTTTTGTCAAATCGTGGATAACTATGGAGATGCTGGTGTTTGCTGGCGTCTAGCCAGAAGTTTGTCTAATAGAGATGATATCCGCATTCGATTATTTTGCGATGATTTAAATGTTTTAGACAAAATAGCTCATAGCGATGCGATCAAAAGAGGCGCATCGCTCGGCATAGAAGTATTGCCTTGGTCTGTAGCTCACTCATCAGAACAATTGGATCAAGTAGCTGATGTTGTGATTGAGGCATTTGCATGCGAGCTACCAGCTGCTTATGTTGAATTGATGGCTGAAGCCCCTAAAAAGCCTTGCTGGATCAATCTTGAATATCTCACAGCAGAGTCTTGGGCTGATGACATGCACCTGATGCCATCACCTCAAAATAATGGCTTGAGCAAACATTTTTACTTTCCTGGATTTACAGAAAAGACTGGCGGTGTGACATTAGGTGATTGGGACTTAATAACGCAATCCTCTCAAGCACCGGCATCACTTCAAGATTATTGGCAGGCAGATTCAAAAGCTCAGCGAATCTCTATCTTCAATTACCGCCATGCGCCATTAGAGACATGGCTAAAAGGTTTACAAACTATCGCCCTAAGCCGTGGTAATAGTTTTGATATTTATATTTGTGCAGATCAAAATATTTCTGCTGAATTTTTAGAGTCCTCAAAGAGCCCTCAGTTGAATTTCATTCAACTGCCATTTATGCCTCAAGAAGACTATGACTGGCTTTTATCACGTTGCGATTTCAACTTAGTGCGAGGTGAAGATTCTTTTGTAAGAGCTCAGTGGGCAGGCAAACCATTCATTTGGGATATTTACCCGCAATCTGACCATGCTCATGAAGTGAAACTAGACGCTTTCTTGGAGAGGTATTTTGAAGGAAGCCCTAGTTCTTTGAATACTCAAGGAAAAATGGCTATGAAATGGGCTTGCCCCAGCACTTGGTGGCCAAATTTAGAAGTTTGGACACAACATTCTGAGACTTGGGCCCAGAAGTTGAGAGATTTAGGTCAATTAGAGGTTAAAATCTTAGACTTTGTGAAATCTCAGGAAATATCGCGATGAAAATTGCTCAAGAACTCCGCGTAGGTAACGTTGTCATGTTGAATGGCCAACCATTGGTTATTCAAAAATCAGAATACAGCCGTTCAGGTCGTAATGCTGCAGTTGTGAAGATGAAATTTAAAAACCTCATCACTGAAGCACCTAACGAAGGCATTTTCAAAGCTGACGATAAATTTGAAGTGGTTATTTTGGAACGCAAAGAATGTACGTATTCTTACTTTGCTGATCCTATGTATGCATTTATGGATACAGAATTTAACCAGTATGAAGTTGAAAAAGACAACATGGGTGATGCACTTCACTACTTAGAAGATGGCATGCCTGTTGAAGTTGTTTTCTACGAAGGTAAAGCACTTTCAGTTGAATTGCCAACTATCGTGATTCGTGAAATCACTTATACAGAACCAGCAGTTAAGGGCGATACAAGCTCAGGTCGCGTATTAAAGAA